>JBHELH010000379.1:0-7445 GCA_046263215.1 Gemmatimonadaceae bacterium | reverse complement strand
TCTCCCACTGCTCGGCGGGATACGACGCGCTGCGGCCGATGACGGCGAGGACTCTCTCGGGGCCGAGCGTCTCGAGCGCCACACAGGCGAGGTACGCCGAGTCGACCCCTCCGCTGAAGCCGATGACGACGGAGCCATGCTCGCGGAGCCAGCCGCTGAGGCGCCGCTCCTTAATCGTCGCCGGGTCGCCGGCGGCGTCCGGCGCCATCGCTGACTCCCACCGTTGCTGCTCACGCATCGCGTGAAACGTACGCGAGCGAGACAGTTGGTGGGAGTGGCGCGTACACCGAGCGGCGCTGGTCGCCCACCCCCGCTGGACAGGGCAGCGCGCCTGGCCGTCCGGCGTACCTATCCCGCTTTACTTGTCTCTCTGAACCGGCGCGCGGCCAACAACGCCGCGCTTCGGCCACAACGCCCCTATTAGTACCCCGGGTTCTGCACGAGTAGCGGGTTGGCGTTGATCTGCTTCTGTGGAATCGGCATCAGAATGACGTGCCCAGGCCAGGCCGCTTTGTACTGCCAGGTATCCGTATACCGGCCGTGCCGGATCAGATCCTGGCGCCGCTTGGCTTCGGCGGTGAGCTCGAAGAGCCGCTCGCGCAGGATCACGTCGCGGTTGGCGCTTGCGAGTGGTGCGGCGGGCTCGAAGACGCGGCTGCGCAGCACGTTCAGGAGCTGAAGCGCCTCCGCCGTGCGCCCCATCTCGGTGAGTGCCTCGGCCTTAATCAGGTAGATCTCCGCGAGACGGAAGTACGCGTAGTCGTTGCCGTGATCTGGCCCAGCAAGACGCGCCATTGGTCACGCCTTCGCTAATCGGTTCACGGGACTCTTCTGGGTGCCGCGTGCGTATTGGACTCACCCGGCTCGAACCCGCGACCGAACGAGGAGTCAGGACGACTCGCCGCGACGAGCACGAAGTCGAGGCGCTCGACGAAGTCGCCAGTTGCGGTCTCGCGCACCTCGAAGCTGCGCGCCGCGGGCTCCGTCACCGCGGACAGGAGATTGAGTTGGGCGGTGTCGACCTGAAGAACGTACCGTCCTGGCGGCACGCCCATATGGTAGAAGCTGCCATCGCTGAACGTCGTCAAGTCGACCCGGAAGTCGACGCCAACGCCCTCCAAGTGCACCTTCAGCCCCGCTACTGGACGATCCTCGCCGCCGACGCGTCGTACGACAGTGCCTTCCACAACGCCACCGACGAAGAACGGGACGTCGATGCGCTTGTAACGGTTCGGGTCGGTCACGAAGCTGAATGCGCGGAACTTTGGCATCCAGAGCGGATTGCGCACGCCACTCACGTCTATCGTAGCGCCGTAGCGTTGGTAGGCCGGTAAGTCTGTTGCGCGGAGCAGACCTGGGCCGGCTTGCTCGAGCGTCACTGTGTGCCGCAGACGAACACCGGCGCCGCGAACCGGCTCTTCGCCGGCATCCAGCCGCCCGTCTCCATCCTTGTCAAGGAAGAAGCGCATAGCGACGCTCGAGTGGCCGGCCCAGGCGCGGTCGCTCGGGACAAGCGCACCGGAGCGGGAATCGTAGCCGACGGCCCCGCGGACGCTTTGCACAAGCGTTTCGCTTCCAGGGCGCCGGCTCACGCTAGTTGACGAACGGAGGTATGGCAGTTCGAGAAGGAGCCTCAGGTCGAGGTGGTTTGCTCGTGTGGCGTGGTCGCGCGTGACCGACGCCTCGAGGTAGCGCCCGACGGCGAAGGGGGTGGAGAGCTGCAGCTGAACCTGCCGCGCCCGACGTGCGCCTACGTCATAGGACTGCCACCAATTCAGCAACATGCTGTTGAGCCAACGCGGTCTTCCGCCGCCTCTGCCAATGCGAGCCGCCGCGCCGACGCGTGCGTGCCGGCGCGCCGACTCGGCCGACTGGCCCGCGGAGCGCGAGGTCGTCCAATCGTAGGCGAGGAGCGGCCGAACGAGGCCCCCCTGGCCTCGCGCTTCCAGCCCGACATTCGAGCGTCGCCCGCCGTTTCCAGACGTCCGGTGAGCAGCGCGGAGCTGAAGGGTCGCCGCAGTCGAGCCACCGCCTACGGGCGTGAACCCACGTAGAGACCATTCGTTCGCCGGCCCACCTGAATGAAGGAACGATTCACCTACGAAGTGCGTGATCGTCGCTCCCACGCTCGCTCGCGAAGGAAAGAACGCCTCCGCCGACGCGCGGTAGAGCGCTGTGGGCGCGAGTTCGATTCCCACGACGGAAGCACTCCCGGCCCTAGTCGTGAGGCTCCCGTACGCTACCGGGCGACGAACGGACTCGCCCCCGTAATCGACGCCGACGGTGCTTGTAATCCTCTCCGAGAGACCCACCGCGACGCGCGCGTGGGCGATCCCTTGCCCCGTGCGACGCGACCGGCCTACACTCGCCGCGTAGTCGGCGCGGCCGGGCGGAACGAACGCGAACGGAACCTGAATCGCCTGCTCCTCGCGCCGCACGCCGCCTGCCGGCCCGTACGACTGGACGCGTGCGATCGATGTACCGTAGGAGAGCGGTACAGCAAAGCGGTAATTGCCGAACGCATCGGCCGTCGCGATGTCGACCAACAGATCGTTGACGTACAGCTCGACCTCCGCGTTGGCCTCCGTCACTCCCTCGACGCTGTAGGTGGCCAGCTTCGTGCGCGGCTCGATGGGGCGGTTGGTGATCTCCACGCCCTCGAGCTGATGCGCCTGGAGCCCGGCTGACACAAGCCGCCCGACGGTCAGCTGGGACAGGCCGCGCGAACCCGCGAAGACGTACCGCCAGCGCCAGTCACCGTCGTCAACGAGGCGACGGCGCCCGGCGCCGGAGGCGCCGTGAATGGCGGCCTGTAGGTCGCCACCCAGCAGCTCCGCCCCCGCGACAACGCGAAATCGCAGCGCGTTCGACTGGTCGGCCGACTCGGCCGCGAGAAGGTACTCGACGACGCCCCCATCTAACGCCCGGCGGTCGCGAGGATAGCGAAGCGGCACGACGGTTGTATCCGACGCCGCCGCAAACCGAGCCTGCCGCTCGCGACGGCGGAACGTTTCGGCGATCGGCAGTTCCTCGGAGGCCGTGATTTGCACGGCGAGCATACGTGCGTCCACGGCCAATGTGAACCCGAAGAGCTGCTCGAAGACTGATGGGAGCACGAAGATGTCCAGCTCACCGATCAAGTAGCTGTTCGGAGCAAGGACGTATGCGCGCTCGCCGACTTTGGCCGTGCCGGCGCGGAAATCGACCCGATACTGTGATCGCTTGCGAAGGAAATGGCCCGTCGCCGTGGCCTGTCTGGGATCGACGTGGGTAGCGATTCCGAGTTGCGCGAAAGTCTCCCCGAACGGGAGATAGAACGCTCCGTCGTAGTGAACGGCGGCAATAATCGTCCGGACGTAGGGGCGGTAGAGAAGGATCAGCGGAGCCTCCTCGACCCCCTCCCGACGCGCCGGATCTTGGGCCGGGACCGACGCCGGTACGCTCGCGACGAAAACAGCGGCGCAGACCATCCGGGGCAGTGCGGCCGAGTTCCGCGTCACGGCACCGTGAACTGCGTTCGGATTACCACCGGGACCATGGGAAAGAGCGCCTCAGGTACCACGTCGGATCGCTCCGCCGTCGCCTTCACTTCCGCCGCGTAGGTACCCGGAGTCAGGCGCGCGCGTGGGACCGCGAAGCGCTTCGTGAGAGAGAAGTACACCGAGGTGATCTCGGTACCTTCCTGAACCAGCCTGCCGGCCGGGTCTAGTACACGCAGAGCAACGGTACCGAGAAACGGGGCTATCCCTGTGCGTTTCAGTGGGACGAGCAGCTGGAGCTCGACCGAGTCCTGCCGGACGGCGAGCGCACCGATCTCGATTCCGGTTTCCGCCCGTCCTCGGCGGTAGAGCACCGTCGTGATCTGCTGCAGCCGAAAGGTGATCTGGGCCGTGATGCCCCTCGCGACGCTGTCAACTCGAGCGGACTGGGGTACAGAGCTCGTGATCAGCCGCGTCCAATACACCCCATCGGGGAGATTCGCGGGTGGTCGGACCGTCAAACGAACTAACTGTCGCTGCCCCGGCCCGAGTAGGACGCGGCGGGGAAAGGCGCGCACCCAGGACGCCATCGAGAAGCGAGCCGCCGTCGCGCTGTCGTCGTACACCATCCGGAGGTTGCCGAGACTGTCAGAGGCCGGATACCCAAACCGAAACTCCACCGTCACCTCCTGCGCCGCAGCGGATCGGTTCTCGACCGTTAAGGCGCCGAAGCGCTCCGGCTCGGCGAGCACGATCACGGTCGGCGCGACAGCCACCTGTCCGCGCGCGGGCGGTGCAGCCGACGCGAGGAAGAGCGTCGCCGGCAGAGCGGCACGAGCTACGGCCAAGGCGGAGGCGAGCGCCCTGTGCGGCGTGGTCTGCTCTCCCACGGCTAGTACTCGGCGATGATGGTGAAGCGGGCGATGTAGTGGCCTGGTGCCACGCGCGCGCTGTGCGCTAAGCTGGAGAGGGAGATGGAGACGTGACCCGGCCAGTCGGGGAAGTCGGGCCAGTGGAAGATGAGTTCCTCAGCTTTCGACCGCGGCGGTGACCAGCCGGGTGATGTGTCGCCCTCCACGCGCCACAGACAGACGACTCCGTCGGAGTCGCCCGTCACGGGCGGGTCGGATGAGCAGAGCACAAACCGCACGAGAGGAGCCCCGGCGACGTCGAGCGTGAAGAGCTCGGGCGCAGCTCGCGTCGGCTGCGGGCCCAGCGTGTCGCCAGCGGGGTCGAGGAGCGCTCCCGCAGACTGCGCGGGCTTGGGCGGCGTCGGCGGTTTGCGGGGCTTGTGTGGGGTTCGCCTGCCGGTCACTTTCGCGCTGACAGGTGCCGACCCCGCGGCCTGCGCAGCGCACTCGTCGGCGTCGAGCCGCATCAGCAAACCTAATGTCGACACGAGCCACACGTGGCGCATTCAGATTCCCTCTTTCCTGCGGCCATTGGCGTATGCGCGACGGCGGAGCGACAGCGCCGAGAGGTGGGGCTAATGGTACGAGACGCTCATGTTGAACGTGCCACTGTAGGCGCCCGGCTGCTGGTTCGCGTTCACTGCCAGTGAGCCACCCAGCCAGAAGAAGTGAAGGCCGTCCCCGCTGAGTTACGCGTCGCTGCCGCTCGCGAGGTTCGGGGTCGAGCCGGCCTGGTTGCCGGTCTGGCTCGCGGCGACGTTCGGTGTAAAGGTCATCGCGCCGGCATCACAGCCAGCGCCGTGGAGCGCCTCAGGTGGCTCCCCGACCCAACAGCGCGCGCAGCGGGGTTACTGGTATACGGCGCTCATGGTGAAGGTCCCTTCGTAGCGGCCGGTGTTCTGCCCCGCTGCCACATCGATGCTGCCGCCGAGCCAGAAGTAGTACTTCCCGACTGAGTTGAGGCGGACCGTGCTGCCGCTGGCGAGGTTGGGCTGCGCGGAGGGCTGGTTGTCGACGTCGACGTGGCCAACATTCGACGTGAACGTGATGCTGGTCCCGCATCCCAACGTCTCGTGGCAGAGCGCGACGGTGGCGTCGAACGTCACCACTATGTTGGCATTCGCCTCGCCGTCGGCCACGAACTTGGCCGTCGACTGGTCGAGGGCAGGGCCCGCCGGGTTAATGGTGAACGTCTGAGCATCGTTGTTGCCGACGGTCCCGAAATCGGTGCTCCCCGTTCGCGTCAAGCTCACGTCGCTCTGGATATTGACCTTCACAGGCGTCGTCGCGGGCTGTGCGTGGGCGGCAACCGGCAGTAGCGCGAGCACTGCGGCGGCGAGAAGGCGTTGTTTCATGGCGGTACCTCCGGAAGCGAGTGATACGACGGACTGTCAGCGGGAAATGCCGGTCGAGCAAACCTCGAGCATCGTGTTAGCAGGCGGCGGGGTGGGCGTAGCGATACTTTCCGGAGACTGCGCCTCCGGCCTAGCCACTCGCCGGGCAGGACCTTGAGTTTGACCGCGAAGAGCGCCGCAATCACCGCATCAAGAGTGTCATCATGATGACACGTCGCGCGGCGGGAGTCACAGCGCCAGACTCGATCACGGACGATTTGGCTTGCCAACATGAGAAGCCATTAATCCGGTCGCATCGGACATTCGTCCGATGCGGCCTACTCCCGATCTGGACGTTCCGGGATGCGAGACCACCGGGCGTCCCCTCGGCGTCTCCCCGCCCGAGGGTGGCATGGCCCTCACGCTGTCCGACCGCGACGTGGACGCGTTTGCGGCGCTCGAGAAGGCGCTCCTCCGGCCTCTCGAACAGGCGGACATCGACGCCTCGTGTCGCGCCGTGCTCCGTCACACCGAGGCGCTCTTCCACGCGAACCGCTCGGCGACGTTGGTGCCGGTCGCTGGCCGCCTGCCCTACGTCAGCGACAGCGTTACGAAGGGGACACGGGCAACAGTGGAGCGGAGCATTATGCGAAGAGGCCGCGTGCGGCGAGGGTCGAGATTCGGTATTCGACTACGAGCTCGCTGAGCGGCTCCGGTCGCTCACGGTGTCCACGGGTCGATCAGCATCAGGTCCCTGATCGCGTTGTCCCATCGCGTCCAGAGCACGAAGCGTCCGTCACGCGCCGCCGAGAAGCCAGGACGGTATGTCCACCATTCCGATGGGGCGGGGAGGGTCGACACGGTGCCGGTCGCGAACGCGAAGAACTTAAGTGCCTCGCGCCCGCTCGATCCCTCGGGGCTCGGGACGAGGAAGAAGATCCCCGAGTCCGCGACGGCCCAGTAGCCGTCGCGCACGTCGGAAAGAATGAACATCTCCCGTCCGCCATCCACCGGGACCGACCAGAGGCCGGGAACATCCGCGCTCCTGACGAAATACAGGAGCCGTCCGTCCGGCGACGGGAATCCCCGGAGCGCCTCGCCGGTGGTCACGCGCATCGGCGTCCCGCCGCCGGCCGCCGGCACCTTCCAGAGCTGCCCGATACCCGCCTGATCCGAGCGGAAGTAGATCCAGCGCCCGTCCGGAGACCAGCTCGGGTTCGTCTCCTCGGACGGCGCCGTGGTGATGCGGGTGGACTGCGACCCGTCGGCCCGGATGACATAGATGTCGCGATTGCCGGCCACCTCGGAGGAGAACGCCAGACGCTTGCCGTCCGGCGACCAGGCGGGCGACATCACGACCGGACCTCGATGGAAGGTCACCTGCCGGGGATTGGACCCGTCGGCGTCGGCGACCCAGATCTCGTTCTCGCCCGTCCGGTTCGAGGCGAACGCCACTCGATCTCCGCCGGGAGCGACCGCCGGAAAGTCGTCGTACCACGTCGAGCCCGCGATCTTTCTCGCCTCGCGACGCGCCGGATCCCAACGCCAGATGTTGACGTCGGTGATGTCGGATTGGTAGACGAGGCGAATCGACGAGCCGTGGCCAATTGCGCGCGAGAACGACGGATCCGCGGCGCCGCCGGTGAACGCCGTGACGCGCGTGGGCCTTCGCGCGCCCGTGAGCGGGACCTTCCACAGGCCCTGGTGCGAGCCGAACACGA
>JBHELH010000378.1:0-3850 GCA_046263215.1 Gemmatimonadaceae bacterium | reverse complement strand
TCGAGGAAGCGCTCGAGCCCCATCTGCGCGACCATGAACGCGCGACTCTGGCCGCGGTACGCGACGTTGGTCGTCGTCTCCGCGGCAGTGGCCACGAAGGCGGCGGTCAGCGCGGCGGTGAGGACGACGATGACCATGATGGTCATCGGCAGGGCGAAGCCGTGTCGATTTCGCAGGGTACGCATGGAAGTCCTCCTCCTCGCCGCCTAGAACGTGCGGACGTTCTTGAAGAACACTGCCGTCGTGACCCGGCTGACCGCGGGCGCTGACCCGCTCGTCGCGCTCATGCCCGCGGCGCCGTTCAGCAGGAGGTCGAGGCCGCGGATGTCGGCCAGCGACGCCGGCACCTCCACCTGGGACGTGTCCTGCCCCGGCACGAAGAAGCGGAATCGGGCCGACGCGTCGAACGGCGCCATGAGCTCGAGCTCCTTGGCGCCCGCCGTGCCGTCGGCCTCGATGCGATAGAGCCCGATCCGACCAGGGTACGCGGTCGATGCCTTGAACTCGTAGGCGACGTATTGCCACAGGTAGACCGGCGAGATTGTCGGCGCCGCGGCTGATGCCGGGCGCAGCTCCAGCACCCGGCCCTCCTTTCTGCCTTTCGCCGTGTTCACGACCGGCTTGTGGATGCGTGCCGCCGCGCAGGTGGCCTCGCCGGCGGTTCCGGTCACGTCAACGGGTCGGTCCGCGCCCAGTGGGTCGGCCGCCACCAGCTCCGTGTACGACCCGTCGACCGCGCGCCACGCCCAGCCGGCGTAGGTCGCGGAAACGGCCGAATCCACCGGGAGCATAGCCGCGACCGTCGCCCCGCCCGCCGTCCCGCAGACGACCCCGAAGCGATAAGGCACCTTGAGGCGTACCCGCTTGCCGTCGGCCTGCGCGGCGTCGACGCCGCCACGGTCCTGCACCATCCGCAGCTCCGAGAGCAGCACGTTCATGGGCGCGCGTGACACGCTGCGCGCGCTGCGCTGCGCGTACTGGGTGTTGTAGAACCGCCCTTGGGCGACGAGCATCTTGGTGAACATCGCGCCAACGATGCCGATCAGCACGAGCGCGATCATCACTTCGGCGAGGGTCATTCCGCGCCGAGCAACCGTAGGTGTCGTTAGGAGCTTAGGCATCTCAGCACTCCCTGCAGAGCGGCGAGGAGGTCGGCCGCGCGCGGTCGAACTGGATGCTCTCCCAGCGCTCGGGCGCGCGGGTCGGGATGATGTGAATTGTGACCCGCGTCCGGCTGCCGGTCGAGCTGATAGAGATCTTGCGCTTGTGCGGGAACGGACCGTCCTGCACAAGGACGGTGCCGGCTTTCTCCTCGAGGGAGTCATACGGCAGCGCCTGGAGCCAGTTCATCTGCTGCTGCAGAAGCGCGGTGCGCTTCGTGAACACGTCATTGGCCTCCGCGCGCTTGGCCACGACGAGCGAGAGCCCGCTCATCGCGACGGTCACGGTCCCGAACAGGGTTAGCGCGACCATGATCTCGAGGATCGAGAGGCCTGACCGTCGGCGCGGCAGGGTCTGGCGCGTACGACGGCGGCTACGGGTGCGGGAGCGCAGAATGAGGTTCATGGCCATCACCTCGTGGTCACGAGGCCCGAGCGCGACATGCGAATACCGCGCGAGTACGAGCCCTTCCTGATGGTGACGCTGAGCGTGTCCGACGCCCAACCGTTCGGGAAGACGTCGACCGACGCGTCCGAGCAGGTGCTGGTGCAGAACGCGACGTCGGACGGGGTGAGCGTCAAGCCGGAGCCCTTGCCGAGCCCGCGCCGGACGTACGTAATCGTGTTCTCGCGGTCCGTGAGGCGGAGGGCCGTGTCGGCCCTAGCGAAGCTGACCCGCACGGGCCGACGGTTACGCGCTGCGATCGCGAACGCCTGCTGGAGGTCGTTGCGCACGATCGCGGCGGCCGCGGCGACATTCCGCTCGCGGACGTACGTCGAGATCTGTCCCGTCGACAGCAACGCGATGATACCGAGAAGGCTCGTGACGATGAGCATCTCGAACAGCGAGAAGCCGCTGCGGGACCGAAGAGTCGGGTGCGACCAAGGCGTGCGGATCATGCCGGTACGATGAGGCACGAAGCGAGCCCGGCAAACATGCGGTGTATCCGCTGACCTACCAATGCCTTAGCAGGCAGCGGACGAATTGCCCGCGGCGCCGGCTCTGCAAAAAATTTCAGATCGTGAAAAAAGGTGCGGCCGAGGCACGTCGGGCGTTCTGACCGAACGACGCGCACGGGCCGGTTATCTTTCGCGCGTGACCACCACCTTTCACTCCGAAACGGAGCAGACGCCGGCGCGCGATCTCGCCGCCGGGGTGCCGGCGCGCGTTCGCCGGCTCGGCATCGTCGGCGCCGGCACAATGGGGAGCGGCATTGCCGCGCTCGCGGCGTCGGCGGGCGTGCCGGTCGTCCTGTTGGACGTGCCGGGCGACGGGAAAGCGCCTGAGGGCCGCTCGGCCCCGGCGATTCGTGGGTTGGAGCGCGCGAAGAAGGCGCGCCCCGCCGCCTTCATGGACTCCGAGCGTGCAGCCCTCGTGCGCGTCGGCAACACCGAGGACGATCTCGAGCGCCTCTCGACGTGCGACCTCGTTATTGAGGCGATCATCGAGCAGCTCGCGCCGAAGCGGGAGCTGTACGCCCGGCTGGAGCGGCTGCTCGGCCCTGACGTGGTCGTCGCCTCCAACACGTCGAGCATCCCGATTCGGACGCTCGTCGAGGGACGCAGCGACGCGTTTCGGCGGCGCTTTCTCGGCATGCACTTCTTCAACCCGCCGCGTTACCTCCGCCTGCTCGAGCTGATCCCGACGCCGCAGACCGCGGCCGACTCGATCGCCACTGCGCGCTACTTCAGCGAGTGCGTGCTGGGCAAGGGGGTGGTGCTCGCGAAGGACGCCCCTGGCTTCGTCGCGAACCGCGTCGGCGTGTATGGGATGGTCCAGGCCATCCGGCTGATGGAGGAGTTCGGCCTCACGATCGACGAGGTCGACGCGCTCACAGGGCCACTCGTCGGCAGGCCGAGATCGGCGACCTTCCGTACAGCCGATCTCACGGGCCTCGACGTCCTCACCCTGGTCACTGCCCAGCTCAGCGACGCGACTGGCGAGGACCTGTCCTTGCCGGCGTGGGTGGGCCGACTCGTCGCCGAGGGACGCCTGGGCGAGAAGAGTGGGGCGGGATTCTACCGAAAGGTCGGGAAAGAGATTCAGACGCTCGACTGGCGCACGCTGGAGTACGGGCCGATGCGCACGCCGGAAAGCCCGACGATCGTGGCGCTGGCGGCGAGCCCGGGGCTCGAGGCGCGGCTCGCCGCGGTCCCGCGCGCGGAAGGGGCACACGGGCAGTTCCTGCGTAAGCTGATGCTCCTGACGTCGCATTACGTCCTGCGCGTCGCGCCGCACGTCGCGTACGACATCGTCAGCGTCGACCGTGCGATCGAGTGGGGATACGGTTGGGAGGCCGGGCCGTTCCGACAGATGGAAGCGCTCGGCTCCGACTTCCTGCGGGATGGATTCGCCGAGCTGGGACTCGGCGAGCCGGACCTGCTAGGAGAGGCCAGCCAGGGCTTCTTCCGGCCCGCGCGCAGCGGGTGGGAGCAGCTTGGGTTCGACGGCGAATACCAGGCTGTTCGGGAGCCGCCGGGCACGATCAGCATTGAGACGCTCCGCGCGCGGCGCGCCGTGCTCGACGAGACGCGCGACGCCGCGCTCGTTGACATGGGCGAGGGCGTGGCGCTCCTGGAGTTCCGGAGCAAGATGAATACGCTCGGCCAGGGCGTGCTCGCGATGCTCGACCGCGCGATGGACCGCGTCGACCGGGAGGGGCTCGCCGGCCTGGTCATCGGCAACGACG
>JBHELH010000377.1:0-25551 GCA_046263215.1 Gemmatimonadaceae bacterium | reverse complement strand
AAGACGAGCGCAGCGAGGAGATGAAAAGGCTGCAGAACGGCTGGTCACGGCGAACCTGCGATTCGTGATCTCGTACGTGAAGAAGTACCAGGGCCACGGGCTCGACCTCAGCGAGCTCGTCGCGATCGGCAACGAGGGGTTACTCAAGGCCGTTCGGAAGTTCGATCCGGACCAAGGGGTGAAGTTCATCTCCTACGCCGTCTGGTGGGTGCGCCAAGCGGTCCTCAAGGCGCTCGCGGAGCAGACGCGCTCCGTGCGCATCCCGCTCAACCAGAACTCGCAGCTCATCCGGCTCGCGCGCGCGGAGACCGTACTCGCGCAGGTGCTGAAGCGCGATCCAACCGAGCACGAGGTCGGGCGTTTGCTCGAGGAGACGCCGGAAGCAATCCGGCTTTCCCGTCAGATGTCGGCGACCGAGGTCTCGCTCGACGCTCCGGTCGACCGCTCCGATCGTGAGGCGTCGACGCTCGGCGAACGCTTCCCCGGCGTCGACGGCGGCGAGATCGAGGAAACGACGGACTCGAAGCTGATGCGCGAGTTCATCGACCGGATCTTCAAGAAGTACCTCACTCCCCGCGAGCGCCGCATCCTCCACCTCTATTACGGCCTCGAGGAGGGCTCCGAGGCGATGACGCTCGAGCGGATCGGCGAGCTGATGGGAGTGACGCGCGAGCGCATCCGCCAGATCAGGGAGCGCGCCTTCGAGAAGCTGCGAGCGTCGCCCGATGGGCGAGCGTTGGCGGAGTTTTGGTCGACGGTGAGTTAGCTCGACGGTGAGCTAGCGTAGCTAGCTGACCGTCGGAGCTATCGGCTATCAGCTATCAGCTATCAGTACCAGGGACTGCCCCGCCCGCGCTGCGCGCGAGGTGGGGCTTGAACTGCATTTGCTGTGAGGCTCCCTCGCGCAACCGGGAACGCAATGCACCCAATCAGCGGCCCGCCGAGCCGCCGTTCCTGCTACTGATAGCTGATAGCTGATCGCTGATCGCTGAAGTACTGATAGCTGTTAGCTTCGTTTCCATGTCGTCCATCCTCGCCCTCGTCAACCGCAAATCAGGCACCGCAGACAAGGCCAGAGCGGCGCTCAGCGAAGCGGGGGCGTTCGACGTGCAGGTGGTGGAGCCGGAAAGGCTCTGCAACGCGATCGCGGGGGCAGTGGCCGACGGGCGGAGTCGTATCGTGGTGGCGGGGGGCGATGGCTCGATCGCGTCGGCGGCGCGGTGCTTGGTCGGGACCGGGGTCGAGCTAGGCATCGTGCCTGGTGGAACGCTCAACCACTTCGCGCACGATCTCGGGATTCCCGCGGACCTGCCGACCGCGTGCGAGATCGCGGCCGACCACACCGTCAGTGCCTGTGCCGACGTCGGCTACGTCAACGGGCGACTTTTCCTCAACACCAGCTCCGTCGGCGCGTACGTGAAGCTCGTGCGGACGCGAGAGCGGCTCGAGCGGCGCCTCGGCTATAGAATCGCGTCGGCGGCCGCGGCGATGCGTGTCTTCCTCGGCATCCCCCGATTCGACGTCGAGCTCGAGGCGGAAGGCGTGGTGCGGCGCTACCGGACGCCGATCGTCTTCGTCGGCGTCGGAGAGCGAGAACTCAGGCTGCCGACGCTCGGCAAGCGCGTGCCGGGCGGACGGCGCGGACTGCACGTGATGGTGGTGCGGGGCCGCACGCGGGCGGGCCTACTCGCGCTCGCGTTCGCCGCCGTCGCGCGCGGCGTGCGTCACGCATCGGCTACGCCGAAGCTCGACAGCTTCATCGTCGATCGCTGCCGTGTGATCCTGCGGCGTCGCGGCCCCGTCGCGGTCGACGGCGAGATCGTGGAGCTCGACACGCCGCTCGAGTACGAATTGGCGGCGAACGCGCTCAAGGTCGTGGTGCGGGAGAAGGCCACCCTCGCCGGCAGGCGCCCGGCCTAGTGGATCGGGGGCTCCCGCTGCCCGCCGCGCGCCTCCCGCTTTATCCTCCGAGCATGCCAATCGATGCAGCGCTGGGACGGCGACTCGCTGAGATCGTCGGCGACCGCCGAGTTCTGATGCGCGACAGCGAGCTGCGCGTTTATACCGCCGACGGGTTGCCGGGCTACGACAAGCGCCCTGCGCTGGCCGTCTTTCCCGGGACGCGCGACGAGGTTGTGGCAGTCGTCCGCGAGCTCGCGGCGTCGAATGTCCCGTTCGTTCCCCGCGGCGCGGGCACCGGCCTCTCCGGCGGCGCGCTCGCCGAGGGGAGTGTGCTCCTCGGTCTGAACCGTCTCACGCGGATCCTCTCGATCGATGCGGTGGACGCACTAGCTGTCGTCGAGCCTGGCGTCGTCAACGCGAAGCTGACCCGCGCTGCCGCCGCGCACGGACTGCACTACGCGCCCGATCCGTCCAGCCAGACTGTGTGCACGATCGGCGGCAACGTGGCCGAGAACGCCGGCGGGCCGCACTGCCTCAAGTACGGTGTCACGCTCAACCACGTCATCGCGTGCACGGTCGTCCTGCCGGACGGCGAGGTCGTGACGCTCGGCAGCGCGAACGGGGAACGCGACGGCTACGACCTGCTCGGCGCGTTCGTCGGGTCGGAAGGCTGCTTCGGCGTTGCGCTCGACGTAACCGTCCGACTGACCCGCGACCCGCAAGCTGTGCGTACGCTGCTCGCCGACTTCATGTCGATCGACGCCGCCGCACGCGCCGTTTCTGGGATCATCGGCGCCGGCATCCTGCCCGCCGCGCTCGAGATGATGGACAACGCGACGATCCGCGCCGTCGAGGCGTCGATCTACGCCGCGGGGTATCCCACCGACGCCGACGCCGTGCTGCTCGTCGAGCTCGACGGGCCACAAGCCGGCATCGAGGGGGAGACGCTCACGGTCGAGGGCCTCTGCAAGGCCGCCGGCGCGCGCACGGTTCGCGTGGCGAGTGACGCCGCGGAGCGGGCGCGGCTTTGGCAGGGGCGGAAGAAAGCTTTCGGCGCGATGGGGCGCATCTCGCCTCATCTCGTCGTGCAAGACGCAGTCGTACCGCGCACGAAGCTGCCGGCCGTGCTCGCCGAGATTCACGACATCGCGCAACGGCACCGCGTCCGCGTCTGCAACGTGTTCCACGCCGGCGACGGCAACCTGCACCCGAACATCGGATACGACGCGAACGACCCCGACGAGACGCAGCGCGTGCACGAGGCGATGCGCGAGGTGATGTCGGTGTGCATCGCCGCCGGCGGTACGATCACTGGCGAGCACGGCGTCGGGCTCGACAAGCTGGAGTACATGGACCGGATCTTCACCGCCGAGACGCTCGAGGCGATGTGCGCTCTGCGCGCCGTCTTCGACCCGCAGCGCCGCGCCAATCCGGGGAAGGTCGTGCCGGTACATAGCTGTCGTGAGTGGCACATGGCGCCATCGGCGAGGAAGGAGCCGGTGGGCTACGGGTCTTCTCCCAAGCTCCATTGACGGGAGCGGCGGCGGATCGCCTCACCGAGGGGCCGGCGGGTCGCGCGACTCCAATCGTCGAGTCGGTACGCGAGGCGCTCGGCCGGCGGGCGCCGCTACGCATCGTCGGCGCGGGTCGCTGGCTGGACGCGGGACGACCGGTGCGCGCCGACGCGTCCCTCTCGATCGCACCGATCGCGGGGATCGTCGAGTACGTGCCGGGCGATCTGACGCTCACGGCAGGCGCCGGCACGACGCTCGGCGAGATCGCGCGCGCGACTGCGCCGCACGGTCAGTGGCTGACGCTCGACCCGAACGGCGACGACTCCGGGACGTTGGGCGCGACCGTCGCGACGGCGTCAGCCGGGCCGTTGGCGACCGGGTTCGGGACGCCCCGGGACATCGTTCTCGGCGTCGAGTTTGTGACTGGCACCGGCGCCGTCGTCCGCGGCGGCGGGCGTGTCGTGAAGAATGTGGCCGGGTTCGACCTCGTGCGCCTCGTCACCGGCGCGTGGGGTACCCTCGGCGCGCTTACCGAGGTCACCGTTCGCCTGCGCGCGCGCCCGGAGGTCGACACGACAGTGGCGATCGCCGTCGACACCACGCCGGAGTATCCGCGGGAGCTTGCCAGGCCGCTGCGTGCTCTGGCGTTCACACCGTACGCCGCTGAAGTCGTGAACGCGACGCTCGCCAGGCGCCTGGGCCTCGAAGGGCGGCTCTGGCTCCTCGTGCGGTTGGGCGGGAGCGAGGACGCCCTGCGCGCCCAACGAGCCGCCGTCAGCGCGCTCGGGGAGATGCGCGATGTCGCCGATGACACGTGGTCCTCGCTTAGGGACGCCGAGTCGCCGGGCGCGGCCTGCTTGCGCCTGTCGCGTCTTCCGTCGCGCTTCGCCGACACATGGGCAGACGCGACGCGGCTCGTTGAGCTCTTCCCGGACGCTCTCGTGCACGGGGCGCCGTTGCGCGGCGTCGTCCGCTGCATCGTGCCGGACGTCAGCACGGCCCGCGACGGCGGACGCGGTCACGCGCGCGTCGGCGTCGAGGAGCGCCTCGCGCGGGCGCTCACCGCGCCGTTCGACGGCACGCGCGTCTTCGAGCGCGCGCCGGGGAGCATCTGGCGGTCATTCGCGCCGAGCGCAGTAACTGATCGATTGTCGCAGGGTATCAAGGCGGCGTACGACCCGCACTGCTTGTTGAACCCCGGCATCCTCGGGGATTGTCCCCACCGCTGAACGCCTCACTCGTCGTGTCCTCACAGCCGCTCCCCACAGTCCCATTCGTTCCCGCGCCGAGCGCGGCATCCGACGCCGCTGAATGCGCCGTGCCCGGCACGCCGCTCGCCGCCGTGCGCGCGGGAATCGACACCTGCGTGCACTGCGGCTTCTGCCTACAGGCGTGTCCGACATACGTCAACCTCGAAGACGAGAACGACAGCCCGCGCGGGCGCATTCTGCTCATGCGCTCAGTATATGAGGGCTCGCTCGACGTGCGCGACGAGTCGGTCCGAACCCACATCGACCGGTGCCTCGGCTGTCGGGCGTGTGAGCCCGTGTGTCCATCGGGCGTCCCGTATGGGCACTTGCTGGAGGCAACGCGCGCGACACTGCTGAGCGAGCGGCCGCTGGCGCCCGTGGCGCGGTTCATTCTCTGGGTCTTCGCTCGCCCGCGCCTGTTGTCGCTCGCGCTGCGCGGCTCGCGGCTCTTCCGGGCGACGGGGCTCCCCGCACTCGGGGCGTGGCTATCCAAGGGGCGGCTCGGCTTTGCGCTCGGTATGCTCGCCTCAACGCACCCGATACTGCCGCGGCGGCGGTACGCCGCGAAGGGGAGCGGTGAGCGCGGGACGGTCGCGCTGCTCAGGGGATGCGTGATGGAGGGCCTCTACAAGTCGACCAACCGCGCGACCGAGCGCACGCTCGTCGTCAACGACTATCGCATGGTCGACGCGCCCGGTCAGCGCTGCTGCGGCGCACTGCACGCGCATTCGGGCGACCTCGAGACGGCGCGCAAGCTCGCGCGCGCGAACGCGGCCGCATTCGAGCGCTCAGGCGCCGACTTCGTCGTCACCAACGCCGCGGGGTGCGGCGCCATGATGAAGGAATACGGGCACCTGCTGGGCAACGACCCGGCGTGGGCGCAGCGCGCCGCCGAATTCTCGGCAAAGGTTCGCGACGTGAGTGAGCTTCTCGTTGCGGCGGGCCCCAAGCCGCCGCGCGCGGCAGTGCCGGCCAGGGTGACATACGACGCGCCCTGTCACCTCCTCCACGCGCAACGCATCAGTGCCCAGCCGATCCAGGTGCTCCGGGTGATCCCGGGACTGGAGCTCGTCCCGCTCACCGACAGCGATCAATGCTGCGGCGCGGCGGGGATTTACAACCTCGTCGAGCCCGAAACCTCGAACGCGGTGCTCAGCCCGAAGATCCGCAACATCGCCGCGACGCGAGCGGCATTCGTCGCGACCGGCAATCCCGGGTGCCTGATGCAAATCGGGGCGGGACTCCGCGGCGCTGGCGTCGATGCACACGCCGTCCATCCGGTCGAGCTGCTCGACGAGGCGTATGCGCGCAGCGCACGAACTGAGACCAGGCGATCGTCGGCGTAGACAGCCGGCGAACCGCCCGGGGCGCTAGCCCTTCAGCTCGACAGGAACCGCTCACAAATCACAGGCTCAGCGGGAGGCGGGTGGCACGTACCCTGCCGACGTCTGTTTACCCGCCGGTTCTCGTGACATGTCTCGGTGACGAGACGGCCGGTGGGCGGAAAACTGACCGGAGGGACTTATGGCTGAGAGTCGTAAGAGGGTCCGGACGAAGCTAGTCGCGACAGTGGCGCTGGTGGCTACAACAGCGACCCTCAATGCTGCCCCCGCGCAAGCGCAGGCCGAGACCGCCACGATAAATGAGAGGCTCAGGTTCAACGGCCAAACCGTCATGATCCCAGCCACCTCCCCAGTACGTCCGGGTGAGGCGGTCGCTCTCAACGGCGGACTCCACGTACTGCTGCACCTCACGGTGAGCAGCTCCGGTAATTGTCTCGTCAAGGGCCACGCGAATCCGCAGGGCCTCAGGCTCACGGTCGGCGGCGTCACCTACCGCGTTGTCGGGGCGGGCAACTTCACAGCCCACTCGCAAAAAGAGGGGGATGAGACCCGCTTCCATGCGGTGGCGAATTTCGGGCTCAAGTCCGAGCGAGGGCCTGGTGAGAGGGCGAAGGTCAACTTCAAGGGGGATGTGGCGCCGAGCTGTAGGACCGTCCACAACCTCGGCATAGCGGCCGTGGAGATCCTCAGGGAAGCTCAAATGTCGACGCCGTAAGAACGGCCTGCGAGAACGCCTCGCGCCCTCGCCGTCGTGCCCCTTCCGTGGAGTACGGAAGGGGCATTTACTTTCGCCTCATGACAACGCCGCAGCGCGTGCACGTCGCAGACGCGGGAACCGTAGTCGACGTAGGCGGCCATGCCGTCGTGCTCACCTACTCCAGCGTCGGCGCGGAATACGAAGCATTGCGGTCGCGGGCGATCGTTGTCGATCGCAGTCAGCGCGCCCGGATGCGGATCGCGGGACAGCGCGCGGCGGAGACACTCACCGGCCTCGTGACGAACGACGTCATCGCCCTCGAGCCGGGCCACGGTCACTACGCCGCCGCCCTCACGCCGAAAGGGAAGATCGTCGCCGACGTGCGCGTCTTCCGTGACGAAGAGGGCCTGCTGGTTGACACGGGCCCGCGCGCCGCGGAGGGCTGGTTCGCGCTCGTCCGGAAGTACGTCAACCCGCGGGTGGCCGCCTACCGCGACGAGTCGGCAACCCTGCGCGACGTCGGCGTCTTCGGGCCGAACGCGCGCCACGTCGCCGCCGCGATGACCGGCGCGAACGCCGCGGCCCTCGGCGTGTTGCCGCCCTACGGTCACGCCACAGTCGCCGTCGACGGCGCGCGTGTGCTCGTGGCACGCGTACCGGACCTCGGCGTCGAAGGCTTCGAGCTGTTCGTCCCCGCGGACGCGTTCGACGCGTTGTGGCGTGTCGCGCTCGACGGCGGCGCGGAGCCCGCCGGGCTCGCGGCGTGGGAGATCGCGCGCGTCGAAGCCGGGCGTCCGGAGTGGGGACTCGACATCGACGACACGACGATCCCGCAAGAAGCGAACTTCGACGAGCTGCACGCGATCTCCTACACGAAAGGCTGCTACACGGGGCAGGAGGTCGTCGCGCGGGTGCATTTCCGCGGTCACGTGAACCGTCACCTTCGCGGCCTGCGCGCGGCGGGCGCGGAACCGCCGCCGACCGGTGCCCAACTCACCGACGACAGCGGTCGGCCCGTCGGCGACGTGCGCACGGGCGTATCGTCTCCCAGGCTCGGCGGCATCGCCCTCGCAATGATTCGGCGCGAAGTCGAGCCGGGCACGTCGCTCACCGCGCACTGGGACGGCGGGGAAAGTCGCGCGGACGTCTGCGCACTGCCCTTCCCCGCCTGACGCCTCCGCGCGGTGCCCACCGCGCTCGTCACCGGGGCGACCGGACTCGTTGGCTCCTACATTATCGAGCGGCTCCTCGCCGACGCGTGGTCCGTGCGCGCGCTCGTCCGCGACGCGTCTGGCGACGGAACGCTGAGCCGCCCCGGCGTCGAGCTGCAAACCGGCGACATTCTCGACGCCGGGCGCTTCGCCGCCGGGGCGCGCGGATGTGACGCGATCTTTCACACGGCGGCAGCCGTCACGGCGCGCGGCGGCTGGGACGAGTACCGACGTGTCAACATCGACGGCACGCGCAACGCGGTCGCCGTCGCGGCCCGCGCCGGCGCGCGGCTGCTTCACATGAGCAGCGTCGCCGTCTACGGCCCGAAGACGCGGTACGCCGCGCCTCAGGGCAGGACTGACGAAAGTGTGCCGCTCCAGCCGCTGCCGGAAGGCGCGCTGTACGCACGATCCAAACGCGAGGCGGAGCAGATCGTCCTCGCTGCGCACTCGCGTGGCGAGCTCTGGGCGACAGCGGTACGTCCGTCAGTGATCTACGGGCGTCGGGACCGTCAGTTCGTTCCGCGGGTCGGCCGACTGCTCCGGCGGGGATTCGGGCCGGCGATCGGCGGCGGCCGGTCGACGCTCGCGATCGTCCACGCGGCCAACGTCGCCGACGGTGCCGTGCGCGCGATCGCAGCCGACGCCGCCGGGGGAAAGGCGTACAACCTCGCGAAAGACTTCGATGTCACGCTGGCCGAGTTCTACCGACTCGCCTCGCTCGGCCTGGGAAGGCCGGTCCGCATAGTGTCCGTCCCGATGTCGGTCGCGCGCGTGGCGCTAGCCGTCGCACGCGCGATCGGGCCTGTCCTCCTCGGGCCGCGGATGAACGTCGTCACGGCGTCCTCGTCGCTCGACTTCCTGACGCGAGACAATCCGTTCTCGTCGGAGCTGGCGCGCCGAGAGCTGGGATGGACGCCGACCGTGACGCCCGACTCCGGCATCCCGGACGCCTTCCGCTGGTGGGCGGCTCACAGGTGAGCGGCCAGGCCGGAAAACGACAGAAGGCGCGACCACAGGTCGCGCCCTCGATCGAGCGGAGACCCCTGCCCCAGTTACGGCGTCTTGGTCTTCGCCGCGGCCTTGGCGGCGCTGTCCGCCCTGACCGAGTCGGCCCTGGCAGAATCGGCCTTGGCCGCGGAGTCGGTCGTGGCCGGCGCCGGGGCCTCCACAGCCCCCGCGGCCGGGACCGTGGTGTCCTGTCCTTCGTTCTGACCGTCCCCGGCGCACGCGGCGACGGCGAGCACGACGGCGACAACGGCGAAGCGCTTCATGAAAGTCTCCTAGATTGGGTCGATGAGGGTCTACGCTCGAAGCCACAACGGTCACACGACCGTTTCGGTCCTCTTGTTCGCGGCGTCTAACTTACGATGCTACTAGGGCCTGTCAAGTCCAGTCCGGTTCGCGAGCCCGCCTGGCTGCCTGACCCCGAAAAGGGTAGCTTGGACAGCCTGGCGGCGGCGCCGCCGCCGCCGCCATCGAGCCGATGACACTCCCAACCCGGTCACCGCTCGCCCCGAACCGAGCCCCAGCGACCCGTCCGAGCGCGGCCGCCGGCGACGTCCAGGTCGTCCGCGGAGCCTGCCCGCACGACTGCCCGGACACCTGCGCGATGCTTGTCACCGTCCAGGACGGTCGGGCCGTTCGGGTGGCCGGCGACCCTCAGCATCCGTACACCCGCGGGTTCCTCTGCGCCAAGGTGAACCGGTACGTCGAGCGCACCTACCATCGGGACCGGCTTCTGCGCCCCATGCGGCGGGTCGGGCCGAAAGGTCGGGGGGAGTTCGCAACTATTTCCTGGGACGAGGCCCTGGGCGAGATCGCCAGCCGATTGGCCGGGATCGCCCGCTCGGCTGACGGCCCGCAAGCGATCCTCCCCTACTCCTACGCCGGGACGATGGGGCTCGTCCAGGGCTCCTCCATCGACCGCCGTTTCTTTCACCTGCTTGGCGCGTCGAAGCTCGATCGGACGATCTGCTCGATGGCCGGCACGGTCGGCATGCGGATGACTGTCGGCGCGAACATTGGCGCCGACGTCGAGGGTATTCCCCAGAGCGATCTCGTGCTGCTCTGGGGGACGAACACGCTGACGTCCAACCCGCACATGTGGCCGTTCGTCCTCGAGGCCCGCGCGCGCGGCGCCGCGGTGATCGCCATCGACCCGATCAGGACGCGGACGGCCGCGCAGTGCGACGAGTGGCTTCCCATCCAGCCCGGGACGGACGCCGCCCTCGCGCTCGGGATGATGCACGTCATGTTCGCCGAAGGACTCGAGGACAAGGAATACCTCACCGCTCACACGCTCGGCGCGGACCAATTGCGCGCGAGGGTGAGCGAATATCCGCCGGCCCGGGTGGCCGAAATCACCGGGTTGCCGGCGGAGTCGGTCGTATCGCTCGGCCAGCGGTATGGCCGGGCGCGGGCGGCGTTCATTCGCGTGAATTATGGCCTTCAACGGCACGCGGGCGGCGGCATGGCCGTGCGAACGATCGCGTGTCTGCCGGCGGTCGCCGGCCACTGGCGCCGCCCCGGCGGCGGCGTCCAGCTGTCGACGAGCGGGAACTTCCAGTTCAACAGGGACGCGCTCGAGCGACCGGACCTGTCACCCCCGGTTCGCACGATCAACATGATCCGGCTCGGCGAGGCGCTGACATCGCCGAACGCCGGCGTTGGCGGTCCGCCGGTGCGGGCGCTCGTCGTCTACAACTCCAACCCCGCCGCCGTTGCGCCGGACCGCGCCGCGGTTCGGCACGGGCTCGCCCGCGAGGACCTGTTTACCGTCGTCTTCGAGCACTTCCAGACCGACACAGCGGACTACGCGGACATTCTGCTGCCCGCGACAACGCAACTCGAGCACTGGGATCTGCACTACGCGTACGGACACCACTACGCGACGCTCAACCGTCCGGCCATCGAGCCACTCGGTGAGTGCAAGCCAAACAGCGAGATCTTCCGGCTGATCGCGGCGCGGATGGGCCTCGACCATCCTTCGCTCCACGACGATGATCTAGCGCTGATCCGCCAAGCACTCGCGACCCAGAGCCCGAAACTCGAAGGCGTCACGTTCGAGGCGTTGCTCGAGCGCGGGTGGGCGCGCCTCAACGTTCCACGGCCCTACGTACCATTCGACAACGGCGGATTCCTGACGCCGAGCGGGAAGTGCGAGTTCTACTCGGCGCGGCTGGCGGAGATGGGGCTCGACCCACTGCCGACCTACACGCCGCCGTACGAGTGTGTTCGTGAGGCTCCACAGCTCGCAGCCCGCTACCCGCTGACGCTGATCTCGTCGCCGGCGCATCAATTCCTGAACACGACGTTCGTGAACGTCGACTCCCTGCGTCGTGGCGCACGGGAGCCGGAGTGCCTGCTGCATCCGCGGGATGCGGAGCGGCGCGGCATCGGCGCGGGTGCCCGCGTGGCGATCTTCAACGACCGGGGCGCTTTCACCGCGACGGCGCGCGTCGAGGACGCTATCCGGCCCGGCGTCGTTTGGGCGCCGTCCATTTGGTGGGGGAAGCTGGCTCCGGATGGTCGCAACGCGAACGAGACGACGTCGCAGCGGGAGACCGACATGGGGCGTGGACCGGTCTTCTACGACAACCTGGTCGAGGTGTCGCTGGCCGACTGAGCGTCCGGTGACTCGGGCACGACACGCGGGGTTCGGGCCTCTGAACCCTTCGCTCGAGGCCGTATGACAGCTTCTGTCCTCGGCGCCGCAGCGGTCTGCGGCATCTGCGCCATCGTGGCCGTGACCGCGACGGAACGCGACCGCGAGGATGGCCGGCTCCTCCGGAGTGAGGTAGCCCGACTGCGCGCGCACTTCGACTCCGTGATTGCGGAACTGAACGCGCGCGACGTCTCAGTCCTCCGGCCGTCGCAACGCGCGGCGCGGGCGCGGCTGGTGGGGACACTCGCGGCGTACCGCGACGCCGGCGTCTTTCCGCACAACCACGACTTCCCAGGCATGCGCGTGCCGTACTTCCGCGACGAGCACGGGACGCTGTGCGCGATGGCGTACCTCGTCGCGAGCACGGGGCGAGGTGACATCGTCGACGACGTGGCGCGAGGGCCCAACAACGCTTACATCCCTGACCTCGCGGCCGATCGGCGACTCGCGACGTGGCTCGACAGCGTCGGTCTCACGGTGGCCGAGGCGGCGCGGATCCAACCGCAGTACGACGGCCCGCGGCTGGTCGTGGAGCGACGAGATCCCGGCAGCTACGTTCTGCCGTCGCTCGCGCTCGGGATGCCGGCGTTCGTCACGACTGTACTGAACTGGCGCGCGCCCCGCGAGAAGCGGCCGGACGCTTCGATGTGGGTGGGCGCGATCTCTGGTGCCGGTGCGGCGATCCTCGGCGGCGCGATCCTCGCCGAGGAGCGGGAGTGGTCGGCACGAGCGCTGGGGATAGCCGACCTGACGGTCGGCACCGCGGCGTTGGTCGCCGTCGTGCGGCGTAGCGTGCGGCAGACGCCCGGTTCCGCGCCGCGACCGCCGGTAGCCAGCGAGGCCGCTCGACTGTCGATCGACCTCGCGCCCGCGCGGCACGCGGGCATGCTTCGGCCGGCGGCGCAGATTCGGGTTCGGTTCTAGGGCGGGCGATAGCGTGGCTCGATGGGGAACGGCGGAAGGACGAGGGCGTGTCGGCGAAGACGGCGGAAGACCGGGGAAGAGCGCGCACGCGGATGGCGCGGACCGGCGAAGGGCGATGGCCGCGGATGGCTCCTCTGCGCTCCAGACTCCACACCGCCACGAGCCCGCACAACGCTGTGGCTACACCCCGGGAGGTTACCAGCCGGGGAGGCCGACTTCCTCGCCCGGTAGCGTCCCGGGGGTGTAGCAAAGGTCTCCTCTCGGGCCGGCGCGCAGAGTTCTATTGAGCCGCGGAGCGATCCGCGCCATCGCCCTTCATTATCCGCGGCCATCCGCGTGCGCGCTGTTCACGAACAACGCCCTCGCCCCTTCCACCGTTCTTCGCGTGACCGAGCGTGACCCCGGTCACTCGAGTCCCGGACTGCTGAGCCGGCGAACATTCGGGGCGGCAGCGGTGTTCTGAGGATGGTGGTGGCGCTTGCGCGCTGCCACCATCTTACGTTTCATCCCCCGAGCAATCGCCCACCTGCGCCCGTCGGAGCCGCACGTGACGTCGTACCCGCAGACCCTCGGCGCTCTCAAGCGCTCGCCATACGGAGTCCCGGACCGTGCGCTTCGCTCGGTAAAGGACGAGTTGCGTCAGAACCTGATCCGGAAGCTCTGCCACGGGGGTCCGCTGTTCGCGGGCGTTCTCGGGTACGAGGAAACCGTGATGCCGCAGATCGTCAACGCGATCCTCTCGCGGCACAACTTCATCCTCCTCGGCCTGCGCGGTCAGGCGAAGTCGCGCATCCTCCGCGCGCTGACGACGCTGCTCGACGAGGCGATGCCGATCGTCGCCGGCAGCGAGGTGAATGACAACCCGTTCGCCCCGATCTCGAAGTACGCCCGCGAGCTGATCGAAGAGGCGGGCGACGACGCCCCGATCGCGTGGGTCGGTCGCGAGCAGCGGTTCGTCGAGAAGCTGGCGACGCCCGACGTCACGATCGCCGATCTTATTGGCGACGTCGATCCGATCAAGGCGGCCCGCGGCGGACACCTGCTGTCGGACGAGCTCACGATTCACTACGGCATGCTGCCGCGCGCCAACCGTGGCGTCTTCGCGCTGAATGAGTTGCCGGACCTCGCCGGCAAGGTCCAGGTCGGGCTGTTCAACGTGATGCAGGAGGGCGACGTCCAGATCAAAGGATATCCGATCCGGCTCGCGCTCGACGTGCTCCTCTGCTTCACGGCGAACCCGGAGGACTACACGGCGCGCGGCAAGATCATCACGCCGCTCAAGGACCGGATTGGCAGCGAGATCCTTACGCACTACCCGGAGGCAGTCGATCTCGGCATGGAGATCACGCGGCAGGAGGCGTGGACGACACGCGGCGACCGGCCGGTTCGCGTGCCCGACTTCATCGCCGAGGTGATCGAGCGCGTCGCGTTCGAGGCGCGGAAGGACCGCCGCATCGACAAGCGCTCTGGGGTCTCGCAGCGCATGCCGATCACGGTGCTGGAAAACGTCATCTCCAACGCCGAGCGCCGCGCGCTCTCGACGGGTGACTCGGAGGTCGTGCCGCGCATCTCGGACATCTACGCCGCGCAGTCGGCAATCACGGGAAAGATCGAGCTCGAGTACGAGGGAGAGCTGGTCGGAGGCGGCGTGATCGCGCGCGAGCTGATCCGTCGCGCCGCCGACGCCACATTCCAGGAGCGGGCGGGCGGCGTCAATCTCGACGACATCGTGATGTGGTTCGACTCCGGCAGCGCGCTCCAAGTGTCCGAGGAAGCGAAGGCGGACGTCGCCTACCGCGGGTTTCAGGCGGTGCCGACCCTCACCACCGTCGTGCATCGTACCGGGCTCACGACAGAGGACGACGTCGCCGGTACGGTGGCGGGCTGCGAGCTCGTGCTCGAGGCACTAGTGGCGCGCCGCAAGATCTCGCGCTCCGACAGCGGCGAGTACGGCCGCGCGGTGCCCGAGCAGCGACGGCGACCAAATCAGGACCTCTTCGGCGGGGGTATGTCGGCGTGAGGCGGACGGCGGCGGGCGCGGGGCGGGGGTCAGGGGGACCGACCGGGCGCACGGGAACGTCCCTGCCGGGTCGTGAGGTCCCAACAGCCCCGGCGGCCCCCACCGCCCAGCGTTCGCCGTCGGCGCTCACCATCCGGCAAGCGTCGCCGGACGACCTGCCAACCGTCGTCGCGCTGCGGCTGTCGCTTCTGCGCGAGCATGGTGACCACCCGATCTACGGACGTCTGCGTGCGGACGCCGCGCATCGGGCGCGTGAGCTTTTCGCGACGCAGCTCGACTCGTCCAACGAGGTGATGTTCCTCGCCGAGCGCGGCGGCCAGGTCGTCGGCATCCTACGGTGCGTCGAGTCGACGGGGTCACCGTTGCTCCACCCGCCGCGGTACGGTTACGTCTCGTCGGTCTTCGTCACGCCGAACGCTCGCCGGTCGGGCGTGCTTCGCGCGCTGCTTGAGCGCGCGGTCCGGTGGTGCGAGGATCGGGGATTGGAGGAGATGCGGTTGCACAGCGTGGCCGGTGACGCCGTCTCCGAAGCGGCGTGGGACGCACTGGGATTCGAGATCGTCGAGTATGTGAGGTTGAAAAGGATCGGCTTGTGAGTCCCGCCTCCGCCCTATGCCCGTCATAACCATTTCCCGCATGTTCGGCTCGGGCGGATCGGAAGTGGCCGAGCTGGTGGCGAGCGCGCTCGGGTGGACGCTGCTGGATGATGCGGTGATCAACGCCGTCGCGGCGCGACTCGGAGTTGCGCCGGCGGAGGTGAAGGCGCGTGAGGAGCGCGTCCCATCGCTGGCGGAGCGCCTCGTCGACACGCTCTCACTCGCATCGCCGGAGCTGGCGCCGGCGCCCGCTGCGGGCTTCCCGCCGACCGAGGGACAGCTCGTGGAGGTCACGCACCACGTGATCGAGGAGGTCGTCCAAGCCGGACCGGCCGTGCTCGTGGGGCGCGGCGCGCAGTGCGTGCTCGCCGAGCGTGACGACGCGCTTCACGTCTTCTGCTACGCGCCGCACGCGGCGCTCGTGCGACGCACGGTGGAGCGCCTGGGTGTGTCGTTGGCGGACGCGGAGCGCCGCGTCGCCGAGACCAACCGCCAGCGCGAGCGGTACGTGCGCCGCCATTGGGACCGCGCGTGGCGCGACCCGGGCAACTATCACGTCTGCGTCGACACGTCGTGGCTCGGCGTCCCGGAGGCGGCGTCGCTGATCGTGCGGCTGGCGCGGGAGCGGCTGCTCGCGCCGCGGCGCGTCACGCGCCGCACGAAGGCGCAGGAACGGTAGGGGGGCGGGTGGGCCGCCCGCGGTTCCGGGTCGGCGACTCAGCCGCCGGATCCGCCGCCCGGCTGCCGCGCGCGAAGCTTTTCCAGCCGGTCCTGCGTCCCGTCGGGAAGGAACATGTCGTCGGCGATCGCCGCGACTTCCTCGGCGTCGCGCCACGCCTCCTCGAGCAGCGCGAGCTCGCCCTCGAGCGCGCGGCGTTCGGTGTCTTCGTGAGCAGCCATCTCGAGCGCGAGGCGAACTTCCGTCGGCAGCTCGCTGATGACGAAGCCGCGGCCACGCGACCGTTTGGAGCGCGGGCCAGGCCGCCCGCGCTCCGCCTGCACCGCGAAGAGGCGTGCGGGGTCCCCGACCTCCTCGATCAAGCGGACGGCGCTCTGCACCTGCGGCGGGCGCGCTCCCGCGGCGTTGAGTTGGGGTAACAGGTGGCCGGCCGCCCGCACGGCCTCCTCACCGGAGAGGACGGTCAGCCCCGCCGAGCCGGCGGCCACCTTGCGCGATGTCACATCTCGACCGAGGCCCTGCCACGACGTTGGATCATCGGTGTGCTCGTGCGCCACGTGCAGCTCCCACCCGGTCTCGCCGGCGGCGGTGACCAAACGCGCGTTCTCGAGGTGGCGCTTCCGGATGATCGCCGGCGTGTCGAGGCCCGGGAGCTTCAGCCGCACGCGGACGCGGCGAGCTTGGTAAAGGTCGTGGAGACCCTTGGTGGCGTGCCAGAGTCCCCAAGAGCCGCCGGCGATCACGCCGGTGACCGGGCCCGCGATCACGATCCCGGCGACGGCCGCGACGCCGGCGCTGGTGTAGAGCAGGTGCCGCCGGCGCCGACGGCCGAATTGGTCACCGTAGCGCCACGCCGCGAATTCTGGGCGCTGCGGCTTGCCGATGCGAACGAGCTCGAGTCCCTCGCGAAGACGCGCGAGGCCGATGTTGTCCGTCGACACGCGTAGCCGCGTCCCCGAATAGAGCCGCTCGCACTCCTCGATCGCTTCCCAGCGTTCCTCGAGCGGCGTGAGGTTCCACCGCTCGCAGCGACGGCAGACCACCCACAACCGGCCCTTGGCGGCGTCATAGGCGAGACGGCGCCCGACCGGGAAGTGCTCGAGGGCCTGGTTGCGGCCGAGATCGTTGTTGCAGAAGAGGCAGGTGGCGTACATCGGCGACGTGTGTGAATGCTACATCACAATACCGCCATTTCCGCCGCCATGTTTCTAGGCGCTGGTCAACTCCGGCACCCGCCGGAACGCCCAGATGGCGTAGGCGAGCATTGCCGCTGCTCCGCCGCCAATCGCCCACTGGACACCGACCGCCCTCGCAAGCGCACCGGCGCCGAAGGCGCCGACCGTCTGCGACAGGCCAACGACGATGAACGAATACGCGGCCATGATCCGGCCGCGCATCGCGTCCGGGATGATGTGCTGGAGGAGCGCGTTGGCGACCGCGTTGGTCACGATCATCGTGAAGCCGATCGCGAGCAGAAGGACGTACGCAACGGACGCTGAGCGCACGAACGCGAACGCGACGAGGAGCGACGCGAACGAGAAGGAGGCCTGGGCGAGCAACTGCCCGCGTCCGCGCTCCAGGTCGCCCCGCGCCGCGAGCCACAGCGCCCCCGCCAGGCCGCCGATGCCGACGCTCGCCAGCAGAAGACCGTACCCGCCGGGCCCAAGCCCCAGCATGTCGCGCGCGACGACCGGCATCAGCGCGAGATACGGCGCACCCAGCACCGCGTAGACAGCGATCAGCCGGATGAGTGACCGGACGAGCGCCGTGTCGCGGATGTAGCGGACGCCCTCACGCATGCCGTCGAGCGGCGCGGGCAGTAACATCGGCGCGGCGTCAGCAGCGCGAACGGGCAGCCGGATGAGCAGGAGGCCGACGAGGACCGCGAAATAGCTCAGCGCGTTGACGGCGAAGCACCAGGCGATCCCGGCCCTCGCGATGACGAGCGCCGCGAGGCTCGGCCCCACGATGCGCCCGAGGTTGAAGCCGGTGGAGTTGAGCGCGATGGCACTGCGAAGGTGCTCTCGCCCGACGAGCTCGATCACGAGCGACTGCCGCGCCGGGATCTCGAACGCGCCGACGATCCCCGCGGCCGCCGCGAGGGTCACCAGCCACGCGACGGTGATGTGCCCCGACCAGGTGAACCACCAGAGCGCCGTCGCCTCGATCAGCAGCAGCGTCTGCGCGATCGTTACCAGCCGTAGCTTGTCCGAGCGATCGACGACGACCCCGGCCGCGATCGACAGCAGCACGATGGGGAGCGACGACGCCGCGGCGACGACCCCGACCATCAACGGGCTATCGCTGAGCTCGAGCGCCAGCCATCCCTGAGCCATCGTCTGCATCCAACTCCCGACGAGGGAGAGCGTTTGGCCGAACCAGAAAAGGCGGAAGTTCTTGTGCTGCTGAAGTACCAGGAAGGGGTTCGATGACATTCACGCAAGCTATCCGCTATCGGTCGCCGCCTTCGGCGGCGACGCAGCCCGCGACTTCTTGCTCAGTGGCGCTTTGGGCGGCTCGAGGGGTATTCTAGGTCATGCGCTTCCACACCTACACCAAGTTCAGTCCCGATCTCGCCGACGCGGTCGACCTGCAGGCGCTGCTCGACAAGCTCGCGGACTTTCTGCTCCAGTCGGGGTTCGCCGGTGGGGCGAAGCAGCCGTATTACGGGTGGGAATTCGGCGACGAGGGCGACCGGTCGATGGACGCCTTGCGCGAGGCAATCCTGAACGCGCTACTCGAGAGCGGGCAGTTCACGCCCGAGATGCTGGAAGCGCTGCGTGGCGAGGAGAACGCCGAGGGGCAGGCGAAGCTCGCGCAGTTGCTCGACCAGCTCGTGCAGCGGCTCATCGCCGAGGGCTACCTGAACGCCGAGGCGCCGCCGCAGATGCCGGCCGCGCACCAGCCGGTGGAGGGGCGCGGAAGCCTCGCCCACGCCGCATCGCGCGACGTGCAATTCAGCCTCACCGAGAAAGGCATCGATTTCCTCGGCTACAAGACGTTGCGGAGCCTGCTCGGATCGCTCGGCAAGTCGAGCTTCGGGAGCCACGACACGCCCTACCTCGCGACCGGCATCGAGGCGGACGGGTGGAGCAAGCCGTACGAGTTCGGCGACACGCTCAACCTCGACGTCAACGAGACGCTCAAGAACGCACTCGCGCGTACGGGGACGCTCGGCGTTCCGCTGGACATCGACTACCCGGACCTGATGGTGCGGCAGGCCGAGTACCGCTCGTCGTGCGCGACGGTGCTCATGTTGGATTGCTCGCACTCGATGATCCTCTACGGCGAAGATCGCTTCACGCCGGCCAAGAAAGTCGCGCTGGCGCTGACGCACTTGATCCGGACGCAGTTCCCCGGTGACACGCTGCGCGTCGTGCTCTTCCACGACTCGGCCGAGGAGATCCCGCTCGCGGCGCTGGCGAAAGCGCAAGTCGGTCCGTACCACACCAACACGGCGGAGGGGCTCAAGCTCGCCCGCCGCCTACTACTGGCGCAGAAGAAGGACATGCGTCAGATCATCATGATCACCGACGGCAAGCCGAGCGCACTGACGATGCCGAACGGCCAGATCTACAAGAACTCGTTCGGCCTCGACGCGACCGTGATCGCGCAGACGCTGCGTGAGGTCGCGCACTGCCGGCGCAGCGGGATCATGATCAACACCTTCATGCTCGCGCGGGACCGCTCGCTGGTCGAGTTCGTGAAGCGCGTCTCGGAGATCAGCCGCGGCAAGGCCTACTTCACGACGACCATGACGCTCGGGCAGTTCATCTTGATGGACTTCTTGAGGAGGAAGACGAAGACGGTGTCGTGAGACGCGGCGTGTGGGCTCGTGAGCTTGATAGCTTGGGAGGCGCGGCTTCGCCGCGACACCCCGGCAGGCCCTTCACAAGCTCACAAGCTCACAAGCTCACAAGCTACAACTCCTCGTTCAGCACTCGCCGCAACGTCCCGGTATCAACGTTGCCCCCGCAGAACACGATCCCGACGCGTTTTCCCGCCAGCCGGTCGCGCAGCTTGAGTAGGCCCGCGAGGCCCATTGCGCCGGCACCTTCCACGAGGTTGTGGGTCGTCGCGAGGATCGTCCGCATCGCGGACGCGATCTCGGCGTCGGTGACCGTGATGAACCCGGCGAGCCCTTCGAGCAGCGTCGGGAACGTCAGCTCGTACGTGCTCCGGGTAGCGACCCCCTCGGCGAAAGTGTCGGCGCGGGCGGTGGTCCGAGGCTCGCGCGCATGCCACGAGTCATGGATCGCGCTCGCGCCGGCAGCTTGCACGCCGTAGACCTCGAGTGATGGGTGCAGCGCGCGCGCAACGGTCAGAGCGCCGACCGCCTGCGAGCCGCCGCCGACGGCGAGGATCAGGGCGTCGAGTCTGGGCTCGCGCTCGAGGATCTCGAGCGTCATCGTCGCCGCGCCGGCGACGACTGCAGGATCGTTTGTCGAATGGGCGACGGTCTGACCCTCCTCACGCGCGATCCGGAGCATGACCTGGACGGCCTCGTCGTAGTCGCGGCCTTCCTCGACGACGCGGGCGCCGTAGCTGTGCATCGCCGCGTTCTTTTCCGGGTTGTTGCCGGCGGGCACGCAGATCGTGACCTCGGCGCCGAGGAGCGCCCCCGCGTAGGCGATTCCCTGCCCGTGGTTGCCCGTACTCGCCGCGACGACCCCCCGCTCGAGCTGCTCGGCGCCGAGTGAGGTCATGAAAGCCAACCCGTTTCGGATCTTGAACGAGTTGGTGGGCTGATGGTTCTCGTGCTTCACGTAGATCTCCACACCGGCGCCGACGTGCTCGTCGAGTGGGCGGTAACGGCGAAGCGGCGTCGGCGGGATGTAACGCTCGATGCGTGCGCGCGTGGCGAGGACGGCCTCCATCGCCACCGGCCACGCGGATGCGGTGCGGGCGATCATTCGGGTGGGGTCGTCACGACCAGCGCAGCCGTCACGGCCAGGACGACGGCGCCGACGGCCAGCTCCAGGGAGCTCGTGCGGCGGATCTGTCTCGCGCCGGCTTCGCCGCCGAGCGTCGGCAGCACGCGGCGCCAGTTGTAGGCGCCGGTCAGCGCCACGCAGGCGAAGAGCAACACCTTGAGGAGAAGATAGGTGCCGTAGCGACTCGAGGTCAGTGCGCCGAACGACCCAAGCCGAAGCCACGCCGACACTAAGCCGCTCGCCACGACGAGCGGAACGCAGACGAGCGCAAGCGGGTGAAAGGCGCGGACGATGGACGCCGCCGCGGGCCCGCGCTCGCCGGGTACGCGGCGGAGCGCGGCCGGCAGGCCCGCGATCACGACGAGCAGCAATGTGCCCAGCCACGCGCCAGCCCCGAGCACGTGGAGGACGTCGACGGCGACCGCGAGGCCCGGCCGTTCGGGATCGGCGGCGGCGTGCCCGGTCAGCGCGGGCGAGGCAGCGACAGCCAGCGCTCCCGCCGCTGCGACGAACCACCCGGCTCGCCCCCACCGAGCCGCGACAAGGCCGAGCAGCAGCACGAGAGCCCCCAGGCCGCCGATGACCCACCCGCGCCCCCACGCGGTTTGGGTGAGGAGCGCGCCGAGTGCGGTCAAGTCGAGGGCCTCCTTCGGCTGGCCAACAGCGCGCAACTCGGCGAACAGCCGGGCCACGCCGGCGCAGAGCGATAGCACGACTGCACCGAGCCCGATCTGGCGCGCCCGCTCGACGAGGTCCGCGACGGGCTCACGCCGCCGCTCCAGCGCCCCAACGACGGCGAAGCGGAAGACGACCGTTCCGAGCATCGCGAGCAGGGCGACGAAGCCGGCCCAGCGCGCGACCTGGTAGTCGCTGAGCTCGTCCCCTTCGTCGTCCGGCATCGTCGCGACGCGCTCGCCCGGCGTCTTGCGCGCGCTGTCCGGCGACGCCGCGAGCCCCACGCCGGCGACGGTGAAAGAGAAGCTCCCGCGCACCGGGTGGCCGTCGGCCGCGGCGGTCTGCCAGGCGACGGTGTACGTGCCCGGCGGAAGGGCGGCGGGAATCGGAACCGTGAACGCGGACATCCTCGAGTCGAGTCGCGCGACGAGGCCGAGCCCGATCGCGCGTCCGCCGGGGCCCGTCAGCTGCACCCGCGTGAACGCCAGCTCGGCCCGACCAGAGAACCAGAGGCGCACCGCCGCCGGCGCGTCGCGGAGTGTCTCCCCGGCGGCGGGACTGCTCCTCCTGAGGCGCGTGTGCGCATGTGCGGCGGCGATGGGGAGCGCGGCCAAGGCGAGTGCCAGCCAGGTCGCAGCGCGCAATGTGCGAGAGGTCATCGTCGCATCGGGAGCCGGGTCGTGGGAAAGATCCCTCGCGGTCCGCGAGAAGGGAATCCGAGGTGCGGAGGGGAGCGCTCGCGGGTTAGATTGCTGCCCGGTCGACTGCGGACTGCGGACTAGAACCCCCGGCGTGCTATTAGCGCCCTCGGAGCGTCCCGAGGGCGTGAGTCCGCAGTCCGCAGTTCGCGGTCGCCCTCTGTCATGCTCTCTAGCATCTCCGTACTCACGCTGGGATTCATCCTCGGGATGCGTCACGCCACGGACCCGGACCACGTCGTGGCAGTGACGACCATCGTGAGCCAGCAGCGGTCCGTCCCGCGCGCCGCCCGCATCGGAGCGCTTTGGGGCGCGGGCCACACCATGACGATCGTCCTCGTCGGCGGCGCGATTCTGCTCTTTCGGCTTGCGATCCCGCCGCGACTCGGTCTGGCGATGGAGCTCGCCGTCGCCGTGATGCTGGTGCTGCTAGGCGTGCGCAGCCTGCAGGCGGTGGGCGGCCGTGACCGAGCAGCGGTATGGAGCCCAGTGCGCCCGCTCCTCGTCGGATTCCTGCACGGGCTCGCGGGCTCCGCGTTCGTGGCGATGCTCGTGCTCACGGCCATTGAGAGCGCGCTCGTCGGCGTCGCCTACCTGCTCGTCTTCGGGGCGGGCACGGTCGCCGGCATGACGCTCGTCACCGCGGCGATCGCGGTCCCGTCGGCGTACGCGGCGGCCCGCGTGTCAGGGGCGCAGCGCTATCTGCAGTTGGCCGCGGGCGTGGCGAGCGTCTGCCTCGGCCTCGTCCTCGCGCATCGGGTCGGTGTCACCGACGGGCTCTTCGCGGCGACGCCGCACTGGACGCCGCAGTAGCCCGGCCGCCGTCTTGAAAGACGGCGCGGGCGGCGCCTTCGGGCGGCGGCTGCGCGCGTGGTACCGGGCGAACGCGCGCGACCTCCCGTGGCGGCGGACGCGCGACGCGTACCACGTCCTCGTCTCCGAGCTGATGCTCCAACAGACGCAGGTCGCCCGCGTCCTCCCGCGGTACCACGAGTTTCTCGGGGCCTTCCCGACCCTCGCGGACATCGCGCGCTCGTCGCCGCGACGGGTTCGCGAGGCGTGGGAGGGGCTGGGGTACTACGCGCGCGCCACGAACCTCCATCGACTGGCGCGGGCCGTGACCGCCGACGGCCGGGATCCGGGCGGGACCCTGCCGGCAAATCCGGACGCGCTGCGCGCGCTGCCGGGGATCGGCCCGTACACGGCGGGTGCGGTCGCGTCGTTCGCATATGAGCGCCGCGCTGCGCTCGTCGACACGAACGTCGCGCGCGTGCTGCGTCGCGTCTTCGTTCCGGCCGCCGATCCCAAGTCGGCGCGCGGGCGACGCCGGCTCTGGGCACTCGCGGCCGCGCTTCTCCCGCGCACCGGTCGCGCGGCGTGGACCCACAATCAGGCCCTGATGGAGCTCGGCGCGCTCGTGTGCACCGCGCGCCGTCCGCACTGCGCACGCTGTCCGGTGAGGGCTCTGTGCAGGAGCGCGGAATGAGGAGGGAGGAAGGAGGGGGGAGAAGTCCGCAGCTCCCCCCTCCTTCCTCCCTCCTCCCGCCTCACCTAGTGCCGCTGCGTCTTCGGGACGCGCGGCGTCTTGTCGGTGAGCTTGCTCTTGTACGGACGCTCCTCGTACCCGACGTAGATCTGGCGCGGGCGCGCGATCTTCTGCTCGCGGTCGTTGAGCATCTCCTCCCACTGCGCCAGCCATCCCGCCGTCCGTGCGACCGCGAATAGCACGGTGAAGAAGGCCGTCGGGAACGCCATCGAGCGGTAGATGAGCCCCGTGTAGAAGTCGACGTTCGGGTAGAGCTTCCGCGAGATGAAGTACTCGTCGGCGAGCGCGATCCGCTCCAGCTCGAGCGCGATCTCGAGGTCTTTGTCCATCCCAACTTGCGCGAAGACCTCGTCGGCGAGGCGCTTCACGATCTTCGCCCGCGGGTCGTAGCTCTTGTAGACACGGTGGCCGAAGCCCATCAGGCGCTGGCCCTTCCCCGACTTCACGCCCTCGATGAAGGCGGGGACGTTCCGCACGTGCCCGATCTCCTGGATCATGTGGAGCACCGCCTCGTTCGCTCCACCGTGTAGGGGACCGTAAAGTGCGGCGATGCCGGCCGCGATCGCGGAGAACGGATCGACGTGCGACGAGCCGACGGCGCGAACGGCGTTGGTCGAGCAGTTCTGCTCGTGGTCGGCGTGGAGGATGAAAAGCACCTCGAGCGCCTTGCAGAAGATCGGGTTCGGCTCGTAACGCGGCTCCGACATCCGCGCGACCATCGAGAGGAAGTTCTCGACGTACCCGAGGTCGTTGTCAGGGTAGACGAACGGAAGCCCCTTGCCGTGGCGGTAGCAGAACGCGGCGAGTGTCGGCACCTTGGCGAGCAGCCGGATGACGGAGATGTACCGCTGCTGCGGGTCGGCGATGTTCTTCGCTTCCGGGTAGAACGACGAGAGCGCGGCCACCGTGCTGCAGAGCATCGCCATCGGATGGGCGTCGTAGCGGAAGCCGGCGAGAAAGGCGCGAACGTTCTCGTGGACGTAGGTGTGGAACGTGATGTCGTGCACCCACCCGTCGTATTCCTGCTGCGTCGGGAGCTCGCCGTTGCGGAGCAGCCAGGCGACCTCGAGGAACGTCGCGTTCTCGGCGAGCTGCTCGATGGGGTAGCCGCGGTAGCGGAGGATGCCGTTGTCGCCGTCGATGTACGTGATCGCGCTCTTGCACGACGCGGTGTTCATGAACGCCGGGTCGTAGGTCATGAGGCCGAACTCGTCCGGACTCGTCTTGACCTGCCGCAGGTCCATCGCGCGAATCGCGGTGTCGCCCTCCGTGCCCCGCTGGAGGATCGGGACCGAGTAGCTCCGGCCCGTCCGCGAGTCGCGCACGTCGAGCGCGCCGGTCCCCTCGGCTTCCTGCCCCTTCGCGGCCCGCGCGGTCGCGGTCCCCGTCTTCGTCGTCATGCAGGCTCTCCACAGTGATGGTCGCAATCTACACGGCGCGAGCCCCGCGCGGCTATTGTTCGGCGTGCTGACCCCGGACCCGGCCATCGATCTCACGGCCGCGCTCCGCCTCCCACTCGTCGTCGTCGCCTCGGCGGTCGCCGGCGCGGTCAACTCGATCGCCGGCGGCGGGACGCTGCTCACCTTCCCCGCGCTCGTCGGGCTCGGCATCCCGCCGATCGTCGCCAACGCGACGAGCACCGTCGCACTCTGGCCCGGCGCGCTTGGCAGCATGTGGGGCTACCGGCGCGAGCTCCAAGGTGTGAACGAATGGGCGGCGTGGTTCGCGCTCCCGAGTCTCGTCGGCGGGCTGGTTGGCGCTTGGCTGCTCCTGCGCACCCCGCCCGAGCGATTCGACGCGCTCGTTCCCTGGCTCGTGCTCGGCGCGACCCTACTGTTCATGGCCCAGGGGCGCCTAACGAGGGTGGAGGGTGGAGGGTGGAGGGTGGAGAAGAC
>JBHELH010000376.1:0-32097 GCA_046263215.1 Gemmatimonadaceae bacterium | reverse complement strand
TGCGGCGCTGCAGGTACTCCAGATCGAAGCGCACCTTCTTCTTGACGTCCTCGATGCATGCGTCGTAGCAGTGCCTGACCTGCGCCCACCCGGTAATGCCCGGGCGCGCGCGCTGCCGCAGTGGATACTCCGGAATCTCCTCCCGAAGGCGGCAGAAGATGCTCGGCCGCTCGGGGCGCGGCCCGACGATGTTCATGTCGCCTTTGAGGACGTTGTAAAGCTGCGGGAGCTCGTCCAGCCGGAAGTGGCGCAGGATGCGCCCGACCGGGGTGACTCGCGGGTCGTCGCGCGTCGCCCATACGGCTCCCGAGCCGCACTCCGCGTTCACGCACATCGTGCGAAACTTGTAGATCCTGAACGCCCGTCCGCCGACGTCGACGGCGCGGCGTCCCACCGCGGCGCACGTATAACGCGCGCGGCGACTGGCGGTCGCGCGGCGGTCGCGCGGACGGCCTCGCCGGTCGAATCGCAGTCGGCGCTCGGCTCCGCTGCGGCGGTTGGCACCGCTCCGGCGCTCGATGCGAGCGCGCTGGTCGACGCCGACGCGGACTTGTGCGTAAAAGATCGGCCCCCGCGACGTCAGCTTCACCGCGAGAGCGATCAGTACGAGCAACGGCGAGAGCAATACGAGCGCCGCCGCGGCGAGGAGAATGTTGAGCGCGCGATTGATGCGCTCCGACCCTACGCTGGGCGGCAGCTCCGGACGGGTGGCCGTCCTTTCGGCAACGTCTGTAGCGTCGGTGGCATCGGCGGGCGGTGACGCATTACCTCCGTGCGCCGGGTCGCGTGCGAGCGCCAGTCGAGGGGCACGACTGGGGAGGCGAATGTGTTGCGCGCGTGCAACAGTCTCGGGCCCCCCGTCCGTTCCACTGTTTAGCTCCGCTGCATCCATCGCCTCACCCGAGATGGCAATGTTACGCGTCAAACGCATGAAGTTGACGTTCAGAAACCATGCCATCTGGGACCGCGAGCAACTGTTGCTTCGAGGCACGCGCGCGCGGCCCGCTGTCGTCGGCTGTGGCGCACTGAATGGCGAGCGTCGCGCACTACAACGGTGTGTCCCGCAACGGCGTGTCCGGCCGCGCCGGTGGGTGTCGAGAATAGCCGACGAGCATCGGCGCCAATCTTGCGACTCCGCCGTGCGGGTCATGCGGCCCACTCGATACAGCACAGCGCTCGCGGCAGACGCAGCGGTGCGCGACCCGCGCTCGGATTCGCAATCGACTCGTAGCCCACCGACAGCTCACATCAATGGCGAAAAGCCTCGTCCCCCGCGACGTCTTTGCGGGCAGCCCGGTCGCGCAGCGGGGCAGCGGCCAGCCGCAGCAGCGCTGGCAGGGAGTGGCGCCGCAAGACGCCGCCGGTGACTCGTCGTTGACGCGGTACCTCGCCGCGCTCCGTCGTTATAAGTGGATGATGGCGGCGGTCGTCATTCTCGGGACGGCCCTCGGGGTCCTGTATACCAAGAGGATGAGTCCCGAGTACGAGGTCCACGCTACCATATGGATCGCGGCCGAGAGGCCGCGTGATGACGACCGGCCTGCGGGCCCGATCCGCGCCGCAGAGTTGCTGCATGAAGCCTCGTGGCCGGAGCTCCTCACAAGCTTCGCGATCCTGGAGAAGGTCGCCCGTCAGACGAGGCTGTACGTGTCCCCGAGGGACGCGCGCGATGCTGGCGTGTTCGCCGGTTTCGCCACGGCCGACCGCTTTCGCCCGGGGAGCTACGACCTGCGCATCGATAAAGCCGGTCGACGTTACGAGCTGACGACGGCCAAGGGACTTCGACTTGAAACCGGCGCCGTCGGTGACTCGATCGGCAGGCGGCTGGGCTTTCGCTGGGCGCCCCTCCCGGCCGCACTCGGCCGCGACCGAACGATCGAGTTCACGCTCGTGACGCTGCGTGAGGCCGCCCTCTCGCTGCGACGGAGCCTGGCCGTGTCGATGCCGGAGGGAACGAACCTGATTCGCCTCAGCCTGCCGGGGACCGATCCGCAGGGCATCACGACGGTCTTGAGCGCCGTGGTCCAGGAGTTCCTGTCGGTCGCGGCCGATCTCAAGCGACGCAACCTCGTCGAGATCAGCAAGATCCTGAACCAGCAACTGGGATACGCCGAACGAGAGCTGCGCGACGCCGAAAGGGCGCTCGAGCGGTTTCGAGCCGCCACCATTACACTCCCCGCGGAGGCGAGCGCACCGAGCGCCGGCGGTCTCGGCGCACCGGACCCAGTTCTCGGCAGTTACTTCAGCCGCAAAGTCGAGTACGACAACGCGCGCGCCGACCGGCAGGCGCTCGAGCAGACTCTGGCCGCCGTGCAACAGGGAACGTTGGACATAACGGCCCTCCGCGCCGCCCCCGGAGCCGATTCCGCGTCGGAGCTGCGCCGCGCCCTCACCGAATACTCGGAGACCGAGGCGGCGTTGCGCGCCGCGCGCCGCACTTACACCGACGACCACAGGCGAGTACTGGAGCTCCAGCAGCAGCTCGACGAGCTGAAGACGAGACGAATTCCCGGATTGACGACGGCCCTGGTCGCCCAGCTCAAGCGGCGAGAGGCCGACCTTGAGGCGCGGCTTGCGAGCAGTGGTGCGGAAATACGTTCCATCCCGACGCGCACCGCCGAGGCCAAACGCCTCCAGCGCGACGTCGAAGCGCGCGAGAATCTGTACCGAACGCTCAAGAGCAGAGAGGAGGAAGCCAGGCTGGCGGCGGCGAGCACCATGCCGGACGTCAGCGTACTGGACGCGCCCGTCGTCCCGCAGCTCCCGAGCCGCAATCGCGCGCCGTTCATCATCCTCATGGCGGCGATCGCGAGCGTCGCGGTCGCGGTGGCGCTGGCGCTCCTCCGGGATCGCTTCGATACGCGCGTCCGGAGCCCAGAGCAGGTCGCGAGCCAGCTCGGTCTCGAGATCGTCGGCGTCGTGCCCGCGATCACGCAGCTGGTTCCCGAGCTTCGCGACCCGGAGGAGGCCGCCCAGGTGCTCGAAGCGTTCCGTTCGATTCGCCTTAACCTCTCCAACGCGTTCGACGACCCGGATCGGGTGATGCTGGCGGTCTCGAGCCCGAGCAGCGGCGACGGGAAGTCGCTCGTCTCCCTGAATCTCAGCTTGTCGTTCGCCGAGGCGGGATACCGCACGGTGCTGGTCGACGGCGACACCCGCCGAGGACAGCTCCACGTCCAGGTGGGCGTCGATCCTCGTCCCGGCCTGCTCGACTACTTGGCTGGTCAGGCCGGACTCGACGCCGTGCTGAGGCGGTCGACGCACGAGCCGGTCACGCTGATTCCGCGCGGTACGCCGCAGCCGAACGGGCCCGCGCTGTTGATGTCGCCCACGTTGACCGCCTTGCTGGCGGAACTGCAACAGCGCTTCGACGCCGTCATCGTGGACACGCCGCCGCTCGGCGCCGCCGTGGACCCGTTCGTCCTCGGCTCGGCGACGGGCCACATGTTGCTGGTCCTGCGCGCCGGTCAGACGGACCGGAACCTCGCGGAGGCGAAGCTCACGCTGATCAAGCGGCTCCCGATTCGCATGCTCGGCACCGTGCTGAATGCGATGGGCAGCGGTGACGGATCTCGGTACTACGCGTACGCCTACGACGACACGCACGAGCGAGGGCCTGGGATGCCTCAGCTCGAGCGGCAGGTGGCGGAACTCGCTCGGCGGTCACGCGGGGGACCGCTCGACAAGTCCTGACGCTGTCATGCGGCCGATGTGGAGATCCTGCGTAATGATGGGCGCGCTCGCGCTCCTCGGCAGCGGCGCCGGGGCGCAGGCGCCGAACGGCGGGGGCGCGGGGCGGGCCGGCGCGACGCGCAGCGAATTGGAGCAGTTGGCCGCGCAGGCCGAGGCCGCGGCGGCGGGCGACAGCGCGGCCCCGGCGCGCGAGCAACGCCGGCGCGATGCGGCCGCGATCCGCGACCGCCTGCGCGAGGGCGATTTCCGACCCGGCGATCACATCGTCCTCACGGTACCCGCCGACTCGGCGCTAACTGACACCTTCGTCGTCCGCGCCGGCGGACCGGCCGGTCCCGTTCTGCGGCTGCCGAACGTCCCCGAGCTGCCGCTGCGCGGGGTCCTGCGCTCCGAGCTGCAAGAGCGTCTCGGCGCACACGTTGGCCGCTTCTTGAAGGACAGCGTGATGCGAGCGACCGTGCTCGTCCCGATCGGCGTACTCGGCGAGCTCGCGCGTCCGGGGTACTACCGGCTGCCGATCGACCTGCCGATCAGCGACGTCGTCATGGCGGCGGGCGGACCCACGCCGAGCGCCGACATGACGCGGATCACGGTGCGGCGCGGCTCCAGAGTGCTCCTGTCACGTGACGTCGTGCGTGACGGGATCACCAAGGGCCTGACGCTGGACGAGCTCGGCCTCGCGCCCGGTGACGAGGTGCTCGTGGCCGGCCGCCGAGAGCGGAAGTGGGAGACGTTTGCGCGGAACGCCGGGGTGGTGAGCAGCCTCGTGCTGAGCCTGGTCGCGATCGGCCTATTCGGAGGCCGATGAGGGCCTGGTACTGCGGCCGGCAGGCGGGAGTCCCCAGTCGGCCGGCAACTGCGACCACCGCAGCACTCGCCCGAAGCGCACCGTCTTGAAGAGGCTTCCGCGATACTCGAGGCCCAGACTTTCCACGAGCCCGATCGACGTCTGGTCGTCCGCGGACACGGCCACACAGACCTGTCGCGCGCCGGGGATGGCCGCCGCCTCGTGCATCAGCTGACACATTGAAGCACGAGCGATTCCCGCCGCCGCGGCACTGGGGCGGGCGACCGCGTCCAACACGACGGCGTCCGGTGGTGGATCGACCTCGTGATCGACGCCAGCGACGTATGCGCTCTCTTGCCCGGCCGCGAGCCAGGCGTAGTAGACGAGGGTGTCGTCCGTCGCGTGCGTGAACACGTGCTGCCCGTTCTCCAGGCGCAACAGCGACTCCGCCAGGAAGTCGCGCAGCGTCATGAGCGACTCGGTGGAGGGACGAAACGCGAGCAACGCGCGGAGGTCGTCGCGCCGCAGGAGACCGGGATTCGGCAGCGCGGCGACGTTCTCCGCCGGCAACACGTACACACGGGACTCGGACGACTGCCAAAGCATCCGCCGGCCACGCCCCAGGAGTGCTCCGGGCAGGCGGCGCGGACTCTTGGAGCGGACGCGGTCCGCCCAGTCCGTGGCAACCGCGCGCACGCGCTGGGGGTCAATGTGGACGGACTCCAGGACATACTTCGCGAGGCCGGCCAGCCGTCGCACCGCCACATGGCGCATGTGGCGTCGACGGTCGAAGAAGATCGTCGCGACGTGCACTTCATCGCGGTGCGTGGCGAAGCGTTCCTTGTATGCCCCTCCGGGAGTCAGGTCCAGGACCGCGATCCCTTGTTCGCGGAGCATCCGGCCAAGCAGAAGCAGATGCAGTTTGCCCGGGGAGCAGCGGGCGAGGAACGGCGAGTGCACGATCAGCCCGAGCCCCACCGCGTCGCCGTCGCGCGCCCCCAGGTGGGCGGAGGCGACCCTGCCACCCACCCTGAGCACGGTGACGTGGAGCAGTCCTGGCACCTGTATCATCGCGCGATAGAGTTCGCGCTTACCGGGATCCTCGTGGAACGGCAGGCTTCCGTGCACCGCGCCATGCCGGAGATCGCAGTAGTCGATGATCTCGTCCAGCACGGCGTCGAGCTCGTCGAGCGTCGTGAGGTGCTCGAACGTGACCTCGCCGTAGCGCCGCAGCCGTTGCAACCGGCTCTTGTTGCTCTTCTTTCGAAGCGACCGTTCGACGGTGGCTCCGTCGCCGAGTGCCATGATACCGCGCGTGTTCGCGTGGACCTCGACCCATCCCCACGGATGCGCGCGCCGCTCGGCCCATCGCAGTGGGGCGCCGCGGGGGAGGAATAGAAACCGCAGGGTGCTCCCAGGAAACCGCATGCGGAGCGCCGCACATGCTTCGGCGATGAAGCCATCCCCGTGCCTCGCGAGGGCGAGCCATGCCTGATACTCGGCGTGGTGAGTCCCGGCCGGCACCAGGTCGCCCGTCGTCCTGTCGACGGCGAGGACCAGCAACCCGACCAGCTCACCCTCGGCGTCTTCACCCACTGCCACGACCGGCTCCATGCGACCGCGATACGTCTCGAGCCACGTCAGCACGAAGCCGCTGGCCTGGTAGACGGTCGCCCACGGGCATTGGTCCCGCAACGCCTGCCAGCGCTCGAGGAACTGCGCGTCCCACAGAAGGGCGTTGGCTGCGGCGCCCCGCTCTACCCGAATGCTACACAGTCCGGCCTCGCCGCGCGGAGACAGTACCGGAACGCCCGGCGCGACGTCAACCACTTCGTACGTCGTGACTGGCGTATTCGAAGGCCGATGAGGCCTCAGAGCGCGGCTGGCTAGCGCCGCGCAGGACCACCGCGGCGACGGCCTCCGCCACCTTCGCCGCGCCTGTCGGCGTGAAATGGAACTGATCGTAGTAGTTGCACAGACTCGGCTCGAGCGCCTCGCGCAGGTTGATGTGCTCGAGGCCGAGTTCCTCGGCGACCGTCACCGCGCGACGATCGATCTGCGACATGAGCTGGGCTATCAGTTCGCTGGAGGCGAACTCCTTGATCTCCCCGCCCGCGAAGAGGTTTCCGAGCGCGCCATGCCAGAACTGAGCTTGCTCTTCGGCCGTGTATCGGGGTTTGTCGAGCCACGGCTGTCTCGCCACGATCACTCGATCGGCGTGTCGCATCGCGGTCCGGAGCGCGCTGCGCAAGGCTGCCTCATAGGCATCGAGCATCGGCAGAGGGTCGGGCACCGTGTTGCGGAGCGGCATCGCCTGCTGACGCATGGCGCGCGCCCCAATCATGTATTTTCCGGCGCGCGGTCGCTGTTCCGTCGGGCGCAGCCGCAACCGGAGACGGCGCGCCAGCTCGGCCGACGCGGTCCGCTTCGGATGGAAGCTGAACGGTCCGTTGGGCTGCCAGTCGAAGATCTCCAGCTCCGGAAGCGGCGGTGCCGGCATGCCTTCGGGCGCTCCCGCCGCAAGCCAGCGCAGTACGTTGCTCGCGCCGACGAGAATGATGATCGCGTCGAGACGCGGGCAGCCGGGGAGGATGCGGCGTAGAGCCACGTCGAGCCCCTGGCTGTCGATATCCGATCGGCCGATGTTCCCCACGTGCACGCGCGAGACGCCGAGGTGCTTGCGCGGCTCCGGGCGATCGAGGAGGCGTTCCAGTGCGCCCGGCCAGCTCGTCCACTGATCGAGGAACATGCATTCCGCCGTGCTCCCGCCAGCGACCAGAATCCGATACGCCGCCTCATCCGGCCCCGGCGGCTCGTCCCCCCGCTGGCCAACGCTGTTGACCTCGAAGTGCGCAACGGCTTCGGCTGCCGGGAAGGCCTCGCGATCGGGCCGGACTATTTTGCGGTGCCTTGGCGCCCAGACGTAGTACACCTGCCGGTGGCGGAGCCACCAGCGAGCGAGGAACTCGGCGAGGACGCCACCCACGCCGGCAGCGACGACGCTGGCCAACACCCATGCGGCGACGCTGCTCACGCCCGCCTCCAGCTACGGAGCATCGGAACGTGACGACCCAAATCGACGTACGGGTCGTCTCGGTAAACAAAGAGTACCCACGTCAGCGCGAAGACGACGATCATCGCGAGGCCGGCGGTTGCCAGACCGACGATCCCGCGCACGTCGGCGCCGAGCTTGAACCAGAGTAGCACGGCAGCAGCCGGGATCGCCCCGACGAGAGCGCGAGGCACGACGTACGCGGTGTACCGCGCCACCGAGATGCCGAGCTCACGACACGCGAGCACGAGCAAGGCGACGGCGTACCCGATGAGTGGAAGCGTCGTCCCGAGCGCAACCCCGACGAGTCCCATCGATTGGACGAGTGCGATGCTAATCCCCACGTTCACCAGGCCGCTGACCACGTAGGCCACGGTGGCCTGCTTCGGCTTGCCGAGGCCCATGAGAATGGGGAGCGCTACGCCGCGCACCGGGAGGTAGACGATGGCGCCGACCGTCAGGATCTGGAGGACTCGGCCGGCGCGGGTCTCGTAAGAGGGATCAATCCACCATCCCAGGAACTGTGGGCCGAGCACGAGCAGGAAGAGCCCGGCCATGAGCGTCAGCGACAGCGCGATCTTGGACCACTTCAGGAAGACCTGTTCGAGCGCCTCCCGCTGGCCTTGGGCCTGGAGCGTGGTCGCCGTCGGCATGACGACCGCCGCGATCGCGATCACGAACTCCATCAAGTACAGCCCGAGGCTGTTCGGGACCACATAGTAGGGGATGCTCGACACGTCGAGAAACGCGCCGATCACCAACGCGTCCGACTGAAACATCAGCCGCTCCCCGACACTCAGGATGAGGACGAACAGGCTGAAGGAGAAGATGAGCCGCACCTCCCGCCTGTCGAAGTCGCTCACGCGAAGGCGAACGGCCGGATAGCGCCTCCTCACGACAACCCACATGATCGCGAACTCGACGACCAGCGTCGCGAGCAGGACGACAGCCAGCGAGACGACCGAAGGTCTGAGCGTCAGCAGCACGACCGTGAGTGCCAGCCGCAGGATAAGGGCAGCCAGCTGAATCGCGTTGCGGCGCACGAAGTCGTGGTGCGCCGCCATGATCCCATATGGAAGGAGGGCGATGAAGCTCGCCGAGACGTACAGGACGGCGAGAAAGAACGCGACCCGAGCATCGCTACGCAGGCCGGGTGGCAAAGCGTACGCCGAATCGAAGAATACGAAGAGTACGCAGCCGACGAGCAGCGCGGCGACGCCCAGTGACAAGTACAGGCCCGCGCAGCTTGCGACGGCCCTGTTCAGATCGCGGTCCCTTCCCACTGCCGCGTACTGCGCCATGTACCTCACGGAGGCCATCGGCACGCCGAGGGAGAGCAGGAGGAGGTAGCCCGTGAACGACGTGATGAGCAGCCACGTCCCGTAACCGGCGTCGCCGAGCGTATGGATGGAGAACGGCGTGAGGACGTAGGTGACGGCGATCGTCACCAGACTCAGGAGCCAGTTCGAGGCGATGTTCCTCAGCACACTCCGCGTTCCCCGTGTCGGCGCGCGCAGCGCACGCGTTTGTGCATGTTCGCAAGATCGATGCGCGGCATGAAGAGTGTTGCCTCGACGCAACACCGCACGTGACGAGACGGCATGCGCACCGGGCGCCAATTTTGCGATTTGCCTAGTCGCGTTTGTCTCGATCATGGCCGCGTGACCGCTCCCACCGAAAGCCGCACAGCCCCGCCGCTCGCCACGCACGCCGTCGGCATCGCCCGGCGCCGAGGGCATGGCGACCGGCGCGTTCGCGTCGCCTACTGCATCGACAACCTGGGAGTCGGCGGAACCGAGCTGAATGCCGTGCGGACCGTCGAGCGGCTGGATCGCTCGCGGTTCGACGTATCCGTTGTTTGCCTGCGGGAGAGCGGCCCGCTCGCGACCCGCTACGCGGCCGCCGGAGTGCCGGTCCTCCCCTTCCCGATCACGAAGCTGTACGGAGTGCGAGCGGCCCGCGAGGGGATTCGACTCGCGCGGCTTCTCGCCGCGAGCGGCGTCCAGATCGTGCACAGCCACGACATCTACAACAACGTCTTCGCGACGGTCTGTGCGCGCGCCGCCGGAACGCCGGTGGTTATCGCCAGTCGGCGGTGGTGGCGCTCCGCGATCGCGCGGCGGTACCGGATCGCCAACGCACTCGCCTTCCGCCTCGCCCACTGCGTCGTGGCGAACAGCCCCGCGGTCGCTTCCTCGCTGCAGACCGAGGACGGAGTCCGACCAGACCGGATCGCGGTCGTGACGAACTTCGTCGACGACGCGGCGTTTGCCCCGCTCTCGACCGAAAGGCGAACGGCGATGTTGTACGAGCTCGGTGTCCCGGACGGCGCTGTGGTCGTCGGCGTCGTCGCGAATCTGTTGCCGGTGAAGGACCAGGGGACGCTGCTGCGGGCGGCAGCTCGTCTCGCGCCGCGCTGGCCGCAACTGCACGTCGTGCTTGTCGGCGACGGCGAATGCCGAGCGGCGCTGGAAGCGCGCGCGCGTACGCTCGGCCTCGAAAGCCGAGTTCGCTTCGCTGGACGGCGACCCAACGAGCCGAACCTGCATCACTTGTTCGACATCTCGGTGCTGTGCTCGACGAGCGAAGGCTTCCCCAACTCGATCATCGAAGCCATGGCTGCAGGCAGGCCCGTCGTGGCGACTGACGTTGGAGGAATCCCCGACGCGGTGAGTGACGGCGAGACCGGCCTGCTCGTGCCGCCGTCGAATGCCGATCGACTCGCGGCGGCGATCGAGGTGTTGCTGCTCGATCCGGAGCGCCGACGCGCCCTCGGATCGGCCGGGCGAGATCGCGCGCGTGCCCAGTACCACGCAGGGGCGGTGATCGGCTCGCTCGAGGCGCTGTACGACCGACTGCTCGGAGCGGCGGCGACATGAGCTCCTACCAAGCGTGGGCGGCCCCGACGTCCGCGCGCCCGGCGAGAGACGCGCATCGGCCACCGCGAGAGCTAGCGTCTCCGGACACGACCAAGAGCTGGCCGCTCTCCGATGCACCGTGGCGCGGGGTATCCTGGTCGCTGACCTACGTCGCGTTCCTCTGGTACATGGCGGTGGTCACCACCTACCACCTGCCGGGAGCGGACATCGCGATGGCAGCCGCGCTGCTCGGGCTGATCGTGGACCGCGAGCCTCGACGATTCCCGGCCCTGCTCGCCCTGTTTGGAGCCTTCATCGCGTGGGCCGCCGTCGCCTACCCGGTGACGCGCTACCCCGAGCTGGTACAGGAGCGAGTCACGTTGCTCGTGAAGCTCTGGCTCATCGCGCTGGTAGCTGTCAATGCGCTCCGCACGCGCAGGCAGATCCGCTTCTTCGTCATCTTCTTCCTGGCCTGCTTTGCCCTCTACCCGCTGCGCGGGGCGTTCGTCAACTACTTCGTCGGCTATTCGGTGGTCGGACGGGCCGTGTGGAATTTCATCTATGGCAATCCGAACGACCTGGCCGCGCTTACTCTGCTTCAGCTGTCGATGGCCGTCGGCCTGCTCGCGACCGAGCGACCGAGGAGTTGGGTGTGGATCGCCGCACTCGCCGGTGTCGTGCTCCTGCCACTGCTCGTCCTGATGACGCAGTCGCGGGGAGGCGTCATCGCGCTCGCGGTGGTCACCGTTCTGCTGCTGATCGCGCGGTGGCGGCGACCACGGGCGCTCCTCGCGGCCGCTGCGCTCGCGGTCAGCGTCGTTCTCCTCGCGCCGACCGGGGTCTGGACGCGGATGGGCGGCCTCTTCAAGGCCAAGAGTACCGCCGAGCTCCGGAAGGTCGACCCGGAAGGATCTGCGAAATCGCGCTTCGAGATCTGGAACGTCGCAGTCAAGATCATCCGCGACCAACCCGTGATCGGTGTCGGCGCCGGCGCGTATGGCCCCGCGCACGCGGCGTACTCGCGCGACGAGGAGTTCGACGCCGCCGCGAAGGGAACGCGTGACACGCACAGCACCGTGCTCAATGTCCTCGCGGAGACCGGCGTGCCCGGCCTGATGCTGTTCCTCGCACTGCTGCTCACCACTGCCTGGAAGACGGAGCGAATCCGTCGAGTGTGCCGCGCGAAGCTGCCGCGCGAGTCGATGCAGCTCCTCTATCTCGAACTAGGCCTCCTCGGGTTCTGCGTGGCAGGCATCTTCGGTTCGTTCGCGTACTTGGCGTTCCTGTACATCCATCTCGTGTTGATGTGGTCACTCGCCGAGGTGTGCCGGCAGGAAGTGCGAGCGGCGGGCAGCGGCTGGCGGGCAGCGGGATCGCCTAGTGAGCGGCTCAGGAGGACCGGCGATGGGATCACCATTCGCTGAGGAGGAGACGTTGGAACGGCCTCACGCGACCCGGCCGGGCAGCGAGGAACGATTCGCGTTCGGCAAGAACTGGGATCGCTTCCTGCGCGTCTTGACCGACGAGCGGATTGCCGAGGCCGAGCGATCGCTCCGCGAGATGCTTGAGGTGGACGACCTCCGCGCGCGGAGTTTCCTCGACATCGGGTCGGGAAGCGGACTGTTCAGCCTCGCGGCGAGACGACTCGGCGCGCGCGTCCACTCGTTCGACTACGACGCGGCGTCCGTCGCCTGCACTGCTGAGCTCAAGCGACGCTACTACCCGGGCGACGCCGGGTGGACCGTCGAGCAGGGCTCGGTGTTGGACCGACAATATCTGGCGTCGCTCGGCTCGCACGATGTCGTCTACGCCTGGGGCGTTCTCCATCACACCGGCGCGATGTGGCAGGCACTGGAGAACGTCACGTCGCTGGTCGCAGCGGGGGGGCACCTCTTCCTGGCCATCTACAACGATCAGGGTGCCTGGTCGTCGCGGTGGCGCAAGATCAAGCGCTTCTATTGCTCGGGCCCGGTCGGACGGGCCGTCGTATGCGCGACGTTCATTCCGGCCGTCGTCGGACGAGACCTGGCGGCCGACTTGGTCTGGCGGCGCAATCCGGTCAAGCGGTACTCGGAGTACAAGCGCAACCGCGGCATGTCGGTGGTCCACGACTGGATCGATTGGTTGGGCGGCTACCCGTTCGAGGTGGCCAAGCCCGAGCAGGTGTTCGACTTCTTCCGCGGGCGTGGGTTCACCCTCCGGAAGATGAAGACGTGCGGCGGAAGCGTCGGATGCAACGAATTCGTCTTCCGGCGATGAGCTGATGTGCGGGATTGCGGGATACGTCGGCTGGGACCGCGGCCGGCAGGCGAGCGAGAACGACCTGCGGCTGATGTGCAACGCCATCCGCCATCGCGGGCCGGACGGCGAAGGCCATTTCGTCGCGCCGGGAGTCGCCCTCGGCATGCGCCGCCTGAGCGTCATCGACCCGGCCGGCGGAAACCAACCGATCGGGAACGAGGACGGATCGGTTCAGGTAGTCTTCAACGGGGAGATCTACAACTACCGCGAGCTCCGCGCCCGACTCGCCGCCGCTGGCCACCGTCTCGCCACTCACAGCGATACCGAGACGCTCGTCCACCTGTACGAAGATGACGGCGATCGCCTCGTCCATGCGCTGCGCGGTATGTTCGCGTTCGCGATCTGGGACGCCCGCCGTCAGCGTCTCGTCCTCGCCCGCGACCGCCTCGGCATCAAGCCGCTCTATTACTGGGAGCGGCCCGGCGGGCTGGCCTTCGCCTCGGAGTTGCGAGCCTTCCTCGCCCTCGAAACGTTCTCGTGGCGGCTCGACCGCTCGGCGCTCGGCGAGTATTTGGCGCTCGGGTACGTCCCGGATCCGCAGTGCGTCTTCGAGGGGGTGAAGAAGCTCGCTCCCGGCCACCTCCTCTCCTGGGATCGCGAGCGCGGGAGCCAGGGGGTTCGCTATTGGTCGCCGGTGCGGTCTGAAGCGCTGAACGTGGGCGAGCAGGAGGCGATCGAAGAGGTACGGCGCCTGCTGGCCGACGCCGTCCGCTGTCATCTGGAAGCGGACGTGCCGCTTGGCGCCTTCCTCTCCGGCGGCTTGGATTCTTCCAGCGTCGTCGCGCTGATGGGTCGGCAGATGGACCGGCCGGTACGGACCTTCTCGATCGGCTTCGAGGAGCCGGAGTTCAATGAGGCGCCCGACGCGGCGGCCGCCGCACGGGCGCTCGGGACCGAGCACCGTGAGCTGATCGTGCGACCGGACGCGGACGTTCTCGTCGAAGACGTGGTGCGGTTCTTCGACGAGCCGTTCGCCGACTCGTCGGCGCTCCCAACGTACCTCGTCGCCCGACTGGCCCGCGAAGACGTCACCGTCGCGCTCTCCGGTGACGGCGGCGACGAGCTGTTCGGAGGGTACACCCGGTACACCGAGGTCCTACAGAGGCGCCAGCTCCGCCCGGCCGCCCTCCGCCACGTCATCCGCCACGTGGCGAGACGCCTGCCGCACGCGAGCCCGGGGCGGAACCGACTGCTCGATCTCGCGCGCACGCGACGAGGCCGATACGCTGCCACCGTTGCCGGCCCGCTCGCGGTACGAGACGGTGGCGTGGCCCTCCCTCTCATCGCGGGCGACCGCCGCACGCTCGACGCACATCTCGACCGTTGGTTCGACCAGCTCGCCGGCCGTGACTTCGCCACGCAGATGATGCTGGTCGACGCTATGAGCTACCTGCCCGGCGACATTCTCACAAAGGTCGACCGGACGAGCATGGCCGTTTCGCTCGAAGCCCGCGTGCCGCTGCTCGACCACCGCCTCGTGGAGTTCGTGGTCGGCCTACCGACTCGCTTGAAGATCAGGGACGGGACGGGCAAGTGGATCCTCCGCCAGGCGATCGCGGGCCTCGTCCCGCCGAAAGTGCTCGAAAAGCCGAAGCAGGGCTTCGGCGTGCCGCTGAGCCGGTGGTTCCGCAAGGATCTCCGCCACCGGGTCGAACGGCTGCTGCGGGCGGATTCGCCGATCTATGAGTTCGTCGATGGAAGCGCCGTGCGGCGGGTGGCGACCGAGCATCGGATGAAGCGTCGCGACCACAGTCACATGTTGTGGAGGCTGCTCGTGCTTGACCTGTGGCTGCGATGTCTCGCGCGCGGGGATCTGGCGCGGCCGTCTGAGGGCGGTCGGCCCCTGCGTCGGCATCCCGTGTCCCAAACGCGCGCCCCGCGCGCGAGCAGCGACAGCGGGTAGATTCGTCGTCGACCCCGAGTGCAGGCATGAAACGACGGATCAAGGCGGTCGTCGGGCATCTCCTCTATCGCTCCAGGGCGCATCGACTGTCCTGGGCCGGCAGGGCGCTTGTCGTGGTCTTTCACCGAATCGACGACCGTTACCCGACCGACCCGATCACGGTCACGCGGGGAGCCTTCGAGAGCTACCTGGAGTTCTTCACGAGCTACTTCGAGGTCGTCTCGCTGCGCGAGCTGCTGGCGAAGCTCGCCGGTAACGCAGACATCTCGCGCCACTTGGTCATCAGCTTCGACGACGGGTACCTGGATAACTGGGCGATCGCGGCGCCCGAACTCGCTGCCCGCGGACTGCCCGCCTGCTTCTTTATCGCGACCGGCTTCATCGGGACCGACAGGGACGCGTGGTGGGATGCCGCGCGCGGCGTTCGATCTGAATGGATGACCTGGGATCAGGTCCGTTCCCTTCACGCGGCCGGTTTCGAGCTCGGCGCGCACACGATCTCCCACCCGAACCTCGCAGCATCCGACGACGCGACCGTCCGTAGCGAGATCGTCGGATCGAAGACGCGGCTCGAGACGGAGACGGGAGCCAAGGTCCGGCATTTTGCCTATCCGTTCGGGGGTGTGGATCACTTCCGCGTGGACCAGCGGGACGTGGTGAAGGCCGCAGGGTTTTCCTCTTGTCTGTCAGCCTACGGCGGCACCGTCCGACCGGGTGACGACCCGTACAGCCTGCGCCGGCTCGGAATCGCTTCGGACTGGTTCCGCTCGCCCTATCAATTCGGTCTTGAATGCGTCCTCGACAGGATCGCTCCGAATACGGCCGTGCTGGGCTCTGCCTCGCAGTGACCGCCGCGCAACAGCTCGACCGGCTCCCTCGACGACTGATGCGACGATCGACGCGCACTCGACTACGCCAGGCTTCCAGTCGTACCTCTTGAACTCGTCGTAGCGCATCCGCGGTCGAAAGTCCCGGGCGAACTCCCAGATCGCGCGCGACTTCGAGGGTAGGTCGTGAAGCGCGCGGAGTCGCTCCGTCTCCTCGCGCCCCCGCAGCAAGTGCTCGCCGAGCGCGAACAGGTCCCCCCTAAGCCATCGCTCCTCGACCCCGATCCGGTACGAGGTGGGACCCTCGACCGGCCTTCCCGTGTGCACGCACGCCGTGAGGTACGGCAGGTTGACGCCTGCGTCGAGACTGAGCGCGACCGACGCCTGAAACCTGCCGTTGATCTCCATCAGGGTGTAGCTGTCGTCGCGCTCGTCGTGCTTGAACTCCACCATCGCCACGCCGCGCCAACGCAGCTCGCCGAGTAAGGCCGTGACATATGAGCGGAGCCTCTCATCGAGCGCGATCGTCCGCCGGAGCGTACTGATGCCCCCACTGAGCGGCCAATTCCGGGCGCGCACGTAGGCGAGCATGGTCACCGGCTCGCCGTCTCGAAAGACCGCGCCGACACAAGTGCCGACGCCGGGCGCGAACTCCTGAACAAGTGGATACCCGGAGTGCTCGCCGAACGGCCGCAGCACCTGCTCGAGTTCCTCGAGGTTTCTTGCGTACCGCACCTTGAAGTTCAGGGCGTGCGTCGTCGGTCCGTAGAGCTTATGGCCCTGCGGCTTGACCGCGACCGGGAATCGTAGCGCGGCCGCCTTCTCCAGCACGTCCGCGGTGCTGCTGCCTCGTGCGGTGCGCGGCACCGGGACACCGACACGCTCCGCGAGTTCGATGGTCTTCGCCTTGTCGACCGCGCACCTCAGGATCTCGGAGCGCGGCGCCCCGAGCTTCGTGTACTGCTCGACTTCGGCGCGTGCCTCGTCCAGCACGACGAGGGTCGATTCGCCCGCGAGGATCACGTCCGGGCGCGTGTCGCGGGCGATGCGCAGGATGTCGCCGACGAACCGGCTCTTGCTCGTGAAGGGCGAGGTGTACACGTGCTTCTCGGACGCGTACTTCGAGTAGAAGCCGAGGCCTCGTCTCGTCGTGCCGCAGGCGACGACCGGTACGCCGGCGATCCCCAGGCCCCTGATCACGGCGAGCCCCTGGTTGTTCTCGGCGTTCGTCACGAGGACCTTCATCCGGTCGGTCATAACGCCGCTTTCAACCTCGCGCCCGCACGCCGGACGGTCCGGAGAGCGGTCCGCATCGCGTACGCCGGGAGCGAAAGCTCCATGTTATTGGTCTCAAGGCCGTGCCTGGTGTTCGCGCGTACGATTTCATGCTTGTCGTACGCGACACGCCGAAAGAACACGGTCGCCGCGTCGCGGTCGTAGACGGCGTAGGACGCTCGATAGTCGATCCCGCGCGGGGCGCCGACGGTGCCTGGGTTGACAAAGTAGAAGGATCCGCTACGCAACCGGAGCTGTGCGGCCTTCCGCGTCACGATCGGCCCGGACGGTGAGACCTCGACGACGCCGGGAACGTGCGTGTGGCCGGTGAAGCAGACCCGAAGCCGGGCGTCGAGGCGCCGGAGTTTGGTGAGCTGCTCGCGGAACTGATCCGGGGTGCTCAAACGCGCGACGGGGTCGCCGAGGCCCGAGTGAACGCAGATCCCGTCGGGCTCAAGCATCAGCCGGTCGGGTAGCTGCCGCAGGTACTCGACGTCTTCGGCGGAGAGAACCGTGCGTGTCCAGAGAATGGCCGCGCGAGCGCCCGGTTCGCAGTCGTCGGGCTCCAATTGCCCGATCGCCATCAGGTCGTGGTTGCCGACCACGCTGGGGATCTGCGCGGCACGCATGAGTTCGAGCGTCTCTCTCGGGAGGGCGTTGTGCCCCACGAGATCGCCGAGACACACGATCTGTCGAACGGCTGTCCGCCGGGCGTCGGCGATCACCGCCCGAAGCGCCGCGCGGTTCCCATGGACGTCCGCGATGATCGCCGTTCGCATCTCGACAACTCGGTTGCGCCGCGCCAGATGTGGTGTTGCACCGGTGCAACACGCTTCCGCGCGCGGACCAGACGCGCAGATATCACGCCAGGTTGATCGCGCGATGTGGAGACGACAGGTGAGGCATACGACTTGCGCCCCGACACGCTGTGCGCAAGGAGCTCTGGCGATCGCTTCTGATCCTCATCGCGGCAGCGTGCGCGATGCCGGCCGAGCGCAGCGCCGGCGACACCGTCGAGTGGGAATCGGGGGACGACTCCTCCGGCGGGCCGCGGGACCCCGAGCTGCCGCGGGTATTCGTCGACACACGGTACGCGCCGCCGACCGGTCGGACGCACACGGTGCGGGCGGGCGAGAGTGTCCAGGCGGCGCTCGACGCGGCTCAGCCGGGCGACGCGATCCTCCTCGAGGCCGGAGCGAGCTTCGTTGGCAACTTCACGCTGCCGGCCAAGGCAGGCTCCGGCTGGATCGTGATCCGCTCCGCGGCCGCTGATGCCAACCTCCCGCCCGCGGAGACGCGCGTCACGCCGTCGTTCGCCGCGGTCCTGCCGAAGCTGGTCAGCCCCAACGCCAACGCGGCACTCCGGACCGCGCCCGGCGCCCATCACTACCGCGTCATCGGCGTCGAACTCACGGTTGCATCCAACGTGATGGTGAACTACGGAATCGTCGTCCTCGGCACCCCGAATCAGCGCTCGCTGGACCAGGTACCGCACGATATCATTCTCGACCGCGTCTACGTCCACGGTCACGCGACGCTGAACACGAATCGGTGTGTCGCGCTCAACAGCGCCGCGACCGCAGTCATCGATTCGTACTTGGCCGAGTGCCACGCGAAGGGATTCGACAGCCAGGCAATTTGCGGCTGGAACGGGCCCGGGCCGTTCAAGATCGTCAACAACTATCTGGAGGGCGCGGGCGAGAACGTCATGTTCGGCGGCGCCGACCCGTCGATCCCGAACCTGACGCCGTCCGACATCGAGATCCGGCGCAACCACTTCGCGCGGCCGCCCTCCTGGAAGGGCGTCTGGACGGTGAAGAATCTGTTCGAGCTGAAGCACGCCCAGCGCGTTCTCGTCGAGGGCAACGTGTTCGAGAACCACTGGGCGGACGCCCAGGATGGATCCGCGATCGTCTGGAAGTCCGTCAACGAGAACGGCGGCGCGCCGTGGTCCGTTACCCGCGACGTCACCTTTCGCTTCAACACGCTGCGCAACGCCGGTGGCGGCATCACGCTCTTGGCCCGGCCGCAGGAGTTCCCGGCCGTCCGCGCCAGCCGCTTCAAGATCGAGCACAACGTCTTCGACAGCATCAACGTCGGTCCGTTCACCGGGCACGGCCGATTGTTCCAGGTGATTCAGGGGGTCGAGGGCATCACCATCGAGCACAACACGACCTTCACCCCGAATATGGTCCTCATCTTCGACGTGCTGCCGCAAGCCGCGAACTTCACCTTCCGCAACAACCTGACGACCCGGGGCCAATACGGCGTCTTCGGGAGCGGCAAGGGCGAGGGCCTCGACGCGATCACCTTTTACGCCGCGCCGGGCCACAAGTTTGAGCGCAACGTCCTCATCGGCCCGGACAACGGCGCCGTGTATCCCGCCGACACGTTTCTCCCAGCAACTGTAGACGAGGTGCGGTTCGTCGACTACGCCGGCGCGAACTACCGGCTCGCGCCCGGCAGCCCGTACGCGAAGAAGGCCACTGACGGCACCGACCCCGGCGCCGACATCGGCGCCGTCGCCAAGGCGACACAGGGTGTCGTCCGGCGGTAGGACGACCACACACGCGCCGGTTTCCCTGCCCTCCTTCGCCGGCACTACTTGGCGATCTCGAAGACCTTGATCGTCGCGAAGTGGGCGAGCGCGTGGATCCATGTAGCGCGCGATGTTCGCCGTGCTGAAGCGCAGCGCACGCTCGTCGAACCTGGCTGCCTCCTGCGCGCTACGCTGTAGCTCCGCGTGTTCCCACGCCTCGCGGTGTCGGCGATCGGTGCCGGCGTTCGCCGTTCTCGCCATTCGGCGTCTCAGGCGAGGCGGACGGGCGAGTCGAGGCGTGTAGCCATCGGGGCCTCGTCACGCCGGGTGCGCTGTACTGCCTCGATCACCAGCTGGGACATGCGGTCGGCAGTCACCGCCCAATCCTGTGCGCGGAGCTTCTCTGATTGCCGTCGTCGCTCCGTTGCGTCGCCCCCCCGCGCGACGGCGTCGCGAAGCGCCGCGACCCACGAGTCGATGTCCGTCGCACACCTCGCGATGTCGCCGCACCGCCGCACCTCCGGCAGATCCGTCGACACCACGGGCAGGCCCGCGGCGGCGTACTCGCGCAGCTTGATCGGGTTGACCGACTGGGTCAGCTCGCTGCGGCGAAAGGGCACGATCGCCGCTTGGAACCCGCGGCAGTAGTCTGGCAGCGTCGCGTACGGCTTTCTGCCGAGGCGGTGGATGTTCGGGAGCCCCTGCAGGCGCTCGAGCTTCGTCTTCGCGTCCCCGATCAACACGAATGAGTAGGGAACGCGTTCGGCGAGCCGCGCGATGAGCTCGACATCGACCCACTCGTGGATCAGACCGAAGAAGCCGACGCGCGGCTCCGGAATGTCGCGCAGATCGTCGGGCAGGGCCCCCGGGTCGAGCGCGGCCGCGAAGTGCGCGAAGTCGACGCCATGCGGAACGTAGTGCACGTTCCCGTTGTACCGGCGGCACCGCGCCGCTAAGTCCTCGGCCGACGCGAAGATCAGATCGGCGCTGCGGCAGAGGTCTGCCTCCGAGCGTTCCATCAGCGTCGCGTCGTAGTCCTCGAACGCCGACCAGCGATCCACGCAGTGGTAGACCAGCAAGCGCCGTGGCATCCTCCGGATCAGCGGTGCAATGTGCGGCAGGTAGGTCCAGACGATCGGAGCTGGCGACAGTCCGAGACGCCGCAGCTCGCGGCGTAACGTGAGCCGATAGAGCTGGGCGTTGATCGTGCGCGCGGCGCGCGAGCCGGGGAGGGGCACGGCCGGCGGACAATACACGCTGAGGCCCGGCAGTACACTACGTGCCGGCGTCATGAACGCGCGCGCTTTGCGAAGGAGTCGGCGCCAGTCGCGGCCGTGCCGGAGGTTGGGCTTGCGCATCCCGCCGCCTTCCACCCACAGCACCCGGTTGGTGCCGGCGAGGCGCTTCATCAGCTGGTGCTTGCTCGTCGGATCGGCCGACCAGTCGTTCGCAATACACAGGATGTCGAAGCCGGTACTCATCGCGCCGGAGGATGCTACGAGACGGCGTGAATGGCGGCGGCGCGGCTGATCTGCCGCGCCTGCGGAAGCACCTCCCGCCGCCAGACCTGAAAGGCGAGGATGCGCCACAGCTTCGCAGTGTGGGCCCGTCCGCCCTCGTGTTCCTGGATGAGCCGGCGGACGTAGTCGGCTCGCAGCAGATCGTCATGCGCCGTCGGGGTGACCTCTTCCAGCCAAGGCTTCCCGGGTTCGCGGAGCCACCACGCCAACGGCATCGAGAATCCGCGCTTCTCCCCGCGCACGATCGGTCCGGGTAGGCGGCTCGCTGCCGCTGCCCGCTCGACCCACTTCCCCACGCCGCCGTGCACCTTCGCACCGCCGTCCAGGCGCGCTGCCCACTCCACGAGGTCTTCATCCAGGAAGGGCACCCGGCTCTCGATCGACGCGGCCATGCTCATCTGGTCCTGCTTGGCGAGGAGCTCCTCCAGATAGGTCGACTGGTCCAGACGCAGCACCGCTTCGAGCGGATTCACGCGCAGCAGGTCACGGTCGAGAAGCGCGGACACGTGCGCGTACGGATCGTCGCCGTTCGCGTTCACCAGCAGTCGGCTCCGGTGCCGCCGATCAAACTCCGCGAACACCTCGAGGTAGGCGTCCTCGAAGGTGCCGCGCTTGGCGATGAACGAGCGCCTGATGCGACTGCCGAGACGGCTGTCGCCCGCTCGGTACGCCGCCGCGGCGATCCGGTCGCGGAGTCCCGCCGGCAGCAGAAGGTCCAGCGACCTCGCCAGCTTGAAGTTCTGGATGCCACGGCGGTAGCGCCCATAGCCGCCGAACAGCTCGTCGCCCCCTTCACCCGTCAGGACGACCTTCACCTCGTGCCGCGCGAGTCGTGATACGAAGAAGAGAGGGATACTAGCCGAGAAAGTGAGCGGCAGATCGCGATGCCAGGTGAGATCGGGCAGAGCCGCGAAGAACTCCTCCGGACGGACCACCACCTCGTGGTGGTCGGTCATGAAGCGGGACGCCGTCATCCTCGCGAGAGGGAGCTCATTCCTCGCGTAGTTGTCAGTCCCCACCGAGAAGGTACGCAGCTGCTCGACGCCGCACTCGCGCATCGCCGCGACGATGAGGCCCGAATCGAGGCCACCGCTGAGGAACACGCCCAGCGGCACGTCGGCCATCAACATGCGGCGCACGGACTCGCGGAAGAGGGTCCAGAACTGTTCCGCGGCTTCCTCTCTCGTGGCCCGCCGGGCGCGCGAGCCGTCCGAACAGGGCTGGTCGCGGAGGCGCCAGTACGGCCGGATCGTCGCCATGCCATTACGCCACACGAGCACGTGGCCCGGATCGAGCTTCCGCACTCCGCGGTACAACGTTCTACCTCCGGCAGAGTGCCCGGTCGCGAAATACTCGGGGAGCGTGGCCTCGTCGAGCTCGGGTTCGATCAGACCGCTGACGAAGAGGGCCTTGATCTCCGACCCGAAGACGAGATCGCCCTCCCCCGTGACGGCGTAGAACAGCGGCTTGACGCCGAGCCGGTCGCGGACCAACAAGAGCGTATCACGCGGCCGGTCCCAGATGGCGAAGGCGAACATGCCGCGCAATGCGGTCGCCACGTCGGCTCCGAGCTCCTCGTAGAGATGGATGATCGCCTCAGTGTCGCACCGGCTACGGTACCGATGCCCGCGCGCCGTGAGCATCGAACGGAAGTCGGCGTGGTTGTAGACCTCGCCGTTGTAGCTGATCCAGATCGATTCGTCCTCGTTCGCCATCGGCTGGTGCCCGCCGGCGAGGTCGACGATGCTCAGGCGGCGGTGACCCAGGCCGACGTTTCCGTCGAGGTGGACGCCGCTGTCGTCCGGCCCTCGATGACTCAGGCAATCGCACATCGCAGCGATGAGGGCCTCGGCCACGGGGCGACGCGGATCGGCGTACGCGATCCCACAGATTCCGCACATCAGCAAATGCTCGAGAGTTCGGAAGGCAGGCGGCGCCTGGTCGCCGCGGGCCCGCGAGTGTAGCAAGTCTTGCTCCGGCCTGAGCCCGCGCCCTGAGTGAGTGAACGAGATCGCGCTCGCCGCGAGGATGTTGCGAGGTGTTGCATCGGTGCGACAGTGTTGATCGTGGCGGTTGCCTGACGGCCTCCCAAGGTGGCTTGCCATTTGCTCGCCAGTGGCTCGGCTTCCTCGTGACCCGCGCAGACCCTTCGCGATGCCAAGCCGCGTGACAGAAGCGCTCAGGGAGACATTCGTCCGGGTGCGCGGGCTGTCGCCGTGGACCATCGCTCGCGTCGCCGCTTGGAAGACGCGCGGCCGGGCGTTGACACTGCTCGAGCGTGCAGGCGGCTACGAGCGACTCGTGCGGCGTGGCGGGCGGTGGGCTGCCGCGTGGGCAGCCGAGTATGACGCGCGCGGCGGCATCGCGGCCTGGCTCAGCCGTCCCGGGGCCGGCCGCTGGTGGCTTCCGGCGCCGGCGCACGAGTGGGCTGCCCGCACGTGCACGCCGGACGACCTCACGCTGGCCGCGCGTTTTGCGCAGGGAACGGTGGACCTCCTCGGCTCCGGGCCGATAGCGACCGGCAACCCGCCGCGCTGGCGGCTCGACTTGTACACCGGGCGCGAGTGGCCACTCGACGAGGCATCCCGCGTCGCGATGGTCCGCGGAGACGGCTCGGATCTGCGGACGGTGTGTGAGCTCTCCCGCTGCTATCACTTTCTGACGCTTGCGCGCGCGTATTGGGCGACCGGCGAGCGCGACTATCTCTATACGTTCGAGCAACACGTCCGCTCGTGGCGCACGCAGAACCCGCTCGGCTACGGACCATTGTGGTCCACGAACGCGGCGATGGATCTTGCGCTGCGGCTCGCGAATTGGGCGCTGGCAGTGCCGCTATTCGCGGCGGCACCCGTACCGACGGGGTTGTGGCGCGAGCTGCTCGCCGAGCTCGTGTCGGCCGGGCATTTCCTGGAGCGCCACCCGGAGTGGCATCCGCGCTATCGCGGCAGCCATTACGTCGGGACGGGGGTCGGCATGGTCTACCTCGGCGTGCTATTCCGCGGTACTGGCTTCGGCGAACGATGGCTGAGCAAAGGCGCGCGCATCCTCCGCCGCGAGATCCTCCGGCAGATCGAAGAGGACGGCGTCAGCTTCGAAAGCGCCCTCGCCTACCACCGGCACCACACGGAGCTCTTCGCATTCGGCGGCGAGTTGGTCCGGCGGAATCTCCCCGGCCTCGACATGACGGCGTACGATCGGCGACTTCGCCGCATGTATGCGTTCATCGACGCCTACCTGCCGTGCAGCGGCGAAGCTCCGATGCTCGGCGACGCCGACGACAGCCGCGTCCACGCACTGGACGCGCGCTCGCTGAGCGAGCCGCGGCGCCACAAGCTGGGGCTTCCCGACGGCTACTGGCCGACCGCGAACCCTGTATCGGGTGCCTTTCCGCGGGGTGGCTTCTTCGTCCTCCGCGATGGCGCCGATCACGCGGTCGTGCGCTGCGGGCGCATCGGACTCGCTGGTGCGGGGAGTCACGACCACAACGACCAGCTTTCCTTCGAATTGGTGGTCGCGGGGCGCCGCGTCGTCGCCGACAGCGGAGCGTACGCGTACACGCGGAACCTGGTGCTGCGCCACGCCTTTCGCAGCACTGCAGCGCACAGCGTCGTGCAAGTCGACGGTGAAGAGCAGAATCCGATTCAGATGTCGCTGCCCTGGCGGATTCTGGAGGATAGGACCCGCAGCGTATGCGAGTTCTGGCGCGGGGATGGTCCCGTGCTGCGGTTCGACGGACGCCACTCCGGCTTCGCCCATCTGGGGGCCACATGTCGCCGCCGCTTGAGCTTTCACCGCCGCCGTCACATGTGGCGACTCGTGGACCAGGTGGACGGGAACGGAGCGCATGACGTCGCCTGGCGTCTTCATCTGACGCCGGGACGAGTCAGCGTGCGTCCGCTCGCTCCGGATCGGACGCACGTCGTGTTGCCGGGGACACCCACCATCCATCTGCTCCTCCGCCACCCGGCGGCGATGAGCGTTCGCATCGCCGAGTCGCCAATGAGCAACAGTTACGGAACCGTGGAGCGGCGGCCGGTGATCGAGGTCGCGGGCGCGACACGTCTGCCGCTTCGGATCAGCTGCATGATCCAACCGGGCTGGAATGGCGAGCTGGCTCAATGACTCAGCCGCGGACGATACGTACGCTTCGGCGCGCCGGCAGCGGCGTCGTGCGCGCCCTGCATCCCGCGGTTCTCGCACGGATCGGCGGCGACTGGCTCGGCATCCGCAAACCTCCGCGGTCGACCGACGAGCATCTTCACGCCACGATGGGCTGGCTTCTCGTCGCCCACGACAAGGGCGGTCGCCGCGGCGTGTCGGCCGGGTACTCCATCGTCGATGGATGGCTCCCGCCTTATCCTGAAACGACCGGATACATCATCCCAACCTTCCTCGACTACGCCGCGCAGGAGGGTCGTGACGATTTGCGCGCGCGCGCACTCGACATGGCGGTCTGGGAGATCGAAGTCCAACTACCGAGCGGCGCCGTGCGCAGCGGCGTGCTCGATGGCAGCCCGAAGTCGCAAGCCCCGGCGGTCTTCAACACCGGCCAGGTGATCCTCGGCTGGTGCCGCGCCTATCGAGAAAGCCGAGAGGACGCGTTCCTGCGGGCCGCCGTCCGCGCCGGCGACTGGCTGGCCGGCGTGCAGCAAGCCGACGGGGCGTGGCGCGTCGGCTCCGGCGAGACGACGACCGTCGCCCACGCGTACGACGCGCGGACGGCGTGGAGCTTGTTGGAGCTCCGCGAGCTCACCGGAAACGACCGGTATCGTAGCGCTGCCCTGCGCCAGCTCGACTGGGTCCTGTCGCAGCAGCGGGCGAACGGCTGGTTCGCCAGCAACACGTTCTTCGGCCCCGGGCACCGGTGGCAGCACCCGTTCACGCACAACATCGCCTACGTCCTCGAGGGGCTGATTGGTGGGTGGGAGCATCACGCCGACGACCGATACATCGAGGCCGTGGAGCGAACGTTGGCGTCGCTCCGGTCGCACATCGCCGAGGACGGCTTCCTCGGCGGCCACTTCGACGACTCCTGGAGCTCCAGCGCCAACTACAGCTGCCTGAGCGGCGATGCGCAGCTCGCCGGCGTATTGTTCCGCATGTCGGCACTCACGGGCTCGAACGAGTACCTGGCCGATGCGCACCTGCTGAGCGACTACGTCAAGAGCACGCAGAAACTGGCCGCCCGCCACGCGGGCCTTCGCGGCGGGGTTAAGGGCTCGCACCCGATCAACGGCCTATACTCGCCGTTTGTCTACGTAAATTGGGCGGCCAAGTTCTTCGCCGACTGCCTCATGTTGGAGCGCCGCGTCCGAGCAGGGCGCCAACGCCCTGCCGTCCCGCGAGGGCGAGACGCATCAGGCGCCCTGCGCGCGTGACGCGGAAGTACGGAACCTGGCGCGCTCCGAAGGCCCTGAAGAACCGCTCGACCGGCTCGAGCATCGACCCCTCGAAGTCGAAGCGCTGAGTCACCGTCGCCGCAAAATTGATTGCCTCCCACAGCACGAGGCTGGTGGCGCCGCTGTTGCGCAGGGCAGGATCTCCGCCCCCCAGGAGATAGTACGCCGACTGGCTATCCCAGACGAGGTAGATAGCTGCGTGGATGCGACCCTGCGCGTCTTCGGCGAAGAACATGCGCCGAACTCCGCGAGCGGCGCACGCAGCGTCGACCCGCTCGACGAGAGCGCGCGAGTAGGGGGAGGCCTCGCCTTGGCGCGCGAAGGTGAGGCTGCTTATCTCGAGGAATCTGTCCAGGTCGAGATCAGTGCGAACCTGCACCTGTTTCTGCGCCTTCCGAATATCCGTGCGGATGTTGACCAGGAGCCCGGCCCACACGTTCTCGAGGTCACTCAGATTGTCGAGGACATACGTATAGCGCGTCGTCTGCTCGAATCCCTGCCAGTGGAAAGGGAGCCAATTGGTGATGGCGTAATGGAAGTGCTGGAGGAAGTAATGGTGCGGCGGCAGCCCCTGAATGAGCTCCGTCATGAGGTCTTTCTGGTGGGCGAGCTGGTTCGCGGGCTTTGCGTTCGACGGCGCCAGCCACGGGCCGAGGCGTGGCGTGAGCGGGGGCATCGTTAGGGCCGTCACGCCGAGGCGCCGTCGGATGACGTAGGGAAGCCGCGCGACTACTTGGCCGCCACGTTCGATTTCGACGGCCCCCCACTGCCCCGGCGCGACAGCCGTCAGCCACCAAGGCTCGTCAAAGAGGGCGTTGAACATGTGCTGGCCCGGGCGCTCGGAGGGCCCCGCGTCCGCCGATTCGCGCTGGATGGCCGGCACCGCCCTCACGACACCACCACCTCCCAGTCGATCGCGCGGGGCGTGTCCGTTCGCGCCGACTCCAGCATGCGCAGGCACGCGATCGTCGCGCGCGCGCCGTCGCGAGCCGTCACTTCGGGCGGCTTACCACTGCGAATGCTCGAAATGAAGGATCGCATCTGATCCGCGTAGCCCCGATCGGCGAAGAGTCGTGACTTCCGACGCCGAATGCCGGTGCGCACCGCCAGCCGCCTGAAATCCTCGGTGACCACGCCGACGCCGGAGGCAAACGCCTCCACGCACTCGCCGCCGGACGTTTTGCTGCCGACGGTGCAGTAGGTGAGGTTGCCGATCGAGCCGTCGGTGAAGCGGAAGGTGGCGGCGAGGTTGTCTCGTCCGATCGGGGCTCCCTTCTCGCCAGGAAGGGAGAAGGCCGCAACGGTGGTCGGTTCGGCCTCCAAGAGCCAGTACAGCAGATCGACGAAGTGGCAAGCCTCGCCCAGGATCGCTCCGCCCATGGAAGGGTCCATCGCCCAGTGGGTCCCGTAGGCGCCCGGAGAGTTGACGCGGCAATTGAGCACGGCAGGTCCAGCGCGTCGGAGCAGGTGTCGCTTCTGTTCGAGGTATAATGGAGCGAACCGCCGGTTGAAGCCGACGGCAAGCCGCTTGCCGCTTTCCTCCTCCGCCCGGCACAGCGACCGACACTCCTCCTCCGTCAGCGCCATGGGTTTTTCGAGGAAGACGTCCTTGCCGGCTTGGAGAGCTGCCAGCGCCTGCGCCGCGTGAAATCGGTTGCGGGTCGCAATCAGGACGACGTCGACTTCCGGGTCTCGGAGGATCTCCTCGTAGCTCGAGCAGCAATAGGCCGCGCCGAAGCGCGCTGCATAGCTCTTTCCGCGGGCGCCGTTCGCCGAACAGACCGCGTGGAGCGTGACATCGGGGATCCCTCGGATGCTGGGGAGATGCGCCCACCGGGCAATGTTGCCCGCTCCCAGTAGCGCGAGGCGAACAGTGCCTCGCGCCGGCGCGCGGGTAACAACCGGCACCCTGCGTCGGGGCTCGAGCAGGGCTATGGGGCCGGGCGAGGTCGCCGCCGGATAGCGCAACAGCACGGCCATGCTCCGCGAGCCCGGAGTCATGATCGTCTGATACGCCTGTGCCGCGTCCGCGAGCGGAAACCGGTGAGTGATCAGGGGGTCCAGCTGCACGCGCCCGAGTTCCACGAGCCGCAGAAACTCCTCCATGTTCCGGTTCTCGGTCCAACGGACGTAGGAGACCGGGTAATCCTGTCCCTGCTGCTCATAGGCGGGGTCGTAGCTCCCCGGGCCGTAGGCCCGCGACATGAAGAGCTGAATTTCCTTCCGGTACATCTCATCCCGCGGACAGGTCATCTCCACGGCGCCGACGACGACGATCCGCCCTCGGTCCCTGCAGATCTGAACCGCCTGGTGAATGGGCTCGGACGACTTCGCGGCAGCAGCTAGGACGACGCAGTCCGCTCCCTTGCCGGCGGTGAGCGAGGCCACGGCCTCGCGTAGGGACGCGCCGGCGGACAAGGCGTTGTCCGCACCCAGTCGTTGCGCCAACTCGACTCGCTCGGGCCTGAGGTCCACTGCGATGATGCGAGCGCCGTGGAGACGCGCCAATTGGGCGATGAGCTGTCCGACCAGCCCGAGGCCGATGACCGCCACCGAGTCGCCGAGTTCGATGCGAGCGATGCGCACGGCGTTCATCGCGATGCTGCCGAGGGTCGTGAAGCACGCGTGCTCGAAGGCGACCGAGTCGGGCACGCGAGCCACCAAGTGCCGCCCGGCCAGAACGGTTTCGGCATGTCCCGTCCCCTCGCCCCCATACGCCACGCGGTCGCCGATCTTGAGATCCGTAACGGTGTCATGCTTGTCCAACACGACCCCGGCTCCGGCGTACCCGAGGACGGCATACTCACTGAACTTGGCCCTCACCTCATCGAGCGTGCGCACAGGACCATTGAGCTTCATGGCGTCCCAGATCCGACGCACGTGGGTCGGATTCTCGGCGACCTCCTTCAGCACTCCCCCTTGGTGAATACTCGCGGTCTCCGTCCCGCTGCTGATCAGCGAGTACATCGGTCGGATGAGGACGTGATGCGGGACCACCACCGGGTCGGGGACCTCGTCCACGATGATGTCCTTGAGACCTTTGCGAATGACCTGTTTCATGTGTGCACCGAAGAATGCCAGGTAGTACCGGCGCCTTGCGAAGCGATAGGTCCGTTACCGGAAGGCCTACATGCGCTCGCGACTCTGATCTCCTCGCTCAACGGACGGGCCGCCGCCTTGCGCGGCCTCCGTGGTAGCAGCGTACCGACCCCGCCGAGCCACGCCTCGAACTCCACCGGCGCCAGGTGCGAGGTGTCCACCAGCCGAGGGAGCAGCAGCGGATTCGCCCGCGACGAGGCCAGGCCCGGCTCACCGGTCGTCGCCGACGTCACCCCCGCCTCGGCGAGCCACGGCAGCCAGTCGCGCTCGTAATAACCGCAGGGGTAACAGAAATGCGTCGGCTCGGAGCCGGCGATATCGCGAATCCTCTCGCGGTTGTCGTGAATCTCGCGCAGAAACAATGCCCGGTCCGGCAGCGCGTAGTGACGGTGCGTGTGGAGCTGGAAGTCCACGCCGTTGGCCGCCAACTCCGCGACTTCTCGCGGGTTCAAGAGGTGCAGGACACGCTTCGCGATGAGTGAGTCGTGATCGACGCCGAGTCGGCGCGCCACGGCCGCGGCGAGCCCGGCCTTCTCTTCCGCCGTCAGGCGCTGTCGGTCGGCAAACTCGATGATCGACTTGAACGCCCCGTCCCGGCCGGCGTTGGTCCGGAGGTCCCACTGCTCCTTTGCGTCGAGCATCCCCGCCGTGTCGAGTACGGCGTCACGCCCCTTCCACAGGACGTACGAGCAGAACGAGGGGAAGACAGGCTGCTGGTGCTCGCAGTAATAAGTGGTGAGGTAGACGGTGGCTGGAAAACCGTACTTCTTGAGTAGCGGATATGCCCGCCGCAGGAAGTCGTAGAGGCCGTCGTCGAATGTGATGGCGACCGCCGGCTCGTGCAGCGCATTCGCGTAGAGCCGCTCGAGAGCGATACCCAGCGGAAGGACGGCGCACCCACTCCGTTGGATCGAGCGTAGGCGTGCCTCGAAATCGGCGGGACTCATGTACAGGCTCGAGTCCCACTCGTGTTCGTCGTCGAGCGAGATCCCATGGTAGCAGAGGATCAGCAGCCGACTCCGGCGCCACGCGCTGGTCCGCACACGGCGGGATAGCCCCAGTCCGTTCAGGACACGGAGCGCGCCGCGTTTCGCAGCCTTCAACATCCTCCGACCACCGGCACATGCGCGGCGGAGTGCTCGCCCGCGACGACCTTCACTGATCCCCCGGAATCAGAATGCGCGACTACGTGTGCCGCACGTCCCATCGCCGCCTAATCGCCTAATACCGTCGGATGTCACGGCCAGCAAGGCGGTGTCAATCAACAGTGCATAGACCAGGCCCGCCCATACGAGGGATCCGAGAGGCCTCTGGGCCGGCGGCAACGGCTGTCGTCGGCGATGTTGCGCCTGTGCAACACTGGGCAGCCTCGGCGTGCGGTTTGCAACCTCACACGCACGTGGCTCTATCGCTGTCGAATAGCGCGCCTCGGGCGCACTCGCGCGCCTTGCCGCGAGCAGAGTCGCATCGGCTCCGGGTCGCACTCGTCGCCCCGTCGGTCCGCGTCTTCGGCGGCCAGGCGGTTCAGGCGGATAGGATGTTGCGCGGGTGGCGTGACGACCCCGATGTCGAGGCGTGGCTCGTTCCGATCAATCCGCTGCCCCCAGGACCGCTCGCGCACCTCGCGCGCGTCAAGTACCTCCGCACGATCGTCACACAGCTCGTCTACTGGCCGCTGCTGGTACGTGAGCTGCGGCGGGCCGACGTCGTCCACATCTTTTCGGCGGCGTACTTCTCGTTCCTGCTCGCCCCCTTGCCGGCCTTCCTGGTGGCGCGCCTGCTCGGCAAGCCCATTGTCTTCAATTACCGCAGCGGCGAAGGTCCAGATCACCTCAAGCGGTCGTCGCTCGCCCGCGCGATCATAGCGCGGGCGGACGCCAACGCCGCGTCGTCGGCCTTCCTGCGCGACGTCTTCGCCGGGTTCGGCGTCCGAGCCGAGGTCATCCCGAACGTGGTGGACCTGACGCGCTTCGGGTTCATGCCGCGGCGACCGATCCGTCCGCGTCTTGTGTCGACGCGCAACTTCGAGCCGCTTTACAACGTCGTCTGTACGCTGCGGGCGTTCAGGACGGTGCAGGCGCACCACCCCGACGCGTCGCTGACGCTGGTGGGCGCCGGCCCGGAGGAGTCGCGACTGCGCGCGCTCGCCGCCGACCTCGGCCTTCGCAACGTGACGTTCGCCGGGTCCGTGCCGCCCGCGGAGATCTGGCGCCGCTATGCGGACGCCGACATCTACGTCCAGACGCCGAACATCGACAACACGCCGGGCTCGGTTCTGGAAGCGTTCGCGAGCGGCCTACCCGTGGTCTCGACCGACGCGGGCGGCGTCCCCGCAATCCTGACCGACGGCGTGCACGGCCTCCTCGCGCCCGTCGGCGATCATGACGCCATCGCGCGCCAGGTGCTCCGTCTGCTCGGCGACCAGGCGCTCGTCGATCGATTGACCAAGGCCGCCCTCGCGAGCTGCGCCGCCTACAGATGGGAAGTCGTGCGCGGGCAGTGGCTGTCACTTTACCGTCGCCTCGCCCAACGACGGCCCGCCTCGGTGGCTCGCCGGCTCAAGGAGACGGTGTGAAAGTCCAGGAGGACACGGCACTGCCGTCCGCGGCCCTACCGGGCCCGGAGTGATTCAGCATGGAAGTGCCGACGGCGAAGGAATTGTTCTTCTCTGCCCCGCCTCTCGACCCCGAAGCCTCCGAGGTGCGCGAGCGCGCGTTCTTTCACTCCATCAGACTGAAGAACGGCACGTTCAAGACTACCTACTCACATCGCCTCGACGCCGTCAACGAGGTCGTGAACAAGGTGCTGCCGCCGAACCGACCCTTGGAGATCCTGGACGTTGCC
>JBHELH010000375.1:0-8347 GCA_046263215.1 Gemmatimonadaceae bacterium | reverse complement strand
ATCGGGCGGTTGCGAGTTCGATTCTCGCCGTCAGCTCTCAGAGCGGCGCGCGACCCGGGTGGGGTACCGAAGTGGCTAAACGGAGCAGACTGTAAATCTGCCGGCTACGGCCTTCGTAGGTTCGAATCCTACCCCCACCATGTCGAGCTGCGGGGGTAACCGCCAAACAGGTCGAAGCGGGGGCCGGCGTGGCGGTGTCGCGGGAGTAGCTCAGTTGGTAGAGCGCAAGCCTTCCAAGCTTGATGTCGCGGGTTCGAACCCCGTCTCCCGCTCTGTCGCAGGAAACGCTGGAGGAAGTGCGCCGCGTCGGAGAGCGGTGATGACAACGTCGGGGACGGGGCGTCGGTGGAGCTCCGGGGTTCGGGCCGCCGCAGGAGCTCGTGGCGGCTCGGCGCGTCTGAAACGCTGGTTCGGGAAATCGCTCGCGTAGCTCAGTTGGTAGAGCACACCCTTGGTAAGGGTGAGGTCACCGGTTCAATCCCGGTCGCGAGCTCTGACGGGGCGCACCACTTCAACTGTCCAGTAACCTCGAAAGCCAGTCGAGGGGCCGCGGGCCTTTCGGCGGCTCTCTGCTGTCCAAGTGAGGCTGACCATGCCGAGAGAGAAAATCATTCTCGCGTGCAACCAGTGTAAGAACCGCAACTACTTCACGACGAAGAACAAGCGGCTGCACCCGGAGCGCGTGGAGTGGAAGAAGCATTGCCCCCGCTGCAACAAGCATCAGGTCCACAAGGAAACCAAGTAGGCATGGCCGCCAACGCAGTCAGCCCGGAGCCGCGGCGCGCCGCCGGGTTCCTCCGCTCCGCGATCACGTTCTACAACGACGTCATCGGGGAGATGCGGAAGGTCACCTGGCCGGACAGGACGCAGGTGCGTCAGGCGACGATCGCGATCATCATCTTCGTGCTCGTGATCGGGGCGGTGATCTTCCTGCTCGACGTCGTGCTTCAGGGAGTGCTCGTCCGGCTGATCCCGGCGCTGTTCACCCGCGGGTAGGCGATGGAACACCGCTGGTACGCGATTCAGGTGACCGCCGGCCACGAGAACAAAGTGCGCCAGCTCATCCAGCGTAAGATCGACGCCGATACGAAGCCGGCGCAGGACCGGTCGATCCGTCAGGCTCTGGTCCCGACTCAGGAAGTCGTCGAGATCAAGAACGGCAAGAAGGTTCCGGTCGAGCGCAAGCTGTACCCAGGATACGTGCTGGTCGAGATGACGATGAACCAGGAGACGGCGCACGTCATCAACTCGATCCAGGGTGTGATCAAGTTCGTCGGGCAGGACCGCAAGCTGCCGCAACCGCTGCGACCTGAAGAGGTGAACCGGTTGCTCGGGATCGCTGACGAGGCGGCTGAGGCGGAGCCGAAGGAGGAGATCCCCTTCATGATCGGCCAGGCGGTCGAGATCACCGAAGGGCCATTCACCGAGTTCAGCGGGACGGTCGAAGAGGTGATGCCGGACAAGGGGAAAGTGCGGGTGACCGTCAGTCTCTTCGGCCGACCGACTTCGGTGGAGCTGGACTATCTGCAACTGAGGGCCTACTGACCGACCGCGGATTGCGGACTTCGGACAACCAGACCCTGGGACGCTTCCGGTTCGCAGTCCGCAGTTCGCAGTAGTTGGCGCAGGACGTCGGCCACCACGACGACGCTAAACAGACCGTGGAAGCCAGAAGTAAGAGGAGTTAGAGCATGGCGAAGAAAGTCACGGGATTCGTGAAGCTGCAGATCCCAGCGGGTCAGGCCACGCCGGCGCCGCCGGTCGGGACGGCACTCGGCCCGCAGGGCGTGAACATCATGGCGTTCGTGAAGGAGTTCAACTCGCGGACGGCCAAGGAGTCGGGAACGATCCTGCCGGTCGAGATCACGATCTACGCCGACAAGTCGTTCACCTTCATCACCAAGACCCCGCCCGCCGCGGTGCTACTCAAGAAGGAGGCGGGGATCGAGAAGGGCAGTGGGCAGCCGAACCGGAACAAGGTCGGGAAGGTCACACGCGCCCAGGTCCGCAAGATCGCGGAGCTGAAGCTCGTCGATCTGAACTGCGACACCGTCGAGTCGGCGATGGCAATGGTCGCCGGCGCCGCGCGGTCCATGGGCATCGAGGTCGTCGACTGATGCGACGCCACGGGAAGAAGTACAGGACAGCCGCCCAGCGGCGCGACGCGGCGATCGCGTATCAGGGTCGCCAAGCGCTCGAGATCGTGAAGCAGGCCGCGTTCGCAAAGTTCGACGAGACGGTCGAGGTCGCGGTCCGCCTTGGCGTCGACCCCCGACACGCCGATCAGGTAGTCCGCGGCACGGTCGTGCTGCCGGCGGGTACCGGAAAGTCGGTGCGCGTGCTCGTCATCGCGGCCGGCGACAAGGCGCGCGAGGCGCAGGAAGCAGGAGCCGACTACGTCGGCCCCGAGTACTTGGCGCGGATCAAGGAAGGCTGGATGGACTTCGACGTCATGATCGCGACGCCGGACCAAATGGGGCAGGTCGGGCAGCTTGGCCGGGTGCTCGGTCCCCGCGGTCTGATGCCGAACCCGAAGGCCGGCACCGTCACGTTCGACGTCGGTCGCGCCGTGCGCGAGACGAAGGCGGGGAAGATCGAGTTCCGCGTCGACAAGGCGGGCAACGTCCACGCCGCGATCGGGAAGGTGTCGTTCGCGGTCGAGGCGCTGGAGACGAACTTCAACGCGTTCATGGATCAGATCGTCCGCTCGAAGCCGCCGGCGGCCAAGGGCGTGTACATCAAGAACGTCTCCGTGTCGAGCACCATGGGGCCGGGCGTCACCGTCGACACTACCCCTTACCGGTAACGAGCAATGAAAAGAAGCGAGAAGGAGCAGCTCGTTTCCGAGCTCGCACAGAAGCTGCGGAGTGCCAGCGCTTTGTACTTCACCGATTTCACGGGCCTCAACGTGAAGCGCATGACCGACCTGCGGCGGCGCCTGCGGAAGTCCGGCATCGAGTACGTCGTCGTCAAGAACACGCTGGCGCTGCGCGCAGTGAACGAGAGTGGGCTGGTGAGCGAGCGGCTGAAGGGTCCGACGGGGCTCGTGCTCGCGCGCGATCCGATCGCCGCCGCGAAGCTGCTCGCAGACTTCGCCAAGGAGAACGACGCCAAACCGACGTTGAAGGGCGGCATGCTGGACGGCCGCACGCTCGACTCGGCGCAGGTGAAGCAGCTGGCGACGATGCCGTCGCGCGAGCAGATGCTCGCCGACCTCGGCGCCGGCCTCCAATCCCCGCTCGCCGCCTTCGTCGGCGCGCTGAACGGGCTGCTGTACATGTTCGCTGGAGCGCTCGAAGCGCTGCGCACGCAGCGCGAAGGCGCCGCCGCTTAAGTCCCAGGCGTTTCGCCTGACCTAACGCCCCAGGATCGCCTGGGATTTCACGAGGAGAAACCAACGATGCCTACGACTCTGAGCAAGGACGAGATTCTCGAAGCGATCGGCACCATGTCCGTGTTCGAGCTCGCCGAGCTGATCGAAGCATTCAAGAGCCGCTTCAACGTCACGATCGCCGCCGCCCCGGTGGGTGGCGTTGGGCCGGCCCCGGGCGGTGGCGCCGCCGCGGCTGCGCCTGCGGTCGAGGAGCAGACGGAGTTCGACGTCGTGCTCAAGGAGGCCGGCGCGAAGAAGATCCAGGTCATCAAGGTCGTTCGAGAGCTGACCGGCCTGGGCCTGAAGGAGGCGAAAGACCTCGTCGATGGCGCGCCGCAGACCGTGAAGACCGGCGTCTCGAAGGACGAGGCGAGTACGATCAAAGCCAAGCTCGAGGAGCAGGGCGCGGCGGTCGAGGTGAAGTGAGGCAGGGTAGAGGGCGGAGGGCGGAGGGTGGAGACAGCCGAGCCTTCTCCACCCTCCGCCCTTCACCCTCAGCCCTCTCACCTCAGCCCCGACGCCATCGTGAACATTTCCGTTCGCACCACAACTGAGTCAGTTGCCCCGGGTTCACCCTGGCGCCCGCGCACTTCGCGGGTCGGCCGGGGGCGGTCCCGTTTTTTCGCCTGCATGCGGGTGAGCTAAATGCCTGAAACGACCACACAGATCTCTTTTGCGAAGCTCGAGCAGGGGATGGAGATGCCCCACCTGCTCGACATCCAGACGCGCGCGTTCGAGTCGCTGCTCCAGCTGGACGCGGCGGCGCACGACCGTGAGGACGTCGGCCTCGAGCGGGTGTTCAAGGATCTGTTCCCGATCACCGACGTGCACGAGAACTTCTCGCTCGAGTTCGTCCGCTACTCGTTGGGCGAGCCGAAGTACACCGTCGAGGAGTGCATCGAGCGTGACATGACGTACTCGGCGCCGCTCAAGGCGACGCTGCAGCTCGTCATCAACGAGGACGTCAACGGCGTCAAGCGCCCGCGCAACATCATCGAGAAGGAGGTCTACCTCGGCGAGCTGCCGTTGCTCACGCCACTTGGGACGTTCGTCATCAACGGCGCCGAGCGCGTCATCGTCAGCCAGCTCCACCGGTCGCCGGGCGTCGTCTTCGAGGAGTCGACCCACCCGAACGGCCAGCGGCTCATCTCGGCGCGCATCATCCCCTTCCGCGGCTCGTGGGTCGAGTTCACCGTCGACATCCACGACGTCATCTACGTTCACATCGACAAGAAGAAGAAGTTCCCCGCGACCGCGCTCCTACGGGCGTTCGGGTACGGGTCGAACTCGGACATTCTCCGGCTCTTCTTCGCCGTCCGCGACCTCGACCTGACGAAGCGCCGTGAGAGTCGGACGGACCTCCGCGAGCTGACGGGGGCGATCATCGCCGAGGATATCACCCTCCCCGGCGAGGTCACGGCGCAGGACGCGCCGAAGGCGCGCACGAAGAAGGCGCGCGCCGAGCGCGAGCGCCTCGAGAACGAATACCTGGTCCGTGAGGGCGACGAGCTGACCGACGAGGTCTTCAACCGCCTTCGCCGCCAGGGGGTCGACAGCATCAAGGTCTTCGCGTCGTACACGACGATTGACCTGCGCGACGAGCAGGAGGCGATCGAGCGCGGCGAGCGGCCCCTGCGGCGGACGCTCTCGCACGACGTCGTCGATCCGGACAGCGGCGAGGTCGTGGCCGAGACCGGGCAGTCCCTCACGGACACGGTGATCAGGCGCATCCGCAAGGCGGGCATCGTCCGCGTGCGCGCGTTCGCCACGTCGGGCCGCGCCGAGTCGATGCTCGTGAAGAACACGCTGGCGAAGGATCCGACGAGCCGTCTCGTCCGCAAGGTGAGCGGCGAAACGATCGAGACGCCCGTGACCTCGACCGAGGGCGAAGAGCTCGCGCTGCGTCAGATCTACGGTCTGTTGCGACCCGGCGACGCGCCGGACGCGGCGACCGCGCGACTGGCGCTGGAACGGCTCTTCTTCAGCCCGAAGCGGTACGATCTCGGGCGCGTCGGTCGTTACAAGATCAACCAGCGGCTGGGGCTTACGACCGACCCGGGAACAACGGTGCTGACCCGCGACGACTTCGTGGCGATCCTTCGCTACCTCGTCGAGCTCCACGAGGGCCGCGGCGACGTGGACGACATCGACCACCTCGGCAACCGGCGCATTCGCTCGGTCGGTGAGCTGATCGCGAATCAGTTCTCTGTCGGTCTGTCGCGTATGGCGCGCCTCGTGAAGGAGCGCATGTCGATCAATACCGATCCCGAGAAGATCTCGCTGGACGATCTGGTCAACGCGCGCACCGTGAGCGCGGTCATCCAGGCGTTCTTCGGATCATCGCAGCTCTCGCAGTTCATGGATCAGACGAACCCGCTCGCCGAGTTGACACACAAGCGGCGGCTCTCGGCGCTCGGGCCCGGCGGCCTGACGCGCGAGCGCGCGGGCTTCGAGGTGCGCGACGTCCACTACTCGCAATACGGCCGCATGTGCCCGATCGAGACGCCGGAAGGGCCGAACATCGGGCTCATCACGTCACTCGCCTGCTACGCGCGGGTGAACGACCTCGGCTTCGTCGAGACGCCTTACCGCGTCGTGAGGAACGGCAAGGTAACCGACGAGATCGCGTGGCTCGACGCGAACCGGGAGGAGAACGCGGTCATCGCACAGTCGAACGCGAAGCTGAACGACGGCGGCTCGTTCGTCGACGAGCTGGTGCTGTGCCGGCAGCGGGGCGACCTGCCGCTGGTCGCGCCGGATCGCATCGACTACATGGACGTCGCGCCGGAGCAGCTGGTGTCGATCGCGGCGGCGCTGATCCCGTTCCTCGAGCACGACGACGCCAACCGCGCCCTCATGGGCTCGAACATGCAGCGCCAGGCGGTGCCGTTGCTCAACCCGCGGACGCCGATCGTTGGCACCGGCCTCGAGGAGACGGTCGCGAAGGACTCTGGCGCGGTCGTCATCGCGCGCCGCGAAGGGGTCGTCACGCGGGTGACCGCCGACGAAATCATCGTCGACACGGGGCCGGCCGAGCGCGGCCGGCGGTCGGCGGACGACGAGGCGACGCCGCTCGCGCGGCTGACGCAGCAGGACCGCTACCGCCTCAAGAAGTATTGGCGCACGAACCAGGACACGGCGATCAACCAGCGCCCGCTCGTGCGTCACGGGCAGCGCGTGAGCGCCGGGGACGTGCTCGCCGACGGCGCGGCGACCGAGCAGGGGCAGCTCGCGCTCGGCTCGAACGTGACCGTCGCGTTCATGCCGTGGTACGGGCACAACTTCGAAGACGCCATCGTGCTCTCGGAGCGCCTGGTGAAGGACGACGTCTACTCGTCGATCCACATCCAGGAGCTCGAGCTGCACGTCCGCGACACCAAGCGCGGGCAGGAGGAGATCACGCGCGAGATCCCGAACGTCTCCGAGGAGGCGCTCCTGGACCTCGACGAGCGGGGCATCGTCCGCATCGGCGCGCACGTAAAGCCGGGCGACATCCTCGTCGGCAAGATCACGCCGAAGGGCGAGACGGAGCTTTCGCCTGAAGAGAAGCTCCTCACAGCGATCTTCGGCGAGAAGGCCAAGGACGTGAAGGATTCGTCGCTGAAGGTGCCCCCAGGCATGGAGGGCGTCGTCATCGACGTGAAGATCTTCTCACGCATCGAGGATCAAGTCGTCGAGAAGGACCGCGGCGAGCGGATCGGCGAGGTCCGGCGGCTGGAGGCCGAGGAAAAGATCCGCGTCAACGAAGTGCGCGACACGGAGCTCGTGGACCTGCTCGAGGGGCAGACCGTCGCGCTCGCGCTCAAGTCGGGCACGGTCGAGGAGGCGATCCCGGCCGGAACGAGACTGACGCGCGAGGTGCTAGGCGATCTGCGCATCTCGTCGCTCGACCTCAAGACGTTCCGCGTCGAGAACAAGCGGGTGAACGAGAAGATCCGCTCGATCATCGACAGCGCGAACGAGGAGAAGGCGCGCATCGAGGAGAAGGCGGAGGAGCGGATCGACCGCATCCTGCAGCCGGACGAGCTGCCGCCGGGCGTGATCCAGCTCGTGAAAGTGTATCTAGCGGAGAAGCGCAAGATCTCCGTCGGCGACAAGATGGCCGGCCGCCACGGGAACAAGGGCATCGTCGCCCGGATCGTCCCCGAGGAGGACATGCCGTTCCTCCCCGACGGACGTCCGGTCGACATCGTGCTCAACCCGCTGGGCGTGCCGAGCCGCATGAACGTCGGGCAAATCCTCGAGACGCACCTCGGGTGGGCCTCCAAGATCCTCGGCGTGTACGCGAAGACGCCCGTCTTCCAGGGGGCGAACGAGCGCGAGATCGGGCTGCTGCTCAAGATGGCCGGCGCGACGTGGGCCCGTGACGCGTTGCAGCTGTCGACGCCGGCCCCGGAGATCACGCCGGACGACGTCCGGGCGATCCTGGGCGACGTCAAGCCGGACCGCACGGCGGTCGACGAGCACGTGGAGCCGTTGCAGGAGGCGACGCTCAACACGCTGGCCAGCCGCGGGATGTCGCAGGAGACGAAGGACGTGCACAACCGGCTCCGCGAGTTCCTCGCGGCGGCGGCGCGTGAGTTCGCCGAGCGCGAGACTCGCGAGCTCGACCACCAGATCGCCTTCCACTCGGCGCGGGCCGAAGACGAGGGCGAGCGTGCGTCGCGGCGCGCCGAGTACAAGACGGCCCTCCGGCAGCTCGAGAAGGCGCGCGGCTTGGATACGGCGGACCTGCTGCGGCAGCAGGAGCTTCCGGCGCTCGCCGGCATGCTGGGCAAGAAGTCGGAAGCGGACGTTGACGCCGCGGCCGTCGAGCTACTTCGGCTCGCCGGGCTGACGCCGTTCGGCAAGGTGTGGCTGCGCGACGGCCGCAGCGGCGAGCGCTTCGCGTCGCCGGTGACGGTCGGCGAGATCTACATGCTCAAGCTGTCGCACCTCGTCGACGACAAGATTCACGCGCGGAGCATCGGGCCG
>JBHELH010000374.1:0-7389 GCA_046263215.1 Gemmatimonadaceae bacterium | reverse complement strand
TCGCTGCGCGTCGCGACGCGCGTCGACACGGCGGGCGGACGCGTCGGCGACCCCATCACGCTGTCCGTGCGTGTCGAGGGAACGGGAAACGTGAAGCTCTTCCCGCGCCCGACGGTCGCGGTCCCGTGGGGGACGTTGGTCGCCGCCGAGGAGCGCGTCCGTGTCGACACCTCCGCGCGCCGCATCCGTGGGTCGAAAGAGTATGACTGGATTCTGACGCCGCACCGCGCCGGCGAGCTCGAGGTGCCGGCGGTTCGTTACACGTTCTTCAATCCGGACGGGCGCCGTTACGAGACGGCGGTCGCCCCCCCAGTTCGCGTGTCGATCGCCGTCGCGACTGCGGCGGCGGCGGCGGACACCGCCGCGACGGAGCGAGCGCTGACGATCCGCACGCGCTATCGCGGCCCGGTCGGCCCGCCGCTGTACTCGCTGCCGGAGTACTGGCTCCTGCTGGCGGCTGCGCCACTGCCCGCGGTCATCCTCGGCGCGCGGCGACGAACGCGCCCGAGCCCGCGCGTCGCGAACCGGGTCCACGCGCTTCGCGCGGCCGCGGCCGGACGATCCCCGGCCAGCGCGCGCGACCTCCGACGCGCGTTCGTCGCCGCGGTCGGAGACCGACTCGGCGTTCATCCGGACGCGTTCAGCCGTAGTGGGGCGCTCGAGCGCGTCCTGCGCCACGCCGGCGTGCCGGCCGGCCTCGCCGCCGACACGGAGCGGTTCCTCCGCCGCCTTGACGAGGCCGCGTACGCGGCCGCCCGCGCGCTGCCCGATGGCGCCGGTCGCCGCGCGCTCGAGCTGTACGGCCGCATCGACGCCGAAGCCCTCCGGCCCTGGGAAGTGCCCGGCGGCGCACGACTGATGCTCGTTGCCCTGCTCGCGACGGGGCTCGCGGGCGCGCTCGCGGCCGCGGTACCGGAATCGCCGCGCGAGCTCTTCGACTCCGGCGTTCGCGCCTATGAGGCCCGACGCTATGGCGCTGCCCAACGCGCATTCGGCACGCTCGCGCGGCGCGAGCCGCGCGCGCCGGACGCATGGGCTAACTTCGGTACCGCCTCGTGGGCGGCGCGCGACACCGCGCGCGCGGTCGCGGGGTGGCAGCGAGCGCTCCGGCTCGAGCCGCTCGCCGGCGATGTCCGCGCGCGACTCCGCGAGGTCCGCGAGGAGACGCTCGCCTCCGCGGGCTTCGTTCCGCCGATCACGCAAACCGCGCTCGCCGTCGCACTGGCGTGCTGCTGGTGGGGGGCGTGGGTTGCGGGCGCCATCCGCATCCGGCGGCGCGAGGGCTCGAGGCGGCCGGCCGTCGCCTTCGCCATGGCTACGGTCGCGGTGGCACTTGGTGCGGTACACCAAGTCGAGCGACTCAACGGCCGGGACCTCGTCGTCGTGCAGGGCCCTGGGCCGCTCGCCGTGAGCCCGGCCCTCGGGGCTGACCGCACGGCGAGCGCGGAGGTCGGCGAAGTCGCCCGGGTTCGCGCGGTGTACGGCGTCTGGTCTCACGTCGTGCTCGACGGAGGACGGCATGGCTGGGTGGAGAGCTCGCGACTGATCTCTCTCGCCGCGCCGCCACTCGATTGACGGTCCGCGCGCTGCGGGCGTAGCTTTGCGCGATGTCCCGCATCGCCGTCCTCCCGCGAGCCGTCGCCGACCAGATCGCGGCCGGTGAGGTCGTCGAGCGACCCGCGTCCGTCGTCAAGGAGTTGCTCGAGAATGCGCTCGACGCGGACGCGGCCTCCGTCGAGATCGCCGCCGAGGACGGCGGCCGGCGCCGCATCCGCATCAGCGACGACGGTTGCGGCATGGATCGCGACGACGCGCTACTGGCGCTCGAGCGCCACGCGACCTCGAAGATCCGCAGCCCGGAGGACCTCGTCGGCGTCACGAGCTTCGGCTTTCGCGGCGAAGCGCTGCCGTCGATCTGCTCGGTCTCCGCCTTTCTCCTCGAGACGGCCGCCAAGGACGGCGACGGCACGCGGATCCGAGCCGCTGGCGGCCAGATGCTCGGCGTCGACGACGTCGCGCGCCGCCGGGGCACGACCGTCGAGGTGACGCGGCTGTTCTTCAACGCGCCCGCGCGGCAGAAGTTCCTCCGCAGCGCGCGCGCGGAATGGCGGGGCATTGTGGACGCGGTGACCAACGTCGCGCTCACGCGGCGCGACGTGCGCCTGACCGTCGCCCACGACGGCAAATCAGTTCTCACACTCCCCCGGGCGGCGACGCTGCGCGGGCGACTCGCGGGCGTGTGGGGCGCGCCTTTCGCCGACCGACTTCTCGACGTGGAGGACGTCAGCGGGCCGGTGCACGTATCCGGGCTCGCCGAGCGCCCGGCCGACGTCGGCGCTTCGAGCCGACGCGTATTCGTGGCCGTCAACGGCCGCCCGGTGCGCGACGCCGGACTCGTTCGCGCCGCCGAGGCCGCGTACCGGTCCACTATTCCCGCGGGCGTCCGTCCGACGCTGCTGCTGGAGATCACCGCGCCGGCCGACGACGTCGACGTGAACGTGCACCCTGCGAAAGCGGAGGTCCGCTTTCGCGACCGGTGGAGTGTCGAGCGCGCCGTCGAGGCCGCAGTTCGGCGCGCCCTCGGCCCGCTGGCGAGCGGCCACGTCTGGCGGGGCCGGCACGCGTCATCCAACCCCGCCTCGGCGTGGGCCCCAGCACCCGAGGGCGGAGACGGCGACCCGTTCCGCGACGCTCCCACCCCATCCGACGTTCTTTTCGGCGGGTTACCAAGCTCCCCACTCGGCGTCGCGGCCGCGAACGCTGTAACCGCGCCGGGAGTCGTCACGCGCGCGGACGCAGGGCGGCGCGAAGTCGAGGTTCCCCCGCTCGTCCAGCTCCATCGTACGTACATCATGTTCGAGCGCGCCGACGCCGTCGTTCTGGTCGATCAGCATTCGGCACACGAGCGGATCCTCTTTGAGCAGATCATGCGGGCCTTCGAGCAGGGAGGGGCACCGTCGCAGCAGCTGCTCCTCCCGCTCACCGTGCACCTCGCGCCAGCTGAGGAAGAGGCGTTCGAGGAGCACCGCGAGCTCTTCGAACGGCTCGGCTTCGACGCCGAGCCGTTCGGCGGTACGGCGATCCTCGTCCGCGCCGTGCCGTCGCCGCATGCGCGGTTCGACGCCGAACGGTGCCTACGCGAGACGCTCGCCGCGCTCACCGGCGACCGGCTCGCGGGGGTGGCGGCGCGGCACGAGCGACTCGCCGCCACATTCGCTTGCAAGGCCGCGATCAAGGCGGGCGAGCCCCTGGCGCAGGAAGAGATGCGCGCGCTGTTCGTGGCGCTGGCGACGACCGCGCTGCCGGCCCACGACGTCCACGGTCGCTGCGCCGTGGTCCAGCTTAGTTGGGACGAGCTCGAGCGCAGGTTTGGCCGACGCTGATGACGCCGCGCGTCCCGGAGGCGCGGCGCCAGATCACGGCGGCGCCGCGCGCGCAGAACGCGCGGCGCGAAAGGACACGGTGCGGACCATCGTCGGTCCGACGGCCGCCGGCAAGTCCGCGATCGCGATGTGGCTCGCTGCCCGGTACCCGATCGTCGTGATCAGCGCCGACTCGCGTCAGGTCTACAGGCGCTTCGACATCGGGACCGCGAAGCCGACCGCCGCCGACCAGTCGCGGGTGCCACACCGTGGGATCGACATCGCCGAGCCGACGCAGCGCTGCTCGGCGTTCTCCTGGTCGGCGGCGGCGGCCCCGTGGATCGCCGAGGCACGAGCGAGCGGACGGGTGCCGCTCGTCGTCGGCGGAACTGGATTGTACGTGCGCGCGCTCTACGAGAGCTCATTCGACGAGCCGGATCTTTCGCCTCCGCGTCGGGCGCGCCTCGAGCGATTCCTCGCCACCTTTTCGGTGGCGGAGCTCCGCCGCTGGTGCGCGACGCTCGATCCGGCCCGCGCACACCTCGGGCGGACGCAACTGTTGCGCGCGATCGAAATCGCCCTGCTCTCTGGTCAGCGCCTCAGCGTCCTCCACGTCACTCGTCGCCGCGCGCCGCGTCATGCCGCCCGATACCTTGTTGTCGACCCAGGCGCTACCCTGGCCGAACGTATCGCCACGCGGGCGCGAACCATGCTCGAAGGCGGCTGGGTCGAGGAGGTGCTGCACCTCGACGCAACCGTGCCGCCGGATGCCCCCGCGTGGAACAGCACCGGCTACCGGGCCGTCCGGTCCTTGGTGCGTCGGGAGGCGACGGAGTCGGACGTCCTGCACCGCGTCATCACCGCGACGCGTCAGTACGCGAAGCGGCAGCGCACATGGTTCCGGCATCAGCTCCCGGCGCGCGGCGTGACTCGCGTCGACCCGAGCGCGACGGGGTGGGAGGATGCGGTCGAACGCTGGTGGAACGAGGATTCGGCTGAGTGAACATTGGCATAACCTGTTACCCGACCTACGGCGGGTCCGGCGCCGTGGCGACCGAGCTCGGGATCGCGCTCGCGCGCCGCGGCCACGAAGTCCACTTCATCACCTACCAACAGCCCTTCCGGCTTCCGTCGTTCCTCCCGCACATCTTCTTCCACGAGGTCGAGGTCGCCCGGTACCCGCTCTTCGAGTACCCACCGTACGACCTGGCGCTCGCCGTGCGGATGCACGAGGTCGTCCTCGCGCACAAGCTCGACCTCCTGCACGTGCACTACGCCATCCCGCACGCCACCAGCGCCTGGATCGCGAAGGAGATGCTGCGGCCGATCCGCCCCGACCTCCCCGTGGTCACGACCCTGCACGGCACGGACATCACGATTGTCGGCCAGGACCCCTCGTACCATTCGATCACGAAGTTCTCGATCGAGAAATCGGACGGGCTCACCGCCGTCTCCCAGTATCTGCAGCTCGAGACGTGGGAGGCCTTCGGCTGCACGGCTTGTCGGATCGAGGTGATACCCAACTTCATCGACCCGCACGTGTACGACCGCGCACGCTACGCCGAGACAATCGCGGGCCAATTCGACGGCGGGCGACGGGTGCTCATGCACATCTCGAATTTTCGTCCGGTGAAGCGCGTCGCCGACATCGTCCAGATCTTTGCCCGCGTCAACGAGGAGCTGCCGAGCGTCCTCGTCATGGTGGGCGACGGCCCAGATCGCGTCGTGGCCGAGGCTGAGGCCCGGCGACTGGGCGTGCAGTCGCACGTGCAGTTCCTCGGGAAGATCGAAGCGGTTGCCCCGCTGCTCGCGGGCGCAGATCTCTTCCTCCTTCCATCAGACCGCGAATCGTTCGGTCTGAGCGCGCTCGAGGCACTGGCGTCGGGCGTTCCGGTCGTCGGGACGAGAGCGGGCGGGCTGCCGGAAGTGGTGCGCCACGGCGAGACGGGCGTGCTGTGCGAAGTTGGCGACGTAGTGGGCATGGCCGACGCCGCGCTCCGTATTCTTCGCGACCCCGCGCGGTGGCAGGAGATGAGCAGCCTGGCCGCCAGCGATGCGCGCGATCGGTTCTCGCTCGAGGACATCGTCGGGCGTTACGAAGCCTTCTACAGCGAGAAGTTGGCGACGGTGACGTTGTGACGGTGTTCGAAGCGCTGGTGCTCGGCACGCTCCAGGGACTGGCCGAGTTCCTCCCGATCAGCAGCTCCGCGCACTTGGCCCTCGCGCCGTGGGTGTTCGGCTGGCCTGACCCGGGGTTGGCCTTCGACGTGGCATTGCACGTCGGCACACTGGTCGCCGTGCTCTGGTACTTCAACCAAGAGTGGAAGAACCTCGTGATCGCGTTCTTCCGTCTCGCGCGGACCCGCCGTGCCGCGTCCGAGGAGGAGCGCCGCGTCATCTTTCTCGTCATCGCGACCATCCCGGGCGCCATCGCTGGGCTCGCGGTGCAGGACCACGCGGAGTCGACGTTTCGGAACCCGTTGATCATTGCGCCGGCACTGATGGTAATGGGCGTCATTCTGTGGCTCGTCGACCGCGCCGCGGCGCGCGACCGCTCGCTGGCATCGATGCGCTGGCTGGACGCGCTGCTGATCGGCATCGGGCAGATGTTGGCGCTCCTCCCCGGTGTGTCGCGCTCCGGTTCTACCATCACCACCGGCCGCGCGCTCCGCTTTTCACGGGAAGCCGCGGCGGTGTTCAGCTTTCTGATGAGCGCCCCGATCACGTTTGCCGCGATCGTGCTCGAGGTGCCGGAGGCCGTCCGCGAGACGGGGTTATCGGCGCCCCTCATCGTCGGCGTGCTCACGTCGGCGGTGAGTGGCTGGCTCGCGATCACCGTTCTACTGAAGCTCGTCGCGCGGCGAGGATACGGGGTCTTCGCCGCGTACCGGCTCCTGCTCGGCGCGGCGATCCTCGCGCTCGCCTTCGCGCGTGGCGCCTGAAGCCTCACCCCGCGCGGCGCCGATCGTGGCGCGCACCTACGACGGTGAGCCCCCCGCCGCACTGGCGACCCGGCTCGGCGTCCCGTCGCTGTCGCTCTACGCGCGGGTCGGCTCCACGATGGACGCCGCCCATGAGCTCGGCGCCGCCGGCGCTCCCGCGGGGTCGCTCGCGCTGGCCGAAGCGCAGACGGCGGGGCGGGGCCGGCAGGGAAGCGCCTGGCGCTCGGCTCCGGCGAGTGGGATCTGGCTCACGCTGCTGGAGCGGCCGGAGGATGCAGCCGCCGTTCGAGTGCTGTCCTTGCGCGTTGGAGTGGCCGCGGCAGCGGCCCTGGACCCGTTCGCGGACGCCCCCGTTCAGCTCAAATGGCCCAACGACCTGTTCGTTCGCGGGCGCAAACTGGCCGGAGTTCTCGTCGAAGCCCGCTGGCGCGGCGCGCGGCTCGATTGGGTCGCAATCGGCCTCGGTGTGAATGTCGTCCCCCCCACCGGCCTCGCCAACGCGGCCGGGTTACGCGACTCAGTTAGTCGCCTCGATGTTCTCGCGTCGCTCGTACCGGCCGTGCGCGCGGCCGCTGCCGCAGCGGGGCCGCTCGACCGCCGCGAGCTCGATGAATTCGCGGCGCGAGACATTGCACGAGGGCGACGCTGTCTGCGCCCGGCTCCCGGCGTCGTCGCGGGAGTCACCGCGGCCGGTGAGCTGGCAGTGCACACCCCGGCCGGCATTCGACACTATCGCAGCGGATCGCTCGTGCTTCAGGAGGGCACGTGATCATCGTCTTCGACGTCGGCAACACGGAGACCACGATCGGGCTGTTCGACAAGACGGAGCTTCGCGCGCACTGGCGCATCATGACCGACGTCCCGCGCACAGAGGACGAGCTGGGCGTCCTGCTCTACAGCCTGCTCGACGGAACGGGTGTCGACCGCAAGCAAGTCGCGGACGCGTCGATCGGCTCGGTCGTGCCGCGCGTCACCGGTCCCCTCACCGCGGCCTGCGAGCGGTGGCTCCGCGTGAGGCGGATCACGGTCGTCGACGGCGCGTCGCCGTTGCCGATCAGACTCGACGTCGACGAGCCGCGCACGGT
>JBHELH010000373.1:0-4047 GCA_046263215.1 Gemmatimonadaceae bacterium | reverse complement strand
GTACGACGGTGTGTCGCTGCGTGACGTGCTCATGATGTCGTCCGGCGTGCGCTGGACGGAGACCTATACCGACCCCACGTCCGACCGCCGACGTCTCCTCGAGGCGCAGATCTCCCAGGTGCCTGGCTCCGCGATGGCGGTCATGAGGAGCCTTCCGAGGACGGCAGACCCCGGCACCGTGAACACGTACAGCACGGGTGAAACCCAGGTGGCCGCCGAGGTCGTGCGCCGCGCCGTGGGGCGGCCGCTCGCGACGTACCTCTCCGAACGCAGCTGGAGCAGGTTCGGGATGGAGGCCGATGCCAACTGGTGGCTCGATTCACCCGACGGCATCGAGATCGGAGGGAGCGGGTTCAGCGCGACGCTGCGCGACTACGGCCGCTTTGGCCTCTTCCTGCTGAGTGGAGGTGTCGCGGCAGGGGAAGCGATCCTTCCCGACGGGTGGATCCGTGAGGCGACCAGCCCCAAGGTGCTGCGCGGAGGGACGCCGTTGGCGTACGGGTATCTCTGGTGGCCGGGCGGAACTCCCGCCGCACGGCGTGACAGTGCCTACGCAGCGATAGGCATCTACGGGCAGTGGCTCTACGTCAACCCTGCCGCGCAGGTCGTGATCGTGGTCTGGTCCGCGCGACCTAAGCCCACGGGAGGTGACGTCATCAATGATTGGGTGTTCTTCGATGCCGTGGTCGAGGCGCTAAGAGGAAGGCCGGAGCGGCGGGGGTGACACGAAGCCGCCTCCTCTTGACGACCAAGAGGGCCGGCTACATCCTTGGGAAGCGCCCTCTTGGCGCCCAAGTGGAACGGGAGCCCTGAGCCCCGCATGGCCGGCTCGACCGACGTCATCCAGGGCACGCTCGACATGCTCATCCTCAAGAGCCTGAGCCTGCAGCCCATGCACGGCTTCGGCGTCACGCAGCGCATCGAGCAGATCAGCCGGGGCGTCTTCAAGGTCAACCCCGGCTCGCTGCTCCTCGCCTTCCAGCGCATGGAGCGCGAAGGCCTCATCGAAGCGGAGTGGCGCGCGAGCGAGAACAACCGCCGCGCGAAGTACTACCGCCTCACGGACAGGGGCCGGAAGCGCCTGAAGGCCGAGACGACCGACTGGCAGCGGCGCGTGGCCGCGATCGCGCGCCTGCTGGAGGCATAGACTAGGAGGGAGGGACCCGTGTCGATCTGGCGCGCGGCGCGATCGGGCCTCCGGTCGCTGGTCCGCCGGGAGCGCGTGGAGCAGGAGCTCGACGACGAGCTGCGGCACTACCTCGCCATGGCCGCGCAGGAGAACGTCCGGCGCGGCATGTCGCCCGAAGCGGCCGAGCGCGCGGCGCGCGTGCAGATGGGCGGCCTCGAGGCGACCAAGGCGCGCGTGCGCTGGGGCGGGTGGGAGGGGTCCGTGGAGTGGCTCTGGCAGGACCTCCGCGTCGCCGCGCGCGGGCTCCGGCGGAGCCCCGGCTTCACGGCCGTCGCCCTCATCTCGCTCGCACTCGGCATCGGCGCCGTCACGACGATGTTCAGCGTCGTCAATGCCGTGATGTTCCGCCCTCTGCCTTACCACGACGCCCGCCGGCTCGTGATGATCTTCACCGACGACGTCCGCCGCGGGCTGCGCCGCGAGACCACCGCGTCGCTCACGATCTCCGACTGGCGCGCCCGCAACACCACGCTGCGGGACGTCGCGTACTTCACGACCGGACGCATCGCGCCTATCGCGACCGATCCGAGCCGAGGCCGAGGACGCGCGCGGAGGGCGCTCGTCTCGACGAACCTGTTCGCCGTGCTCGGGGCGACGCCGTTGCACGGCCGGCTCATCTCGGCCGCGGACGAGCGGCAACCGGTCGCCGTGATCAGCCACTCCTTCTGGCAACGCTGGTTCGGCGGCGCACGCGACGTCGTCGGCAAGACGCTCGCAGTGGACGATGCGTCCAAAGGCGGCGTGACCACGCTGACGGTCATCGGCGTGTTGCCACCGGACTTCTACTTCCCCGACCGCCTGACCGCGGTCTGGACCCCCGCCGCGACGTACTGGCGGTTCGATCGCGAGAGCGTCGAGCGCTTTCAGCCCTGAGCGCGCCGCTGGACCGCTGTCGCTCGGTTGAACGCGGACGCGTCGGTGGACGACGCCCGCGCCGACCTCGACCGCATCGGACGACAGCTCGCTATCAGCCACACGACCGGCGTCCCCGACTTTCCTGGATTCGCGACCACCGTGCTGCCGGTGCTCGACACCATCGCCGGCGCGAACCTGCGATCCGCCCTCTGGCTGCTGCTCGGCGCCGTCGGCGTCGTGCTGCTCGTCGTGTGCGCCAATCTCGCGAACCTGCTGCTGGCGCGCGGCGCGACGCGGCATCGCGAATTCGCCGTGCGCCGAGCACTGGGCGCCGGACGCGGCCGGCTGGTGCGGCAGCTCGTCGTCGAGAGCATGCTCCTGGTCCTCGTCGGCGGACTGGCCGGCTCGGCGATCGCCGCGGCGGGCACTCCGCTGCTCGGCGCGGCCATCGCGGCCTACGTGCCGCGCATGGACGAGATCGCGTTTGATGGACGCGTCCTGCTGTTCGTCGCCGCCGCGTCGTTCCTGTCCGGAATGGCATTCGGCATCGCCCCCGCGTTGCGTCTCTCCGGCACCGGCGCCAGCGAGGCGTTGAAGGAAGGCGGGCGTGGAACGGCTGGCACACGCCTGCGCCGCAGTCAGGGCCTCATGGTGCTCGCGGAATGCGCGATGGCGCTCGTGCTTCTGGCGCTCGCCGGCCTTCTACTGAAAAGCCTGAATCGGCTGCACTCGGTGGATCCCGGCTTCGACCCGCGTGGCGTGCTCACCGTACGTCTCGAGTTTCCGTCGCAGGCGCCACCCTCTGCCCAACCAGGCGCGAAGAGCTCGACCGTCGAGCAGGGGAGCGCGCGAGCCCGCGAGCAGGTGGCGCACAGCCTCGCGTCGCGCGTTGCCGCGATTCCCGGCGTGTCGTCCGTCGGCTTCATCGACGACATGTTCGTCGCCGGCCAGGGGAACGAGGCGATTACCATCCCGGGTCGCGACGCGAGCGAGATTGCCGCGGGAGAGCTGGCCGAGGCGCTCGTCACTCCGGGATTCTTCCCGACGATGCGAGTGCCGCTGCGGCTCGGCCGCCTGCCTGATCGTGAAGACGCGACGCGGAAGATCAGAGCCCTGTTCACGCCGGTGATCACCGGGCAGTCGCTCGCTGAGAAGGAACGTCTGGCGATCCCGGAGCCGGTGGTGGTCAACGAGGCCTTCGTGCGCCGCTTCTTTCCCGGCGAGAATCCGCTCGGTAAGCGGTTCTGTGTGGACCCGACGAACAAGACCTACTGGTACGAGATCGTCGGCGTCGTCGGCGATATGCGTCGGTCGGGGCTCGAGCGCGCGCCGATCCCGGAGTACTACGGCGCGTACATCCCGTCAGGGGGCGGGCGTGTCGACCTGGTCGTGAGGACCGAGGGTGATCCGCTCGCGCTGGCGCCGCTGGTCCGGCGCGCGGTGGCGCTCGATGTGCCGTCGGTCTCGATCGCGACCGTCTCGACGGCGGAGCAGAAGCTCGGCGACTTCACCGCGCAGCGGCGGCTGCAGACGTCGCTGTTGACCCTCTTCGCGATGCTCGCGCTGGCGCTGGCGGCGATCGGAGTTTTCGGCCTGGCGCATTACTCCGTCGCCGAGCGAACGCGCGAGATCGGAGTCCGCGTGGCACTGGGTGCGTCACCAGGCGACGTGTTGCGCCTGGTCATCGGCCAGGGGATGCGCATGCCCATGGTCGGGATCGTGATCGGGCTCGCCGCGTCGCTAGCGGTCACCCGCGTGATCAGCAATCAGCTCTTTGGTGTAGAGCCCACCGATCCCGCGACGTTCGCGGCCGTCGCAGCTGTCCTGGCAACTGTGGCCGCGTGCGCGTGCTACCTGGCGGCGCGACGCGCTGCCCACGCGGACCCTGTAGCGGTGCTGAGGCAGGATTAGACTGGCGCAGGCGGCCTCCACCACCCCTACATGTTCTCCACCATCGCCGCGCCGAACTCGCTCGTCTTGAGCTGCGTGGCGCCCTCGACGCC
>JBHELH010000372.1:0-4835 GCA_046263215.1 Gemmatimonadaceae bacterium | reverse complement strand
CACAAGAGCCGCCTCGCCAAGGCCGGGGCCAGCTAGGTCGGCGCGAGCTCCGAGCCGCAGCGCTCGCAGTACCACTCGGTCGGGATGTTGAGTGCGCCGCATTCGGCGCACTTCAGCGTTTTGCCGTCCTTGCCCGACCGGATGACGATCGCCTCGCTCCCGGGCACGTTCATCGAGAGCGGAGGCGTATCGCGTCCGCTGCGTCGCGGGTCGAGCAACGGCTCGCTTTCCTTGATCACCGACACGCCCTGAGCGGGTGGGGGCGGCGGCGGGCCGGTGGCGCCCGCGGTGGGGCTTGGCATCGCCTTCGTCGACACCTCGGGTGTGATCAGCGAGCGAAGGAACGCAAGCTCGTCCGGCGGTAACTCCGGAGGAGGCGCTGCCGGCTGGGCGTGCTGCCTCGAACCTCCCCCGGCCGTTGTCTGCCCTCCAAGAAGCTCCCGGATCTCCTCCAGCTCCGTCTGGATAGTCGACCGCTCGGCGGCGATTCGCGCGACCGCGTCCGCCGTCTGCTTGAGCAGCGCGTCCCATGCCGGCTTGCTGATCTCCCCGACCGCGACGCGAAGCTCGGCCTCGGAGCGCCTGTCGCGACTCGCGCGCTCCTCCTCGACGAGGGCCGCAAGACGGGCGTTCAACGCGTCGGCGCGGTCGTTCAGCGCGGATGCCTGTGAGCGGAGGCGCTCGAGGACCTCGTTCAGTCGCCGCTCGTAGTCGGATCGTACCCGGAAAAAAACATGGTCCGGGGTCTCGGATCGCTTGGCTTCGAGAGCGGCGAGCCACGACTCGTACTTGCGGCGGTCTGCTATGAGGGCGGCGACCGCCTCTCCGCGCTTATCCGTCTGACTCATTCGGTCTCCAGCCCGTCGCCCCTGGGGCGTGTCACCCCCTAGGGCCCCGGGGAGCGCACACGCTCGCGTGCGGCCACCAAGTCGCGGACCTGCTCGGCGGTCAGCGTTCGGACCTGCCCGAGCAGTCGCGCGGCGAGCAGGATCCTCGCGCTATGCTCCAGACTCTCCATGCGGGCATAGGCAACCTCGACCGTCGAACCGACGGTCGTGGCCCCATGATTGGAAAGCAGGAAGACATCGTGATCGGCGAGCAGCGGCTCGATCCGGTCGGCCAGGGTCTCCGTCCCGGGCGTGGCGTACGGGACGAGGGCGATCGGACCCAGCGCGACGACGACTTCGGGGAGCACGGACTCGGCGAATGCCTCTCCGCAGACCGCAAAGCCGGTCGCGACCGGCGGATGGGCATGAACGACCGCGTGTATATCGCTGCGGCATCTGTAGATGCGCAGATGCATCGCGAGCTCGGTGGAGGGCTGGCCCATCCCGCGGGCGACGCGGCCCTTTCCGTCGGTTACCACCAAGTCGGAAGGACGAAGGTCGGCCTTCGGCACGCCGGCCGGCGTGATGAGGAGGCGTGCGGGCGCGACACGCACGGACACGTTCCCCTCCGCTCCGGCGATCAAGCCCCGATCGTAGAGCCGGCGGCAGGCGGCGACGATTTGCTCGCGCGCCCGGGCATCTCCGAGTCGAGCCCCGGCAGCCACGTGGTCAGGGCGTGTAGCGATGAACGATGCGGCCGTCCACGATCGTGTACTGCACTCGGCCGCGCAGCCGCATCCCGGCGTAGGGCGTGTTACGTCCCTTCGACTTGAACCGCGTCGGGTCGACCGTCCATTCGCCAACAGGGTCGAAGACCGTGACGTCGGCGGCCGAGCCGGCTCGCAGCGTGCCGCCCGGAAGGTTGAAGACCCGCGCCGGCGCAACGGCCATTCGCTCGACGAGCAGCCGCAGGTCGAGGACCCCTGGCTCGACGAGCCACGTGAGAATCACGCCAAGCGCGGTCTCGAGGCCAACGATGCCGTTCGGCGCATCGGCGAACTCGCGCTCCTTCTCGTCGTAGTGGTGTGGCGCGTGGTCGGTAGCGATAACGTCGATCGTCCCGTCGCGCACGGCGTCGCGCAGCGCGGCGACATCGGCGTCGGTGCGCAGCGGCGGATTCATCTTGGCGTTCGTGTTGTAGCCGAGGACCGCCTCCTCGGTGAGCGAAAGGTGGTGCGGACACACTTCCGCGGTGACGCGGATCCCGCGCTCCTTTCCCCAGCGCAGGAGCTCCACGGACCCTGCGGTGCTGAGATGGCAGAGGTGCGCGTGGCCGCCGGAGCGCCGCGCGAGGAGGATGTCACGGATGACCATGATCTCCTCCGTCTCCCCGGGAATGCCCTTGAGGCCGAGCCGCGCGCTCGCCACGCCCTCGTTCATCGCGCCGCCGCTGGCGAGCGTCGGTTCCTCGCAGTGGTCGGCGACGGGAATCCCGAACGTACGCGCGTACTCCAGCGCCGTGCGCATGAGCTGCGCGCTGACGAGCGGCCGGCCGTCGTCGCTCACCGCGACGGCGCCGGCGCCGACCATCTCGCCGAACTCCGCCAGCGATTCCCCCTTTTGCCCTATCGTGATCGCGCCGATGGGGTAAACGCGCGCCGCTCCAGCAAGCTGCCCCTGACGCAGCACGAAGCCGACCGCCGCTTGGTTGTCCGTGACGGGATCGGTATTCGGCATGGCGCAGACCGCGGTGAACCCGCCCGCTGCCGCGGCACGGGCGCCGGTGGCGATCGTCTCGACGTCCTCGCGCCCCGGCTCGCGGAGGTGGCAATGCAGGTCGATGAAACCGGGGGCGACAACCAGCCCAGCGCAGTCGAGAACGTCCACCGGCCGACTCGGCTCCCCGACCTCGCCAATGCGCCCGATGCGGTCGACGCGACCATCGACGATCGCGACGTCGGCCGTCTCATCCAGGTTCTGGGACGGGTCGATGACGCGGCCCCCGCGCAGAACGAGCAGCTCCGCCATCACACCGACCCCGAGCCCTTTGCCGCGTCCGCGAGCTCGGGCCGCCCACCCGACAGGAGGTAGAGGACAGCCATGCGCACGGCGACGCCGTTCGTGACCTGATCGAGGATGACGCTGGATGGACCGTCGGCGACGTCGGAGTCGATCTCGACGCCGCGGTTCATCGGGCCGGGGTGAAGGATCACGATGTCGCGGCCGGCGCGCTCGAGGCGCGCGCGCGTGATGCCGAAAACGCGGTTGTACTCGCGCAGCGATGGGATGTAGCCGCCCGTCATCCGCTCGAGCTGGAGACGCAGAATGTTCACCGCGTCCGCCCACTCGAGGGCCTCCTCGATTCGGTCGAAGACGGTGACGCCGAACGCGTCGATCGCGCTCGGGAGTAGCGACCGCGGCCCGCAGACGCCCACCTCGGCCCCCATCTTCGCGAGGCCCCAGATGTTCGAGCGCGCCACGCGCGAGTGGAGGACATCGCCGACGATGCACACCTTGAGACCGGCGATGCGACCGAACTGATCGCGCAACGTCAGCATGTCGAGCAGGCCCTGTGTCGGGTGCTCGTGCGTGCCGTCGCCCGCGTTGATGACGTTCGACTCGATCCGCTCGGCGAGAAACCTCGCGGCTCCTGAAGCGGAATGGCGAATGACGACCATGTCGATCCGCATCGCCTCGAGGTTCCTCGCCGTGTCGACCAGCGTCTCGCCCTTCTGGACGCTCGACCCCGCCGCGGCAACGTTGACCGTATCCGCGGACAGGCGCTTTTCGGCGAACTCGAACGAGACGCGCGTCCGCGTCGATGCTTCGAAGAAGAGGTTGACGATCGTCGCGCCGCGTAGGGTCGGCACTTTCTTGATCGGCCGCTCGCTGATCTCCTTGAACGGCTCCGACGTGTCGAGGATGAGCTGAATCTGCTCGGTCGAGAGCTCCTCGAGGCCGAGCAGATCCTTGCCGAGTGGGCTGCTCACGCCGCCTCTCCGGAGCCCGAGAGCACCACCTCGTCGCGGCCGTCGAGCTCGCGGACCATCACGTCGACGCGCCCACCCGGGGGCACGTCGACCGTTTTACCGATGACGTCGGCGTGGATGGGGAGCTCACGACCCCCGCGGTCGACGAGGACGGCGAGCATGATGCGCGCTGGCCGGCCGAAATCCGCCAGCTCGTCGAGGGCCGCGCGAACGGTCCGTCCGGTATAGAGAACATCATCGACGATAACCACGCGTTTACCGTCGATCGCTGTCGGAATGTGGGTCGGACCAACGACCGGGCGTGGTCCGACCGTCTGGAGGTCGTCCCTGTACAGAGTGATGTCGAGCGCCCCCTGGGCGACGTCGGCCCCCTCGCGCTCGCCGATCGTAGATGCGAGACGCGCCGCGAGTTGTACCCCGCGGCGCTGGATGCCGACGAGCACGAGTCCGTCGGTGCCGGCGTTTGCTTCGACGATCTCGTCCGCCATTCGACGCAGCGTTCGAACGATGGCGCGAGCGTCGAGAAGGATGGAGTGGCTCGGCATGGCAGGACAATATGACCCCCTCGGCAAGGGGGGGTGGAACTGTTACCCTTGAGTCCGCCTAGAGTCTATTTGGTGAAGGCGGACTACCCCTGCGGCTGTCGGCCGCTCCTTGCTCGCTCCCCCAGCCCCTGATCGATGCCGGTCTCGGTGCGTACGCATAACCCGCTGACGGGCCCCGACGCCCACCGCCGGATCGGCGACGTCGTCGGTGAGCTTGCTCGCAACTACGCGTCGCTCATGAACGGCAGTGCCTTCGGGACGGCGTTACGGACCCGGCAATTGCCGCGGCGCCGGTATTTGTCGTTTGTGGCGACGATGTACCCGATCGTCGTCGGCTTCAACCGCGCGCTGATCCGCAGCATCGCCAAGGTCGACCACGTCCGCCACTCGGCGTTCGTGAAGACGCTCGCGGAGCAGCTTCATGAGGAGCAGGCGCACAACCAGCTCTGGCGCACGAAGCTCGATGCGTACCG
>JBHELH010000371.1:0-34171 GCA_046263215.1 Gemmatimonadaceae bacterium | reverse complement strand
GCGTGAGATCCCACTCGCCGGGGACCACCGTGTCGAGCCGCTCGCGCACCGTGTTCGCCTCGACGTAGGCGACGAACCGCGCGAAGAACTTCCCGTCCCGTTGAATCGGGCGCCCGTCCTGCCTCCAGGAGATGACGCCGGCGGGAAGCGGCGCCGCGAGCTTCGACCAGATGTCCATTCTGTCCATTTGAGTCTCGTGTCGTGCGATCATGCTCTCATCCTACCGTTGTGGGTCCAGACCGACTGCGCCTACCAACTCATCCTCTCCGGGTTCGTCCAATCCGCTCCTCTCGTGGTTGTTAGTGTGATCGTACGTCTCGCTCGGCGTGCTTCCGTGCATGCCCGACGGCGGGACAGGTCCGGCCGTGCTCGCAGTACCATCCGTGCCGGTCGAAGAAAACGAGGTGGGCCTCCCGCGCTTGGTCGATCATCTCGTCGACGCGAATGAGCCGCTGAACCGAGGTTCCGGGCCCGCACTTCTCGAACGGGTCGAGGTCGACGATTCGGATGACTTTTCGCTCCGGCGGCGGCTTGAGTTGGAACGGCCGACCACGTACTCGCCCGTTCCGCGTGCTCCGACGTACGACGCTCCTTGGTGCCCGGTCGACCACCTTCGGCTTGCTCACCTTTTTCTTGCCCGGGGATGCCTTCCTGCGACCGTCCGTACCCGCCCCCGAATTGTTGACTCTGCCCACTCCCGCTCCTAGAATGTGCAACGGACGTCGCAGTGTTTCGGGGTTCGTTCGGTGATAAAAAGTAGCAGTTCGCGTTACAAATGTCAACGCAGCCCGACAACGAGACGCAGTTCCCCGAGACTTTCGTCGAGCTGACGCCGGTCGGTAAGCAGTTGGAGATGCTGCGCATCGAGCGTGGCCTTTCGAAGCAGCATCTCGCTCGGTACGCCGGGACATCGCGCCAGCAACTCTGGCGCGTCATGACGGGCAAGTCGGAGCTGACGAGCTCGCTCCGCCAGCGGCTTGCGGAGGTCCTGCACGTCGATGCGGCCGCGATCGGGGCCGCGCTGTCGAGTCCGGCAAACAGCCTCTCGACGAGCGGCCCGCTCGCGCCGGTCGTCTCGAATCAGTTCGACCCGGCGGCGATCGATTTCCCAACCTTCGTCGCGGATACGTCGCGACTTCGCCGTACGCTGCAACTCCTGCCCAGCGGGCCCACCGGTCGGCGCATTAAGCGCGCGCTGCTCGACGCGCTCGAGGACTTGGCGGTCGAGCACGCCGTCCCGCTGTCGCACGACTTCTTTGAGCTGCGGCGCGACGTCGTCAACGGCGAGTTGTAGGCGACCGAGCCGCGACCTACGAATCAGAGCGTGCTGAGCGTGTGCGCGCGTCGTTCGCGGCTCGCTGGTCGCAGCTCGCGGGTCGCACCTCGCAGCTCGCGGCCACCGTTGGCCCGCGTCCTGCACCCCCGGTGCGTTTCCCATCGCTCGCTGACGTCAACGGAGGGTGTGTATGGAACGCGGGATCGATTTTCTCAAGAGCCAGGTCAACAACGCCGTAATGCAGCACCGCACGTTCCTGCAGAACCTCGAGGATCATGAGCGTCAGGCGGAAGACCAGCGCTTCCGTGACCTCTGCTCGCGGCACATCCCGCGCATGCGCGAGCACCAGCGCATGCTCGAGGACTTCCAGCAACGCATCGGTGCCGAGGCCGGCCTCGGGAAGCAGATGCTGGGCAAAGCGCTCGGCGTCGCGCGTGACCTCGCCGACGCGGCCCGCGAGAGTGACTTTCTGCGCCTCGTCGGCGACATCGTCACCGCGCGGCAGTCCGAGGACACCTTCAAGACCTTCCGCGAGGCAGGCCGCGCGTTGGGAATCGACGAGCTGGCGCGCATCGGCGAGATAGGCGAGCGCCATCACGACGACTACGTGCACGAAGCCAACCGCCTCGTGCAACAGCTGTTCGTCGAGCACGCCCGCGGCGCTGAGCTCGTGCTCCAGCCGCAAGCCACGACCCGCCCGGGGTCGCAGCCGTCACCAACGGCCTGAGACCGTTTCGCGGCGCGCCCGCCGGACGTAGGGCGCGCCGCCGCCGGCCGCGCATGCCGCACCTGCAGGCCGTTCGCCAACGCGCCGTCCCATCAGCGGCCCCAGGGCCGGCTGATAGCGGATAGCTGATCGCGTGCGGGCGTAGCCCGCACTGGCAGCTGATAGCGTCTCCGCGCCGGCAGCGACTAGCTTGTAAGCATGCACGACGTGGTGGCCCTCACGGCCGAGCTGCTCGCCATTCCGTCATCCAGCGGCGCCGAGCAGGGCGCGGTCGATTTCGTGTCGCGGTGGCTCGTCGCGCGCGGGTGGAATGTCACCCTCCAGGAAGTGACGCGCGGCCGCGCCAACGTCTGGGCGTCGCGCGGCGGGCGGGGTGTGACGCTGTCGACGCACCTGGACACCGTACCGCCGTACTTCCCACCGACGCTCACCGGTGACCGGCTCTTCGGTCGAGGCGCGGCCGACGCGAAAGGGATTGCCGCCGCGATGATGCTCGCCGCCGACGCCCTCGCCACCGACGGCGAGAGCCGCGTCGATCTGCTGTTCGTCGTCGGGGAGGAGAAGGGGTCCGATGGCGCACGCGCGGCGAATCGCTTGGCCGCGACCAGCCGGTACCTCATCAACGGCGAACCCACGGAGAGCACGCTCGCGAGCGGCGCGAAGGGCTCGTTGCGCGTGACCGTACGGACACGCGGCCGCGCCGCGCACTCCGCGTACGCGCACCTCGGGCAGTCGGCGATCGAGCCGATGCTCGAACGGCTGCTCAGCGTCAAGACCCTGGAGTTTCCGACCGACCCGGTGCTCGGACCGACGACCGTCAACATCGGCACGATCCACGGCGGGACGGAGGCCAACGTCGTCCCCGCTGCGTGCGAAGCGGAGGTCATGTTTCGCCTCGTCAGCGACGTGGGCGTGGTGAAGGCTCGACTCGAGGAGTGGGCGCGCGGTTGGGCGGAGTTGGAGTTCGGCTCACACATCCCGGCACAGCGGTTTCACACGCTGCCGGGCTTTCGCATCGCGCCCGTGGCGTACACCAGCGACATCCCTCTGCTCACGCGCTGGGGGACACCGCTGCTCTTCGGGCCCGGGTCCATCAACGTGGCTCACACGCCCGAGGAATTCGTGGACGTCCAGGAGCTGCGGGCCTCGGTCGGCGCGTACCAGCAAATGGTCCGGGCGCTCCTCGCCGCGTGACGTGGCGACGATGACAACCACTCCGACCCCCGGCCGGAAGCGGAGCGTCGCCGTGCTCGGCGCGACGGGCGCCGTCGGGCAGGCCTTCGTGCGGCTGCTCGCGAACCATCCCTGGTTCGAGCTTGCCGAGGTGGTCGCGTCCGAGCGCTCGGCGGGGCGACGCTACGCCGAGGCAGCCCGGTGGTTAGGCACCGAGCCGATGCCGCGGCGCGTCGCGGAGATGGTAGTGCTGCCGACGGATCCGTCCGCGGTCCGATCGGAGCTGGTGTTCTCCGCGCTCGACTCGTCCGTCGCGGGCGAGGTCGAGGGGGCATTCGCCCGCGCGGGCCGCTTCGTGCTCAGCAACGCGAAGAACTATCGGATGGAGCCGGACGTCCCGCTTGTCATCGCCGAGGTCAACCCGGACCACCTCGCACTTCTCGACGCGCAGCGCGAATGCCGTGGCTGGCACGGCGGTATCGTCACGAACGGCAACTGCTCGACCATCGTCGCCGTCAGCGCGCTCGCGCCCCTTCACGCGCGCTTCGGCATTCGACGGCTCTTCGTCGCGACGATGCAAGCGGTCTCGGGGGCTGGCTATCCGGGTGTGCCGTCGCTCGACATCATCGGCAACGTCGTGCCGTACATCAAGGACGAGGAGGAAAAGATCGAGACCGAGGCGCTGAAGATGCTCGGTCGCTACGAGAACGGCGCGGTTCAAGGCGCGCCGATCGCGATCAGTGCGCACACGAATCGGGTACCGGTCGAGCACGGCCACACTGTCTGCCTGTCCGTCGGGTTCGAGGATCGCGTGCGTCCGGAGGAGGCGCTCGCGGCGCTGCGCGAGTGGCGTGGCGCGGAGGCGGCGCGCGGCCTCCCGACCTCGCCGGACCGGCCGCTCGTCGTCGCCGACGACCCCGACCGCCCGCAGCCGCGCCGCGACGTCGGCGCCGGCCGGGGCATGAGCGTCGTCGTCGGCCGCGTGCGCGGGGACCCGCTCTTCGACGTCAAGCTCGTGGCCATGGGCGACAACATCGTTCGCGGCGCGGCCGGCGCGTCGGTGCTGAACGCCGAGCTGCTCGTCCGCGCCGGCCGCCTCGCCGCGCGGTGATCGTCGTCAAGTTCGGCGGTACGTCCGTTGGTGATGCGGAGGCCATCCGCCGTACCGCCGAGATCGTACGGGGGCGACTCGACAAGGCCCCGATTGTCGTCGTCAGCGCGCTCGCGGGCACGACGAACGCCCTTATCGCGATCGCCGAGCAAGCTGCACGCGGGCAGCTCATCGGGGCTGTTCGGAACGTCCAGTCGCTGCGCGAGCGGCACCTCCGGGAAGCCGAACAACTGCTCGGCGACACGTCGGAGTGCGCCGAGGTGAGCGCCGAGATGAGCGTGCTCTTCGACGAGCTGGCGAGTCTCGCCGAAGCGCTGTCGGTGCTCGCCGATCTAACCCCGCGCAGCCTCGACGCGATTTCCGCGGCCGGCGAGCGGCTTTCGTCCCTGCTCGTGACCGAGGCGTACCGCAAGTTCGGACTGCCCGCGGAGCACATCGACGCCCGCGACGTCATGATCACCGACGACGCGTTCACCCGCGCCGAACCGCAGGCGGACGCGATCGCGGAAGCGGGCCGCCGCCTCCTGCTGCCCCTGGTGCGCGAGGGTAAGGTGCCCGTCCTCGGCGGCTACATTGGCTCGACGCAGACGACCCGCGTCACAACGACGCTCGGTCGCGGCGGGTCCGACTATAGCGCCTCGCTCATCGGCGCCGCGCTGCACGCGGACGCCATCGAGATATGGACGGACGTCGACGGGATGCTCACGGCGGACCCGCGCGTTGTGACCGACGCGCGGCTCATCGAGCGCATCGGCTTCGACGAGGCCGCCGAGCTGGCGTCCTTCGGCGCGAAAGTACTGCACCCGAACACGATCGCGCCGGCCGTCGTGCTCGGCATCCCGGTCGTCGTGCTCAACTCGAAGCGCCCCGAAGGCCGCGGGACGCTGATCGCCTTCGAGGCGCCCCGCCGCGCCGTCACGGCGATCGCCGGAAAGAGCAACGTCGTCCTGATAAAGGTCCGCTCCCCGCGCATCTTGATGGCCGAGGGCTTCCTGCGCACGCTGTTCGGCGTCTTCGAGGAGCGGAGGACGCCGGTGAGTGTCGTCGCGACGTCGGAGGTGTCCGTATCGCTGACCGTCGACGACGGGGCACCTCTCGAGGAGCTCGTCGGCGACCTTCGCGAGCTGGGCGACGTGTCGATCGAGCGCGGGCGTGGTATCGTCGCCATCGTCGGCGCCGGTCTGAGCGACGGCGGGCAGGCGATGGCGCGGGCGCTGCAGACCATCGGCGACGTGCACGTGCACATGCTGTCGCTGAGTGCGACGGGCATCAACCTGACGGTCGTCGTCGACGGCCCGCAGGTCCAGCCGATGATGCAGCGCCTCCACGCCACCTTCTTCGGCGCCACGGCGGCGGCAGAGGCGTGACGGCGCCGCCGATTCCCGTTGCCGTGGTCGGCCTCGGCCGCATGGGTCGGGCGGTCGACCAGCTCGCGGCGGAGCGCGGCTTCGAGGTGGTCGCGCGCCTGGGCGCCGCCGACAACCGCGACGGGACCGGCATCACGCCACGCTCGCTCGGTGGGGCGAAGGTCATCGTCGAGTTCACGGAGCCCGACGCAGCGGTCTCGAACATCCACGCCGCCGTCGCCGCCGGCTGCCCGATCGTCGTCGGCACGACCGGGTGGTACGCGTCCCTTCCCGCGGTAATGGCCCTCGTCGAACGTGCGCAAGGCGCGCTGCTTTGGGCACCGAACTTCGCCGTCGGCGTGCACATGTTCGAGCGCCTGGTCGAAGAGGCGACGCGGCTCGCGGCAGCGGCCCCGGGGTTCGACGCGCACATCGTCGAGACGCACCACGCGGCGAAGAAGGACGCGCCCTCCGGCACTGCCCTCAAGCTCGCGCAGGCCGCGCGCCGCGGCGCCGAGCGCGACGTTCCCATCACCAGCGTCCGGACGGGCTCCGTGCCCGGAACGCACGAGCTTCTACTCGACGCGCCCTTCGAGCAGATTCGGCTCGAGCACGTGGCGCGCGACCGGCGCGTCTTCGCCGAGGGCGCGCTGCTCGCGGCGCGGTGGCTCGTCGGCCGCCGCGGCGTCTTCCAGATGCGTGACGTCCTGACGCCGACCCCACAAACCGACCGGACATGACGCCGACATCGCGACTCACCGGCTGCGGCACCGCACTCGTCACCCCGTTCGCCCATGACGGTTCGGTTGACGAGCGGGCCTTGCGCGCGCTCGTCGATTGGCAGATTGCGGAAGGCGTCCACTTCCTCGTTCCCTGCGGGTCGACCGGCGAAGCGGCCACCATGACGCCGGCGGAGCACCGACGCGTGGTCGAGATCGTCGTCGAGCAGGCATCGGGCCGGGTGCCGATCGTCGCCGGCGCAGGGTCGAACGACACCAAGCGTGCCGTCGCCATGTCGCGTGAGATGAAGGCCGCAGGCGCCACGCACCTGTTGCACGTCTCGCCGATGTACAACAAGCCCCCACAGCGTGGGATCATCGCACACTTCCGCGCGGTCGCCGAAGCTACCGACCTGCCGATCATCGTCTACAATGTTCCCGGCCGGACGGGCAGCAACATCGAGGCGAAGACAACGCTCACGCTCGCCGAGGTACCGAACATCGTCGCCGTCAAGGAAGCGTCGGGAAACCTCGCGCAAATCACCGACGTGCTCCGCGACCGTCCGCCGGCGTTCAGCGTTCTCTCGGGCGACGACGAGCTGACGCTGGCCGTGATGGCGGCCGGCGGCGACGGCGTCATCTCCGTAGTATCCAACGCGACGCCGCGAGCGATGGCGCAACTCGTCGAACAGGCGGCCGCCGGGCAACTCGAGGGGGCGCGGGAGCTTCACCTGCGCCTGTTGGCGTGGATGCGAGCCGCGTTCGTCGAGTCGAATCCGATCCCCGTGAAGGCAGCGCTCGCGATGACGGGCCGCATCGAGAACGTCCTCCGACTTCCGCTCATCCCCCTCGCCGAGCAACACGCCGGGGTGGTGCGATCGGCGCTCCAGGCGGCGGGCGCGGCGGCGTGATCCGGGTCGCCCGCGACCTCGCCACCAGGATCGACACGCTCGCCGCGACGCCCGCGGGGGAGCGCCTGCCTCCCGCGGCCGTGGAAACGGTCGCGGAATTGCTCGACGCGCTCGAGCGCGGTGAGGTGCGCGCGGCTGAGTGCGGAGCGGATGGCGCCTGGTCGGCTGTCGCCTGGGTCAAGCGCGGCATTCTCCTCGGCTTCCGCGCCGGGACGATCGCCGACATGTCGGTGCCGCCGTTCGCTTTTTTCGACAAGCATACGTACCCGCCGCGCCAGCTGACGGCGGGGCACGCGGTCCGCATCGTCCCCGGTGGGTCAGCGGTGCGGCGCGGTGCGTATCTCGCGCCGGGCGTCGTCTGCATGCCGCCGATGTACGTGAACGTCGGCGCGCACGTCGGCGAAGGCACGATGGTCGACTCGCATGCACTGGTCGGCTCCTGCGCCCAGGTCGGCGCACGCGTACACCTGAGCGCGAGCGCCCAGATCGGCGGCGTCCTCGAGCCGGTGAACGCCGCCCCGGTGGTGATCGAGGACGACGTCTTGGTCGGCGGCAACTGCGGGGTGTACGAGGGCACCGTCGTCAGGCGACGTGCCGTGCTCGCGGCCGGGGTCATCCTCACGCGCGGCACGCCGATCTTCGATCTCGTCCGCGAGACGGTCTACAGGGCCGAAGGATCTCGACCGCTCGAGGTCCCAGAGGGCGCCGTGGTCGTCCCGGGCGCGCGCGCCGTCCGCGGTGGCTGGGGAGGGTCGCAGCAACTGGCCCTCCAAACGCCGGTGATTGTCAAGTATCGCGACGAGCGAACGGACCTCGCGACCGCGCTCGAGTCGTGGCTCCGCTAGGCCTCGGACCGGTCGCGGTCATCGGACTTGGCGCCATCGGCGGCTCCGTGGCGAAGGCGCTCGTCCTCGCCGGTGCGCGTGTCCAGGCCTACGCCGAGAGCGCCGCGGATGCCGACGCGGCGCGGCGCGGCGGTATCGAGGTCAGCGCGGATATTCCCCGCTGTGTGGCGGGGCTTCCGGTCATCGTCCTCGCCGTGCCGGTGAGGGCGCACGCGGCGGTGGCGGCGGCGGTCGTCGACGCGGCGTCAACTGATGCGGTCGTCCTCCACACCGCGAGTTTGCAGACCGCGGCCGCGCTGGCGGCCGCCGGCGGATTGCCGTACGGCCCGGACGTGGCACGCCGCGTCCTCGGCAGCCACCCGCTCGCCGGCTCCCACCGCGCGGGGTTCGCCGCGGCAGACGCGCGACTCTTCGCCGGGTGTGTCGTCAGCACCGAGGCACGCGCCGACACCGGCGCGCGCGCAATCGCCGAGCGGCTCTGGCGCGCGGCCGGCGCGGCGCGGATTGACTACCGGACGGCGGACGAGCACGACGAGCTGATGACGTGGGTCAGTCACCTCCCCCAACTCGCCTCGACGGCCCTCGCGCACGCGATCGCGTCGTCCGGCGTCGCCGCATCCGCGCTCGGCCCGGGCGGCCGCGACGCAACGCGCCTCGCGGCAAGCCCGTTCGAGATGTGGAGCGGCATTCTCGCCGGCGCTCGGCCTGGCGCCGTCCGTGCGGCCACGGCACTCGAGCGCAGCGTCGCCGCGTTGCGGGTCGCGCTCGAGACGGGCGACACCGATGCCCTCGAGACCGTGTGGGCGGCGGCGCGCGCGTGGCGGGAGGCTGCGGACGGCGCCCCGGCCGGTGCGGGGCAGGCGCGATGAGAGTCTCAGGCGAGGTCCGGCCGCCCGGCGACAAGTCGATATCGCATCGCGCGCTGCTTTTCGCCGCGCTCGCCGACGGAATCTCTCGCGTCCGCGGCATCCTCGACTCGGCGGACGTGCGGTCCACCGCCGGAGCGCTGCGCGCGCTTGGCGTCGACGTCCCTCCGCTCGCCCGGGATGTCGTCGTGAAAGGTGTCGGCCTCCGCGGCCTCCGGGCGCCGAACACGGTACTCGATTGCGGGAACAGCGGCACGAGCGCACGCCTCCTCGCCGGGGTGGTCGCTGCCTCGTCGTTCGCGGCCCGCTTCGAGGGCGACGCGAGCCTGAGCCGCCGTCCGATGCGGCGCGTAGCCCGGCCGCTCGAGGCGATGGGAGCGCGCTTCGAGTTCGAGCGCGGCGATGGGCTGCCGATGACCGTGCACGGCGGCCAGTTGCGCGGGATTCACTGGACGAGCGAGACCTCGAGTGCGCAGGTGAAGAGCGCGATCCTCCTCGCTGGCGTCGTCGCCGGCGTTGAGGTATCGGTCAGCGAGCCACGGAGGTCACGCGATCACACTGAGCGCATGCTCGCGGCTCGCGGCGTCGCGGTCGAGGGTTCGGAAGGCTGTGTCCGCGTCCGCCGCACCGAGCACCTCGACGCCCGCGACACGGACGTCCCGTCGGACCCGTCGTCCGCCGCGTTCTTTGCCGCACTCGCGGCGCTCGCATCGGCCGGCGAGCTCACGCTGCGCGGCGTCTGCGTCAACCCAACGCGAACCGGGTTCTTCCACGTACTGCGAGAGATGGGCGCCATCGTCGACATAGCCGCACCTCGCGAGCACGGAGGCGAGCCCGTCGCGGACGTTCGCGTCCGGCCGGCCGCCCTCCGAAGTGTCGTCGTCGGCGCGGACCGCGTACCGGCGTTGATCGACGAACTGCCGCTGCTCGCGTGCGTCGCGAGTCGCGCGGAGGGGGAGACGCGGATCACCGGCGCGGGCGAGCTGCGCGTCAAGGAGAGCGACCGCATCGCCGCGGTCGTCGCGAGCCTCCGCGCCATCGGCGCGACCGCCGAGGAGCTGTCCGACGGCCTCGTGGTTCAAGGCTCGGACCGACCGCTGGCCGGAACTGTCGCGACACACGGAGACCACCGACTGGCGATGGCGTTCGCCGTGCTCGGAGCCCTCCCGGGGAACACCATCACGGTCGACGACCGCGCATGCGTGGCCGTCTCGTTCCCGAACTTCTGGCAGGAGCTCGACCGAGTCCGCGGCGGTGAGCGGCCGGTGCAGCCCCACGCGAGGTCTCGCGAGAATGGATGAGTCGTCGCGCTCGCCAGGCTCGGCTGGCCGCGCGCCCCGGCGCGTCGTCATTGCCATCGATGGGCCGGCCGCGTCCGGAAAGTCCTCGACTGCGCAGTGGGTGGCCGAAAGACTAGGATACCGGCACGTGGATTCCGGCTCGCTGTACCGGGCGGCGACGGCGGCTCGGCTGCGGTGTGGCGTGGCGTCCACCGGGTGGACCGAGGAGGATGTGCTGGAGGCCACTCGCATTGTGACGTTGGAGCCGTCCACGACATCCTTCGCGCCGGTGATCGACGGCCTTCGCGCGGACGAGGAGATTCGCGGACCGCTGGTGACGCGACACGTCTCCCAGGTTGCGCGCATGCCAGCCGTGCGCGCGTGGGTCAACGCTCAGGTCCGGCGTGCCGCCGAGCTCTACGACGTCGTGGTCGACGGCCGTGACATGGGAACGGTGGTCTTCCCCGAGGCCGACCTCAAGGTCTTCCTCGTCGCCGACCCGTGGGAGCGCGCCCGGCGCCGGCTCATCCAGCTGCTCCAACGCCGCCCGAGCGACGAGGAGATCGCCGAGGAGACCGACCGGATCGTGCAGCGAGACGCGCGTGACGCGACCCAAACGGTGCAGGCGGCGGACGCCGTGCTCATCGACACGACGTACCTGACGCAGGAAGAGCAAGTCGAGCGGATCGTCGCGCTCGCCAAAGCCGTAACTCAGCGCGAGACCACAACTTCGTTGCTTGACGATACCGACCGGCGTGAATAATATTACCGGTTCGCTTCGCCCCTCGTTGGCGGCGAAGTCGACGCGTTCATCGTGCGCACACTCAACCCTGACCTCGGCGCGGCGAGCCTAAACCTCCGCGACTCGGAGACTTCTTGCTGATGGCAGAGCTGGACACCCCTCCTACCGGTAACGAGTCGAAGCGCGATCAGCTGGGCAAGCTCCAGCGGGGTCAGCTCCGGCCGCTTGCCAACCGCCGTCCCGAACTTTACGACGAAGACGAGTACACGTCCGCCGACTACGAGCGGATGATGGAGCTCTACAACGGTACGCTCGCGTCGATCGACGAGGGCGAGATCGTCAAGAGCCGGGTCCGCGAAATCCGCGACAACATGGTCGTCCTCGACATCGGCTTTAAGTCCGAGGGCGCCGTACCGCTAGAAGAGTTCAAGGACCATCCCGACCTCAAGCCGGGCGACGAGGTCGAAGTCCTCATCGAGCACCTCGAGGACCAGGAAGGCGCGGTCGTCCTCTCGAAGAAGAAGGCCGATTTCATGCGGGTCTGGGAGAAGATCCGCCTCTCCTACGAGAACGACCGTCCCGTCGAGGGCACCCTGGTCAAAAAGATCAAGGGCGGTGTGGTCGTTGACCTGATGGGCGTCGACGCGTTCCTCCCGGGCTCGCAGATCGCGCTGCGGCGCGTGCCGAACATCGACGAGCTGCTCGGCCAGAAATTCGAGTTCAAGATCATCAAGCTCAACAAGCGCCGTCGCAACATCGTCGTCTCGCGCCGCGTTATCCTCGAGAACGAGCGTGCCGGCAAGCGCGAGAAGCTGATGAAGGAGCTGCAGAAGGACCAGGTCCGGCGCGGCGTCGTCAAGAACATCACCGACTTCGGCGCGTTCATTGACCTCGGCGGCGTCGACGGCCTGCTGCACATCACCGACATGTCATGGGGCCGCATCCAGCACCCGTCGGAGATGTTCCAGATCGGGCAGGAGGTCGACGTCAAGGTCCTCGACATCGACTGGACGCGGGAGCGCATCAGTCTCGGTTACAAGCAGCTCCAGCCGTACCCATGGAAGGACGTCATGGAGAAGTACCCGGTCGGCACGCGCGTGACCGGCAAGGTCGTCTCCATCACGAACTACGGCGCGTTCATCGAACTCGAGCCGGGCATCGAAGGTCTCGTGCACATCAGCGAGATGAGCTGGACGCGCAACGTCCGCCACCCCTCGAAGCTGGTGTCAATCGGGGAGACGATCGAGGCGGTGGTGCTGAAGGTCGATCCGAGCGAGGAGAAGATCTCGCTCGGCATGAAGCAGACGGAGCAGGATCCGTGGATGGTGCTGCCGCTCAGGTACCCGGTCGGCACGCGGATCTCCGGCAAGGTCCGGAACCTCACGAGCTTCGGCGCGTTCGTCGAGATCGAGCCGGGCATCGACGGCCTGATCCACATCTCGGACATGTCGTGGACGAAGCGGGTCCAGCACCCGTCGGAGGTCGTGAAGAAGGGCGACACGGTCGACGTAGTGATCCTCAACATCGACGCCGACAACATGCGCATCAGCCTCGGACTCAAGCAGGCCGAGGAGGATCCGTGGCTGCGGATCGGTGAGACCTATCCAGTGGGCACGGAGCTGACCGGCACCGTCGTTCGCTTGATGGACAAGGGTGTCGTCGTCGACATCGGCAATGACATCGAAGGCTTCGTTCCGATCAGCCAGTTGAACGTCGGTCGTCCGGTCGCGAATCCCGCCGACGCCGTCTACGAGACGATGCGCCTCGACATGCGCGTCTTGGAGGTTGACCCGATCCACCGCCGCATCGTGCTCGCGGTGACGAACATCCCGGAGGATCAGCCTCCCCGGCCCGAGACACCGCCCACGATCCACCCGACCGACGACAACGAGCCCGCGGTCATCCCGGCCATCGTTCCGGAGTAGGGGGAGCGAGGGAGGAGCAGGGAGGAGGGAGCAACGCGAATCACGCCCCTGGCCGCCTGGTGCTGCCAGGGGCGTGCTTCGTTATTTCCTTGCTCCTCCTTCTTCCTTACCTCCGTCCTCCGTCTCCTTCCTCCTTCCGTCCGGCCCGCTAGGTTGTTCGACCTATGACAATGCGCGAGAAGCTCGAGCTCCTCGAGCGCCGCGCCGCGGAAGCGGAGCTTGGCGGGGGAGAGGCGCGGCTCGCGGCACAGCACGAGAAAGGGAAGCTGTCCGCGCGCGAGCGCCTCGACCTCCTGCTCGACGAAGGGTCGTTCGTGGAGTTCGACCGCTTCGTCACGCACCGCTCCAGCGACTTCGGCCTCGACAGCCAGCGCGTCTACGGCGACGGCGTCGTCACGGGCTACGGCCGTATCGACGGGCGCCTCGTATACGTATTCTCGCAGGACTTCACCGTCTTTGGCGGCTCGCTGTCCGAGGCGCACGCCGAGAAGATCTGCAAGGTCATGGATCACGCCGTGCGGACGGGCGCTCCGGTCATCGGCCTCAACGACTCGGGGGGCGCCCGCATCCAGGAGGGAGTGGTCTCACTCGGCGGCTACGCCGACATCTTTTTGCGGAACACGCTCGCGTCGGGCGTCGTGCCGCAGATCTCGGCCATCCTCGGGCCGTGCGCCGGCGGAGCGGTGTACTCGCCGGCGATCACCGACTTCGTCTACATGGTCCGCGGGACGTCGTACATGTTCGTCACTGGTCCGAACGTCGTGAAGACGGTCACGCATGAGGACGTGACGATGGAGCAGCTCGGCGGCGCGGACACGCACGCCTCCACTTCCGGGGTCGCGCAGTTCACGCACGACTCGGAGCCCGCGTGCCTTCAGGCCATTCGCGACCTGTTCCGCTACATCCCGTCGAACAATCTCGACGACCCGCCGACAGGTCCGGGGACGGACCCGCGCGAGCGCCGCGAGGAGGCGCTCCTCGACGTCGTCCCCGGCAACCCGAACAAGCCCTACGACATGCACGAGGTCATTCGCCTCGTCGTCGACGGCGGTGAGTTCTACGAGGTTCATCGCGACTACGCCGCGAACATCATCTGCGGCTTCGCGCACCTCGGCGGGGCGAGCGTCGGCGTCGTCGCGAACCAGCCGGCCGTGCTGGCAGGCGTGCTCGATATCAACGCCTCGCTCAAGGCGGCGCGCTTCATCCGGTTCTGCGATGCCTTCAACATCCCGCTCGTCACGTTCGAGGACGTTCCCGGGTTCCTCCCCGGCGTCGCTCAGGAGCACGGCGGCATCATCAAGCACGGCGCGAAGCTGCTGTACGCGTACTGCGAGGCCACCGTGCCCAAGCTCACCGTCATCACGCGCAAGGCGTACGGCGGAGCCTACGACGTCATGTCGTCCAAACACATCCGCGGTGACTACAACGTCGCCTGGCCGTCGGCGGAGATCGCCGTCATGGGCCCGAAGGGCGCCGTCGAGATCCTGTTCCGAAAGGACATCGCCGAGAGCGCCGACCCCGCACGCGCGACGGACCAGATGATCGAGGAGTACCGCGCGAAGTTCGCGCACCCCTACATTGCCGCCGGTCGGGGGTACCTTGACGACATCATCGACCCGCGGGACACACGGTCGCGCCTCATCAGCGCGCTGGAGTCCTTGCGGTCGAAGCGCGACAAGAACCCGCCGAAGAAGCATGGCAACATTCCCTTGTAGGAAGGAGGAAGGCGGAAGGAGGGAGGAGAGTGCTGGGCCTTCTCCCTTCTCACTCCTCCTTCCTCCTTCCTGATGTTCTCGAAGGTTCTCGTCGCCAACCGCGGCGAGATCGCCGTCCGCATCACCCGCGCATGCCACGAGCTCGGCGTGTCGGCCGTCGCCGTTTACAGCGACGCCGACGTGAGGGCGCCCCACGTGCGGGAGGCGGACGAGGCGGTGCACATCGGACCTTCGCCGTCGGCGGAAAGCTACCTGCGCGCCGAGCGCCTCATCGACGCCGCACACCGTGTGCGCGCGGACGCCATTCACCCCGGCTACGGGTTCCTGTCGGAACGCGAGGCGTTTGCCGCCGCCGTGCGCGACGCGGGTCTCGTGTTCGTCGGCCCGCCGCCAGAGGCAATCGCGGCGACGGGGAGCAAGACGGCCGCACGCAAGCTCGCCGTCGGCGCCGGCGTGCCGGTCGTCCCGGGAACGACCGAGCCGTTGCGCGACGCCGCGGAGGCGGGAGCGGTCGCCCGCGAATTCGGGTTTCCCATCTTGCTCAAGGCCGCCGCCGGCGGCGGTGGGCGCGGCATGCGCGTGGTTCGGGCGGAGTCGGACCTCGCGTCGTCGCTCGACGCGGCGCGGCGCGAAGCGGCTGGGGCGTTCGGCGACGACGCCGTCTACGTCGAGAAATACGTCGAGGGTCCGCGACACGTCGAGATCCAGGTTTTGGCCGATGCGCACGGAACGGTCCTCTCGCTCGGTGAGCGTGAGTGCTCCGTGCAACGCCGCCACCAGAAGATGATCGAGGAAGCCCCGAGCGTGGCGGTATCACCCGACCTTCGGCGGGTAATGGGCGAGGCTGCCGTCCGCTTCGCCGCCGCCGCTGGATACGTCAACGCCGGGACGTGCGAGTTTCTGCTCGACGCCGACAAGCGGTTCTACTTCCTTGAGATGAACACCCGCATCCAGGTCGAGCACCCGGTAACGGAGGCAGTCACCGGAATCGACCTCGTGCAGTGGCAGTTGCGGATCGCCGCCGGTGAGAAGCTTCCCTTCCGTCAGGCCGATATCGCGCCAAACGGCTGGGCAATCGAATGCCGGATCACGAGCGAAGACCCAGCCAGCGGCTTTCTCCCATCGACGGGGCGCATCGCGTATCTCCACACACCGTCCGGACCCGGGGTCCGTTGGGACAGCGGCATAGAAGCAGGGACCGAAATCGGCCTGTACTACGACGCGATGCTCGCGAAGCTCATCGTGACCGCGCCGACGCGCGATGCGGCGATCGCCCGTATGCATCGCTCGCTTCTCGAGCTGACCATCGACGGCGTTGAAACGTCGCGGAACTTCCACCTGCGGGTCATGGAGGACGCTGAGTTCCGGCGGGGGGAGATCGACATCCAGTGGCTCGAGCGCCGCCTGTCTAGCCTGTTGACCGCCAAGCCGCCAGCGACGCTGGCCCGCGACGCGGCGGTCGTCGCGGCGCTGATCGCGGATTGTGAGCGCGCTCGGCCTCCGGGCGCGACCGGGCGTGCCGCTTCCCCGGACGATCGGTCCGCCGGGGGCGGCGACGCCGCGGATACGGTGTGGCGTCGGGCGGCGCGCCTGGACGCCCTGAGGGCCTAAGATGAGCGTTGCCGACGTCGCGGACGTCGAGGTCAGCGGCATCGCCGCCGGCGGCGACGGTGTCGCGAGAGCGGGCGGACTGGTCGTGTTCGTCCCCAGAACTGCGCCGGGCGACCTCGCGCGGGTGCGCCTCCGTCGCGGACGGCACTTCGCCCGCGGAGGGGTCGAGCATCTCCTCCGGCCCGGTCCCGATCGCGTCGAGCCGCCGTGTGCTCACTACACGCGCGACCGGTGCGGAGGCTGCCAGCTTCAACACATCTCGTACGCGGGCCAGCTCGAGGCAAAGCGCGCGATCATTCAGGACTCGGTTCGTCGGATCGGCCGCCGGGAGGTGGAGGTACCGGATGTCCGGCCAAGCGACCGCCCGTGGCGTTACCGGCGGAAGCTCACCCTGACTTTGCGGCGCGCCGAAGACCGTTGGGTGGCCGGTCTGCACCCGTATGACGATCCGGTCAACGTCTTTCAGCTCGTCGACTGCCCGATATCGGACGAGCGAGTCGTCTCGGTCTGGCGCGAGGTCTTCGCCGCCGAGCGTCACTATCCGGAGGCGAGATCCCTGCGCGCGGCAATCCGCCTGGTGGCCGACCGTGCCGTGATGGTCGTCGAAGGGGGCTCGCGGTGGCCGGAGGCGAGGAGGTTTTTCGAGGCCGTCCCGGCCCTCGCCGCGCTGTGGTGGGAACCCGAAGGCGCGCCGCGCCGCCGCTTGGCCGAGCGCGGAGCTGTACCGGCGGGGGCGTCGTTCGGACAGGTGAATGCGCAAGTGGCCGCCGCGCTTCGAGACGAGGTACTTCATCGCGCTCGCACATATGCGCCCGCGCGGGTCGTCGATGCCTACGCGGGGACGGGCGACACGGCCGTCGCTCTTGCCGGCGCCGGCGCCACCGTCATCGCGATCGAACTCGACCGCGACGCGGCAGAGGTTTGCGGCCGTCGGCTTCCGCCGGGATCACGAGCCCTGGTCGGCCGGGTCGAGGAGGTGCTGCCGACCGTTCTGCCGGCGGACCTCGTGGTGCTCAACCCGCCGCGTGGGGGCCTGGACGCTCGTGCCACCGCCACCCTCTCCGCGGCGGACCCGCCGCCTCGCGGTGTCATCTACGTCAGCTGTAACCCGGGAACGCTTGCGCGCGATCTCACGCGGCTGCCGCGTTTCCGCGTCGTGTCGGTTCTCGGGTTCGACATGTTCCCGCAAACGGCGCACGTCGAAACGCTGTGCGAGCTCGTCCCAGGGGTCGCTTGAGGTACGTCGTCCGCGTCGACGGATACGACCACGAGGTGACGATCGACGGATCTACGGTGCGTGCGGGCGATCTTGAGGCGAACGCGCACCTCATAGACCTCGAGGGCACCCCGGTCCGACTCGTGAGCATCGCCGGGCGCGTCCACCGCGTTCTCGCCCGGCGCAGCCAGGAGCCCGGGCGATACACCATCGAGCTCGGCGGGTTTCGCTTCGATGTCGAAGCGCTCGACGAGCGAACGCGCGCGATTCGTGAGCTAGCCGGCGCGCCGGCGAGGCTCGCTGGGCCGTCGACGCTCGCGGCGCCGATGCCGGGCCTCGTCGTCCGCGTGCTCGTCCAACCCGGGGACTCGGTTCAGCCCGGGCAAGGCGTGGTCGTGATCGAGGCGATGAAGATGGAAAACGAGCTCCGCGCGATCAGCGCCGGCGTTGTGCGCAGGGTGGCGGTGACGCCCGGAAGCGCAGTCGAGAAAGGTGCGCTGCTCGTCGAGTTCGACCCCACGCGCTGACCCCTCATGGTGCTTCCGTTGACAGCGCCTAACTCGTTGCGTAGCTTACGAGTCTGTCATTCAACTGCTTCCGGTACATGAAGACTTTTTCCGCAACCCCCAAGGACATCGAGAAGCGCTGGTTCATCGTCGACGCTTCCGGCGTCCCGCTGGGGCGGCTCGCCGCCGAGGTCGCGAAGATTCTGCGCGGCAAGCACAAGCCGACCTTCACGCCGCATATGGACACGGGCGACAACGTCATCGTCGTCAACGCCGCCAAGGTGCGCCTGACCGGCAGGAAGGCCGAGCAGAAGGAATACTTCAGTCACAGCGGGTACATGGGCCACGAGCGTCACACGCCGATCGCCTCGGTGCTCGCCAAACACCCTGAACGGGTCATCGAGAAGGCCGTCTACGGCATGCTGCCGAAGACGGCGCTCGGGCGCGGCGTGCTTCGTCGCAAGCTGCGCGTGTACGCGGGCGCGGACCACCCGCACGTGGCGCAGAGCCCCGCGCCACTGAAACTCTTCAAAGACGAGACGGAGTGACATGGCGGATGTGACGCACGCCATCGGCCGCCGCAAGGAAGCGGTGTGCCGCGTGTACATTGCGCCGGGGACCGGCAAGTGGAACGTCAACGGGCGCACGCTCGGCGATTACTTCCCACGCCCGTCGCTGGTCAGTGCAATCCAACAGCCGTTCACGGCGACAGACACGCTCGGTCGGTACGACGTGCGGGCGAGACTCGAGGGCGGCGGCTCGACTGGTCAGGCGGGAGCGCTGCGGCTCGCCGTCGCACGCGCCCTCGTGAAGATCGACGAGGTGCACCGCCGCAAGCTGCGCGACCTCGGCTTGCTCACGCGAGACGCCCGCGCCGTGGAGCGCAAGAAGCCCGGCCGGCCGAAGGCACGCAAGCGGTTCCAGTTCTCCAAGCGCTAGCGCGTTTGGATATCTCACACGCTTCCTGAGCTCCGGGTGGGTGCCGGCTTGCCGGTCGCCCGGGGCGGCGACGGAGGCGGACGACAAAACCATGAGGAGCAGTTCGTAATGGCTGACGCCACGATGCAGTCCGCGACAAACCACCCGACGCTCGAGCAGTTGCTCGCCGCGGGTGTCCACTTCGGCCACCAGACGCGCCGGTGGAACCCGAAGATGCGCCGGTTCATCTTCGCCGAGCGCAACGGCATTCACATCATCGATCTCCAGAAGACCCTCCGCCAGATCGAGCTCGCGCAGAAGCTGGTGCGCGACGTCATCATGCGTGGCGAGAACGTGCTCTTCGTCTGCACGAAGCAACAGCTCGCGGGTATTGTGCGCGCCGAGGCCGAGCGGTGCGGCGCGATGTTCATCACCGAACGCTGGCTCGGCGGTCTGCTGACGAACTTCCAGACGGTCAAGAAGCAGCTGCGCCGCATGAAGGAGCTCGAGACCGGCACGGAGGCGGGCGGCGAGTTCGAGAACTACACGAAGAAGGAGCAACTCATGCTCTCTCGCGAGCGTGAGAAGCTGACCAAGTACCTGGCAGGCATCAAAACGATGACTCGGCTGCCCGGACTCCTCTTCGTGATCGACTCGCGCAAGGAACGGATCGCGGTCAGCGAGGCGAATAAGCTCGGCATCCCGGTCATCGCGATCGTCGACACGAACGCGGACCCGGACGTCATCACCGTGCCGATCGCCGGCAACGACGACGCGATCCGCTCGGTCGAGCTGATCACCAAGGCGGTCGCCGACGCCATCGTCGAGGCGCGTCGCGAGGCGCCGGCGGCGAGGGAAGAGACCGAGGAGGGCCAGGCGTACACCTACAGCAGCGAGCGCGGGACGGAGCGCGAGAGCGGCGACGCGGAGCGCCGCCGCCGCCGGCCGCGCCGCCGACGCGCGAAGCCCGAGGCGCTCGCGGCGCGCCTCCGCGGGGGTGCCGGGGAGGCCGAAGAGGGCGCTGACGCCGGGACTGAGGGGGCGACGGAGATGGCGGCCGGCGAGGCCGGGCGCGACTCCGAGTGATCGCGGCGTAGACGCGGCGCCAGCCCGACGAGCAGTTACATACTACGCGCCGCCGGCCCAGCCGGCGGCGTTTCCACGAACCGAGACAGGAAGAACCCGATGGCGACAACCACCAACTTCACGGCCAAGGACGTGGCGGAGCTCCGGGCGCGCACCGGCGCCGGAATGATGGATTGCAAGAAGGCGCTCGAGGAGACGGGCGGAGATATCGACAAGGCCGTCGAATACCTGCGCAAGAAGGGCATCGCCAAAGCGGAGAAGCGTGCCGACCGAGCGGTGAAAGAGGGCTACATCGGCCATTACCTCCATCACAACGGCAAGCTGGCGGTTCTCGTCGAGCTGAATTGCGAGACCGACTTCGTTGCGCGCACCGACGACTTCAAGAACCTCGCGCGCTCGCTGGCCGAGCACGTCGCCGCCGCCGCCCCGATCGCCGTCGACCGTGACCGCGTCCCCCCCGAGCGCGTCGAGCAGGAGCGCCGCATCTTCGAGGAACAGGTCCGCCAGAGCGGGAAACCCGAAAACATGATTGAGAAGATCGTCAGCGGGAAACTCGAGGCGTTCTACAAGGACGTCGCGCTCATGCACCAGGCGTGGGTTCGTGACCCCAGCAAGACGATCAGCGATCTCGTGAAGGAGGTGTCGGCGAAGACGGGCGAGAACGTGCAGGTGCGCCGCTTCGTCCGGTTCCAGCTCGGCGCCGAGTAAGTCCGGCGGTGATCGCCCCCGCGGCCGGGGTCAAATACCCTCGGGCCCTCGTCAAGCTGTCCGGCGAAGCCCTCGCCGGGGGCAAGGGCCTTGGCTTCGACTTCGAGACGATGGACCGCCTCGCCGACGAGATCGTCGCCGTCGTGCGCATGGGCGTCACCGTGGCGCTGGTCATTGGCGGTGGAAACATCGTGCGCGGGAGCCAGCTCTCGAAGCTCGGCATGGATCGCGTCGGGGCCGATTACATGGGGATGCTTGGCACGGTCATCAACGCGCTGGCCGTGCAGGACGTCCTCGAGCGCAAGGGTGTGGACACGCGCGTGATGACGGCGATCCGGATGGAGGAGCTGGCCGAGCCGTACATCAGGCGCCGTGCAATCCGCCACTTCGAGAAGGGCCGCACGGTCATCTTCGCCGCGGGCACTGGTAACCCGTACTTCTCGACCGACACCGCGGCTGCACTGCGCGCCATTCAAGTGAAGGCGAACGTGATCATCAAGGCAACGAGCGTCGACGGCGTGTACTCGGCGGACCCCAAAACGGTGCCCGACGCGCAATTCTACCCCGAGATCAGCTACCGCGACGTCATGCTCGCCGACCTCAAGGTGATGGATCAGACGGCGGTAACGCTCTGCCGCGAGAACTCGCTCCCGCTCATTGTCCTCAACATCCACCGGCCGGGCGCGATCGCCAGTGCGGTGCGCGGCGAGACCGTCGGCACACTCGTCCGATGAATACGATCCCGCAGATCCTCAAGGAGTGCCGCGGCGCGATGGACAAAGCGATCGAGGTGTCGCGGCAGCACTTCGCCGGCGTGCGCGCCGGCAAGGCGTCGCCGGCGTTGCTCGACGTTGTGAAGGTCGAGATGTACGGGTCGACGATCCCCCTCAATCAGGTCGCGACCATCAACTCGCCCGAGCCTCGGCTGCTGCTGGTCACGCCGTTCGACAAGAATCAGATCAAGGTCGTCGAGAAGGCGATCCGGGAGTCCGACCTCGGCCTCGAGCCCTCGACGCAGGGAGGCGTCGTTCGCGTGCCGCTGCCCGCGCTGAACGAGCAGCGGCGCAAGGAGCTCGTGAAGCACGTGCACAAGCTCGCCGAGGAAGGAAAGATCGCGATCCGCCACCACCGGACAGAGGCGCGCGAGCGGCTCAAGAAGCTCAGTGGTGTGAGCGAGGACGACGTGAAACACGCCGAGAAGGATCTGCAGAAGCTGCACGACGACTACATCCACAAGGTGGACGGCATGGTCAAGGCCAAAGAGGCCGAGATCATGGAAGTCTGACGGCGCGTGTCCGAGCTCACGCGCCGCGTTCTATCCGCGGTCATCGCGGCGCCCCTCGGCATCTGGGCTGTTCTCGCCGGCGACTGGCCGCTCGCGGCGCTACTCGCGGTCGCCTCGGCACTCGCCGCGTGGGAGTTCTTCCGCGTCGCGCGCGCGGCCGGGTCGAATCCGTTCGCGGACGTCGGGATGGCGCTGGCCGGCCTCATCCCACTGGCAGTTCACGCGCACTTCCTCGACCTCTACACCGTTCGCTCTCCGCTCGCGGCGGCAGTCTTGCTCGCACTGCTCGCCGGGTCGATCTGGGCGCGTGGCGTCGGGGGCAGGCCGCTGACTGCCGCGGCGGTGACCGTGCTCGGCGTGCTCTACACGGGCGGCCTGCTGAGTTTCGGCTACGCGCTGCGATACCACGACACCGTCCGGTTCTATGACGCTCTTCCCGCCAGCAGCCGGCCGCAGCTCGCGGGCATCGGGATTGCGCCCGGCGGCATGTTGCTCTTGACGCCGGTCCTGCTCACGTGGGCCTCCGACATCGGCGCGTACTTCGTGGGCCGTACCGTCGGGGGCCGGAAGCTGATCCCCGCCGTGAGCCCCGGCAAGACCGTGTCCGGCGCCGTCGGCGGTCTGCTCGCGAGCATCGCCGTCGCATGGGTCGCTGGGCGAGTCCTCCTCCCGCGGTTCGCACAGCTCGCGTTCTCGCCGGTCGGTGTGATCGTGTTTGGCGCCGTCATCAGCGTTGCGGCGCAGGTCGGCGACTTGTTCGAATCGCTGCTCAAGCGAGAGGCGGGCGTCAAGAACAGCTCAAGCCTCATCCCTGGTCACGGGGGCGTGCTCGACCGCCTCGACAGCCTCTTCTTCGCGTTGCCCACCGCGTACCTCCTCGCTGATTGGCTTCTCATTCGAGCGCCGCGATGACCCGCGGCGTAGCGATTCTAGGGTCTACCGGCTCCGTGGGCACGACGGCGCTCCGCGTCCTCGATCGGCACCGGGACCGGTTTCGCGTCGCGGCGCTCACCGCGCACTCGAACGCCGTACTGCTGCGCGAGCAGGTGGACCGATTCCACCCCGCGTACGTGGGGCTCGTCCACGACCGGCACGAGCACACGGCGCCTGCGTTCGCAGATTGGCGGACGGGGCCGGAGTGCCTCATCGAAGCCGCGGTGCGCGCGGACGTCGATATCGTTTTGAACGCCATCGTCGGAGCGGCGGGCCTGGACGCGACTCTCGCCGCGCTCGATAGCGGCAAGCGCGTCGCGTTGGCGAACAAGGAGACGCTCGTCATGGGCGGCTCGTTGGTCGCGGAGGCGAGGCAGCGGGGCGGCGGCGATCTCGTTCCGGTCGACAGCGAGCACAGCGCGATCCTGCAGTGCATCGCCGGGCGACCGGAGACCGAGGTTCGGCGACTCGTGCTCACCGCGTCCGGGGGTCCGTTTCGCGATTGGCCCGCCGAGCGCATCGAGGCCGCCACGCTCGACGATGCGCTCCGACACCCGACGTGGCGCATGGGCCGGAAGATCAGCGTCGACAGCGCGACTCTTGCGAACAAGGCGCTCGAGGTGATCGAGGCCCACTACCTGTTTGGGCTGCCGTTCGATCGCATCGACGTCGTCGTGCACCCACAGAGTGTCGTGCATTCGCTTGTCGAGTTCGTGGACGGCAGCGTACTGGCGCAGCTCGGCGCGCCGAGTATGGAGGTCCCCGTTCTGTACAGTCTGACGCACCCCGAGCGCGCCGCGGATGCGGCCGTACCGGCCTTCGACCCGGTAGCTGCGTCGCCCCTCACGTTCGAGCGGGTTCGAGACGATGCGTTCCCCGCGCTGCGCCTGGGCGTCGCTGCAGGTCGCCGCGGCGGCGCGGCGCCGGCCGTCTTCAACGCCGCGAACGAGGAAGCGGTTGCGCTATTCACCGGCGGTCGGATCCGGTTCGGCGACATCGCCCGTGCAATCGCTGCTGCCCTCGACGAGTTCGGAGCGATGCCGGCGGCTACGCGATCGGAAGTTCTCGCAGCGGACGCCGCCGCGCGGCAGCACGTACGGGACATATTTCGATGCTAGAATTCCTGGCGCCGGTCCTCGTCTTCGGCCTCGTCATCTTCGTCCACGAGCTGGGGCACTTCCTGGCCGCGAAGGCCGTAGGCGTCTACGCGCCCCGGTTCTCCATTGGCTTCGGCCCCACCCTGTGGCGCCGACGGCGCGGCGAAACGGAGTACGTACTCGCCGCGCTCCCCCTCGGCGGGTACGTGCGCATGGCATCCCGGCTCGACCAGGAGACCGCGTTTCTCGAGGGCGGCGGAGAGGCCGGAGCCGCGCGCGGGAAGGACGATCCGAGCTACGACCCGAATGCGATGATCCCGTTCGGACCGAAGCCGGTACCCGAGAATCGGTGGTTCGAATCGAAGCCGCTCCCGGCACGTCTCTTCATCCTCATTGCCGGTGTTGCGATGAACGTGCTGTTGGCCTTCGTCGTCTCGATCAGCCTCGCCTACTCGTACGGCCGACCGGTTGTCCCGACTACGGTGGTCGGTGACGTTCGGGCGATCCCGGCAGCGCCTGGGCTTGCGCAGCTTCGCGTCGGGGACACGATCGTGGCGATCAACGACAGCGCCGTCCGTACGTGGAACGACGTCGTCCGTCGCATACGAGCGTCGCGGAGCGACACGTTGGTGATCGCCACCCGGCGCGGTCGGTTCCTCGTTCCCGTCGAGGACGGGGAGGACGCACGAACCCGGGTCGTGGCCTCGATCCGGTTCCATATCCCGCCCGTCATCGATTCGCTCGTACCGGGCGAGCCCGCGCAACGTGCCGGGCTGCAGAAAGGCGATAGTGTAGTCGCCGTCGAAGGGGTTCCGGTGCGCTCGTGGCAGGAACTCGTCAACGGCGTTACTCCTGCGGCCGGGCGGGATGTCGTGCTGGAGATCGCCAGGCGCGGTGAGCGGCTCAACATTCGTGTCCGACCCGCGCTGGCACAGGTAGAGGACCCGATCACGGGCCGGCCCCGGTCAGCCGGCCGGATCGGCGCAGGGCACCGCGAGATCGTCACCGAGCGTGAGCCGGTCGCCTTGGCCGAAGCCGTTGTGGCGGGTTGGCGGGCGACCTGGTTCGATGCCGGCCGCATCGTCGGCGTCGTGAAGGGCCTGCTGACAGGAGGTATCTCCCTCCGGCAACTGGGGGGGCCGATCGCGATCACCCAGGCGTCCGTCACCGCAGCCCGCGGGGGTCTGGAGCAGCTGTTCTACCTGATCGGGTTCCTCAGCATCAACGTCGCCGTGCTGAACCTCCTCCCGATCCCGATTCTGGACGGCGGCCAGATACTGATCAACGTCATCGAATCGGCCAAGGGTAGCCCGTTCAGCCTCCGCACGCGCGAGTACATCCTCCGATTCGACCTACTGGCGATCGCACTGTTGTTCGCGCTCGTGATGTTCAACGACATCCAGGCGGCGGCTACTCGACTGTTCCAGTAGCCGGGGGGGGGGCCGCGGGATACGCCCCGCGAGGCGGTCCAGAGGGAGGAACGGGCGACTTTACAGCGGCGTCGGCGGGGCGTAAGTTTGTACGCTTCAGCAAATTGGAATCAACTTTGGGCCGACGGCCCGCAGGGAATCCTTCGGCATGCCATTCGACAAGTCCGCAGCAGTAGCGAAGTACCGCACGCATGAGACCGACACCGGCTCGGCGCGCGTCCAAGTCGCGATTCTGACCGAGCGCATCAACTTCCTGACCGACCACTTCCGCGCCCACAAGAAGGACCATCACAGTCGTCGGGGCCTACTCAAGATGGTCGGGAAGCGTCGTCGACTCCTCAACTACCTCAAGCGAACGGACGTCGAAGGCTACCGCCGCGTCGTCCAGGAACTCGGTCTCCGGTACTAACCCGTCCCACGCCCCCCGCGCGAGCGCAACGATTGCTGCTCGCGCGTTTTGCATCCCCAGAGGCGCGCATACCAATGCAACGTGTTGAAACGACCTTCGCCGGGCGGAAGCTGGTCATCGAAACCGGGCGGATGGCGAAGCAGGCCGCCGGCTCGGCCACCGTCCAATTCGGCGACACGATGGTGCTCGCTGCAATCACCGTCAGCGATGCGCAGAGTCCGCTGCCGTTCTTCCCCCTCACCGTCGAGTATCGCGAGAAGTCGTACGCCGCTGGCAAGATCCCGGGGGGATTCATCAAGCGCGAGGGACGTCCGAGCGATGCCGAAATTCTCTCCGCTCGGATCGTCGACCGCTCCATCCGCCCGCTGTTCCCGGACGGCTTCAAGAATGAGGTCCAGGTCTTCTTGTACGTGATCTCAGGGGACCAGGAGAATGACGCCGACATTCCGGCGCTGCTCGCGGCCTCGTTCGCGCTGACCTCGTCGAAGGTTCCGTGGGCCGGCCCGATCGCCGGTGTGCGGATCGGTCGCATACAGGGCAATTGGGTGTTGAATCCCACGTTCCAGCAGCTCGACTACAGCGACATGGAGCTCGTCGTGGCGGGATCACGCGACTCCATCGTGATGGTCGAAGGCGGCGCGCTTGAGGTCGCCGAGGAGGACGTGGTAAACGCGCTTGCGGTCGCCCAGTCCGGCATCGGAGAGCTCGTGGGCGTGCAGGAGCAGCTGCTCGGCAAGCTTCAGCGCCCCGAGAAGATGGCATGGGAGAAGGCGCGGCTGCCCGAAGGCCTCGAGGCGCGGGTGAAACAACTCGCCGAGGGGCGCATCAGCGAGGCGCTCAATCAAAAGGACAAGCACACGCGTGTCGAGGCGGTGGAGCGCGCGAAGAAGGAGATCGCCGAGCAGCTCCTCGTCGACTTCCCCGACGCGGCCAAGGAGACACACACGCTGCTCGGCGACGTCGAGTACCACAGCTTGCGCAACCAGGTGTTGCGCAGCGGGCAACGCGTGGATGGCCGACGCGCTGACGAAGTGCGGCCGATCGGGATCGACGTCGGCGTGCTGCCGCGCGCGCACGGGTCGGCACTGTTCACGCGCGGCCAAACCCAGGCGTTGGCCAGCGTGACGCTCGGCACGGCGAACGACGTGCAGCGGCTGGATACGATCGACGAAGCCGGCGACGCGACCAAGTCGTTCATGCTGCATTACAACTTCCCGCCGTTCTCGACGGGCGAGGTACGTCCGATGCGCGGCACGTCGCGCCGCGAAATCGGTCACGGCAACCTCGCCGAGCGCGCGCTGCAGGGCGTGCTGCCGGCGTTTGACGAGTTCCCCTACACGATCCGCGTCGTTTCCGACGTCCTGGAGTCGAACGGATCGTCCTCGATGGCGTCGGTGTGCGGCGGCTCGCTTGCGCTCTTCGACGCTGGCGTGCCAATCCGCGCCGCCGTCGCCGGCGTCGCGATGGGCCTGATCAAGGAAGGAGAGCGGTACAGCATCCTCACCGACATCCTCGGCACTGAGGATCATCTCGGCGACATGGACTTCAAGGTCGCGGGCACCGCTCAGGGGATCACCTCGATCCAGATGGACATCAAGATCGAGGGACTCGACCTGCGCATCATGAAGGAGGCACTCGCGCAGGCCCGCGCCGGGCGTCTGCACATCCTCGGCGAGATGGAGCGCGCGCTCCCACAGCCGCGGGCGGAGCTGTCGCCGTACGCGCCGCGTATCGTCACCGTGCAGATCAACCCGGAGAAGATCGGGGACCTCATCGGGCCGAAGGGCAAGACCATCCGCGGCATCCAGGACGAGACCGGCGCGGAGATCACCGTCGACGACACGGGTCTCGTCACGATCGCCGCTGTCGGCGGCGAGTCGATGGAGCGCGCGCGGCAGATGGTCACCGCCATAACGGCGGAGCCGGAGATCGGCGCGACGTACGAGGGCACGGTCAAGTCGACGACGCCGTTCGGCGCCTTCGTTGAGATCATGCCGGGTACGGAGGCCTTGCTCCACATCTCCGAGATGGCGCACGGCCGAACCGAGAAAACGGAAGACGTCGTGAAGAAGGGTGACCGCGTCACCGTGAAGCTGATCGACAAGGATGAGCGCGGGCGTCTACGGCTCTCGATGAAAGCCCTCCTGCCGAAGCCGGAGGGCGTCGTCGAAGACGGTGGCGGCGATGGCGGTGGCGAGGGGGAGGGCGATCGCGGCGGCGGGCGGGGCGGCCGGGGCCCGCGGCGCGAGTCGCGTGGCGGCGAGGGAAGTGGCGGGGAGTCGCGAGGCGGGGAGCCCCGCGGTGGCGAGTCGCGCGGCGAGCGGGCGGCGCGACCGGGCGGAGGTCGCGGGGGCGAAAGGTCACGGCGGTCGTGATCCGGTCGTCCGCATCGCCGGACGCCCCTTTCCGCCGAACCGTCCTGCCGAACGGCCTGACCGTGCTCACGGAGTTCGTTCCCGGGGTGCGATCGGTCGCGCTCGGCGCTTGGGTGCGGGCGGCCTCGCTCCACGAGCCGCGGGACAGGATGGGCGTGTCGCATCTCCTCGAGCACATGGTGTTCAAGGGAACCGAGCGCCGGAGCGCGAAGCAGATCGCGCTCGAGCTCGAGGCGCTCGGCGGCTCTCTGGACGCTTACACGTCGCGGGAGCACACAGTCTATCACGCCCGCGTACTCGATGAGCACCTGCCGATTGCCTGCGACGTGGTCGGCGACGTGGTCTTCCGTCCGCGGCTGCGGACGGCCGATCTCGCGCTCGAGCGAAAGGTCGTGCTCGAGGAGATCGCCGCCGTGGACGACACGCCGGACGACCTCGTGTTCGAGCTGCACAACGAAGCGCTGTGGGGTGATCACCCCTACGGGTACTCGATCCTCGGAACCCGCGAGACCGTGAGCGGGCTTGGTGTGCCCGAGCTGCGCGAGCTGCACGCACGCGCGTACCGGCCTCCGCTCATCGTGGTGGTGGTGAGTGGGAACGTCGACCACGACCGCTTGATCGAGATGCTCGAACGCAGCGGCTGGACGGATGTGCCGGCGGGGCCGCCCACGGACCTGAGCACGCCGCCTCCGCGGCCGCGGCCGCCCGCGGAGGCGCACGTCGCGCGTGCCGGCGCGCAGACGCACCTCGTTCTCGGGTCGACCACGGTCGGACACAACGATCCGGCGCGGTACGCGGTGCTCGTGCTCGGAGTCTTACTCGGGGGTGGCATGAGCTCGCGGCTCTTCCAGCGCGTTCGCGAGGAGATGGGGCTCGCCTACTCCGTCTTCACCTACCAGGACTTCCATGCGGACGTCGGCGTGCATGGCGTGTACGTCGCGACGGCGCCGGAGACGGCACGCGCCGCCCTCGACGCCATCCGCTGCGAGCTCGCCGAAATCGTTCGGCACGGCGTCCCGGAGGACGAGCTAGACGCGGCAAAGGGGCAACTGAAGGGCCAGCTCATTCTCTCGCTCGAAAGCGTCGTGGCGCGCATGCATCGCGCGGCGGCCGTCGAGCTGTACGGCGAGCCGTATCGCACGGTGGATGAATCGTTGGCGCTGGTCGACGGCGTCGCGCTGGGGCACGTGGCGGAGGTCGCGCGAAGACACTTCGCACCGGACGCCCAGACGGTACTCAGTCTCGGTCCGAATCCGGCACTCGAGTGATCGCCCCATGAGAATCGGCGTCCCGAAAGAGATCAAGACGAACGAGAACCGCATCGCGCTCGTCCCCGGAGGTGCGGAGGCGCTGATCGCGGCCGGTCATTCGGTCCTCGTGGAGCGTGGCGCAGGCGCGGGGAGCGGGTTCTCCGACGAAGACTACACGGCAGTCGGGGCGCGCATCGCGCCGGACGCCGCGAGCGTGTGGCGCGATTCGGAGATGATCCTCAAGGTGAAGGAGCCGATCGAGCCGGAGTGGTCGCACATGCGCCGAGGGCAGGTGATCTTCACCTACTTCCACTTCGCCGCCGACGAGAAGCTCACGCGCGCGCACATGAAGAGCGGCGCGACGTGCATCGCCTACGAGACCGTCGAGCTAGCGACGCACGAGCTCCCACTGCTCACGCCGATGTCGGAGGTCGCCGGCCGCATGGCCGTGCAGGAGGGGGCGAAGTATCTGGAGAAGCTGTATGGCGGTCGCGGCGTCCTGCTCGGCGGCGTGCCGGGCGTGGCGCCGGCGAAGGTCGTGATCCTCGGCGGCGGCATCGTCGGCATCAACGCGGCCAAGATGGCCGCTGGTCTCGGCGCGAAAGTCGTGATTCTCGACGTCTCACTCGAGCGGCTTCGCTACCTGTCCGACGTGATGCCGGCGAACGTGCAGCTCATCTACTCGAATCGGAGTAACATCCTCGAGCAGATCGAGACGGCGGACCTCGTAGTCGGTGCGGTGCTCATCACCGGCGCGAAGGCGCCGAAGCTCGTCCGCCGCGCGGACCTCGCGCGGATGCAGCCCGGCTCGGTGATCGTCGACGTCGCAATCGACCAGGGCGGGTGCGTCGAGACGATCAAGGCGACGACGCACGAGGACCCGACGTACGTCGTCGACGGCGTCATTCACTACGGCGTCGCCAACATGCCGGGCGGTGTGCCGCGCACCTCGACATTCGCGCTCACGAACGCGACACTGCCCTACGCGCTGCAGCTGGCGAACAAGGGCTGGAAGCAGGCGCTGCGCGAGAACTCGGCGCTGCTCAAGGGGCTCAACATGCACGACGGGAAGGTCACGTACCCGGGTGTCGCAGAGGCGTTCGGGCTCGACTACCACGAGCCGACGCAATTCCTCGCCTAGTTGCTGGCTTCGGGGCTCGCTGGCGGCGGCCAAGCGACGTCGTCCGTGCGGCCGGGCAGGGAACTGGGGCGGTAGGATTCGAACCTACATAAGCCGCATTAACAGTGCGGTGCCTTGCCATTCGGCCACACCCCAAAACTCGCCAGTAATCTAATTGGCCGCGGTCGCCGGCCGCGACGCGGCACGCCTTCGTGACGCGCGAGCGCGCCGTCCGTCATCGGTGCACAGGATCGCGTGCCCTTCGTAGGTCGTGTCGCGTCAATACCTTGTAGGCCCGTTTTCGCCCAAGTAGGTTTCCCTGCTATTTCCCTCCGACGCCCCACTCGTAATGCGCTGGCCACTGTTCAAGGCGGGGTCGCTGTTTCCCGCAAACGCCATCGGTGTCGACCTCGGCACGGCCAACACGCTGATCTACGTGAAGGGCGAGGGCATCGTCCTGAACGAACCCTCGGTCGTCGCGATCGATCGCGAGTCGAAGAAGATCAAGGGCGTCGGCCTCGAGGCAAAGCGCATGCTCGGCCGCACGCCGGAAGGCGTGATCGCCGTGCGACCGCTCAAGGACGGCGTGATCGCCGATTTCGATGTCACGGAAAAGATGCTGCGCTACTTCCTGACATTGATCATCGACAATCACGTCTTCAAGGTGAAGCCGCGAGTCATCGTCTGCGTCCCGTCGGGAATCACGGAAGTCGAGAGGCGCGCCGTGCGCGACTCGGCGCTCGGCGCCGGCGCGAAGGAGGTCTTCATGGTCGCGGAGCCGATGGCGGCGGCGATCGGCGTCGGCCTCCCCGTCGAGACGCCGACGGGCAACATGGTGATCGACATCGGCGGGGGGACGACGGAGATCGCCGTGATCGCGCTGTCGGGCATCGTCAGCGACACCTCGATCCGCGTCGGCGGCGACGAGCTGGACACCGCGATTGTACAGTTCCTGCGTAAGAACTACAACTTGCTGATCGGCGAGCCGACGGCGGAACAGGTGAAGATACAGATCGGCTCCGCGGCCCCGGTGGGCGAGGAGCGCGAGATGGAGGTCAAGGGCCGCGATCTCGTGTCGGGAATACCGAAGACGGTGCGCGTCCACTCGAGCGAGATTCGCGAGGCGATCCAGGAGCCGGTTCAGGCAATAGTCGACGCGGTGCGCCGCGCGCTGGAGATCACGCCGCCGGAGCTCGCGAGCGATATCGTCGATCGCGGCATCGTGATGACAGGCGGCGGGGCACTGATTCGCGGGCTGGACCTTCTGCTTAGCCAGGAGACGAGCCTGCCGATCCACGTCGACGAGGATCCGCTGACCTGCGTTGTGCGTGGTACCGGACGTATCTTGGACGACGAGGAGAAGTACTGGTCCGTTCTCAGCAGTTGAGGTGATTCGTGGCACGTGCGGCGCGTTTTAGTACGCGGATCGATCTGGCGGCTTTCGGGATGCTGATCATCCTCGCACTAGTCGCCTCGGCCGCGCCCGCCAGCATGCGCGAGCCCGTCGCCCGTACCATGCGTCGGACCGTGGTCGTCCCGCTGATCGGGCTCCAGAGCGGAGCCGAGAAGTGGCGAGCCGCTTGGCTAGCCAGCGCGCGCGAGACCGCGCAGCGCGACAGCTTCGCACTCCGTGCCTTCGAGGTTCCGGTTCTCCAGAGCGAGAACCAGCGGCTACGCAAGATCCTCGGCTTAGCTAGTCGCCTCGAGTCGGGCTTCGTGCCCGCCGAAGCGCTGCGCACCACCAACCGAAGGAACCCGTTCGAGCTGACTCTGACGGCGGGATCCAGAGCCGGCGTCGACGAGAACAGTCCCGTCGTCGCGCCGGAGGGCCTCGTCGGAGTCGTGTTGAGCGTCGACCCAACGCAGAGCGTCGCGATGACGTTCAACAACAGTGAGTTCGCCGTCAGCGCGATGACGGCCGACGGGAGTGCGTTCGGCATCGTCTACCCGCACGCGCCAACGGGTCCGGAAAGTCCGGAGCGCTACATGCTCGAGATGCGCGGCGTGCCGTTCCGGAATACGGTGCAGCCGAACACGCTGGTGTACACCTCCGGCCTCGGCGGGCGCTTTCCGCGCGGCATCCCAATTGGCACCGTCGTGCGTGAGATCAAGACGCCGGAAACGTGGGCTCGCACCTACGTCATCCGCCCGGCCGTGAACCCCGCCGACGTGGGAGCGGTGATGATCCTCTATCCGCGCCGAGCTGCGGAAGGCGTCGAGAATGTTTGGGCGATGGGAACCGCGACGGACTCGGCCATTCGGGCAGTCGTGGCGGCCGGCGATTCCATGGCGCGCGCCGACTCTAACGCGATCATCGCCGCCCGGAGACGCATGCTCGACTCGCTCGCCCGTGCCGGGCTGCCGATCCCCGACAGCAGCGCCCCGCCTCCGCGCCCACAGCCCACGCAGCCGACTGCGACGCGGCCGACTCCGACGCGGCCGACTCCGACACAGCCCATCCCGACGCGGCCGCCGGCGCGCGCAGGCGCGACGACCACAGCCGTGCCCGCCACGCCGCCCGGACCGCCGCCTCCGGCACCGCCGCGCAGGTGAACTCGACGATCGGCTTATGAACTGGGGTACGACGGTCCGGACGGCGATCGTCTGCGCCATCCTGATCGTGCTGCATTTCACCCTGCGCCCGCTCCTCGCGTGGCGCGCCGGCATCGACTTCCTCGTCATCGCCCTGATGTTCGGAGCCGTGAGATTGCGGCCAGGGGCTGCGGCCCTGTTCGGCTTCCTTCTTGGCCTCACAGCGGACTCGCTCGCGCTCAGCGCGTTCGGTGCAAACGCGCTCGCGATGACGGTCGTCGGCTTCACGGCGTCGTGGCTGAAGGCCATTTTCTTCGCCGATAACCTGTTGCTCAACGGCTTCTTCCTCCTTGTGGGGAAGTGGCTATTCGACTTGATCTTTCTTATCGCGGAGCGACGACTTGGCGGCCTCGAGTTGGTCATGCAGCTGGTCGTCTGGTCGATGCTGGCGAGCGCCGTCACGGCGCTTGCTGGTGTAGTAGCGTTGATGGTACTCCGACCCCTTCTCGAGGCACGAACCGCGTGAGCTTCCACCCGAACGACGTCATCCGGCGCTCGCGCGCGGCCGCAATCATGGTCGCGGGCGTGCTCGTCTTCCTGCTGAGCGGGTTCTTCCGGACGCAGATCCTCCAGCACCGGCAGTTCGCGACGCAGTCCGAGGAGAACCGCCTGCGGCAGATCCCGCTCCCCGCGCCGCGGGGCACGATCTACGACCGCAAGGGGCAGGTGATCGCCGAGAGCATCGTCGGGTACTCGGTGTCCTTCATCAGCCCTTCGATCGACTCGCTGCGCGCGACGCTCGCGCGCCTCGGCGGCATCATCCCGATCACGAACGACCAGGTCGAGGCCGCGGTGCGGCGCTGGCGCCAGGCGGGCACGTCGCGCCCGACGGTGATCATCCGCGACGCGACGTTCGACGTCGTCTCGGTGCTCGAGGAGCACCGGAACCAGTTCCCGGGGCTGATCATCCAGTCGGCGCCGAAGCGCTACTACCCGGACGGCCCCGCGGTCTCGGCGTTCATCGGGTACACCGCGGAGATCAACGAGCGGGAGCTCAAC
>JBHELH010000370.1:0-5139 GCA_046263215.1 Gemmatimonadaceae bacterium | reverse complement strand
GGCGAGCTTGCTGACACCGGTGCCGGCCGTGAAGCCCGAGAGCGTCGTCCGCAGCGGGTCGAGCCGGACCCGTTTCGCGTCGGGGCGCTGGAAGTAGTGGCGGCTCGATTGCTGAATGGCGTTGAGGGCGGCCGTGTCCCCCGCGACGTGGCTGAGACCGGCGTAGCCGCTCCCATCGTACTCGCCCCGCTTCCAGCGGAGTCGCCAGTCGACGCCGCCGCTGTACGCATCACGTGTCAGCACGGTCGCCGCGAAGTCGCGGCCCGAGAGGTCGCGGCGCACGCCCGTGAGGATCACACCCGCCGTCGATGCGTTGGCGCCGAACTGCTGCTGGAGACGGACGACGCCGTAGCCAGTGCGCGGCGAGACGGCCACGCGGCCCGTTCGCCTCGGCACGGCGAGGCCGCTCCCGCCATCGCCGTCGACGTATGCCGTGTCCACGAAGCGCGCGTATTCGCGGTCGGTGAGCGCGGCCAGTGCGGCGACCGACAGCCCGGACGGGAGCCGCCCCGTCACCTTCGCCGCGCCGAGGATCGTCGTCTGTTGCCGCTCCTCTACGTAATCCGCGTCCGGCGACGCGCGCGGCGACGCGCCGATGCGTCGCGAGTAGAACCACCCGGGCCCCGACGGTTGAAAGAGCGGCGCGCCCTCGACGAAGAACGGTCGACGCTCGTCAAAGAACGTCTCGAACGCCGACAGGTTCACCTCCGCCGGGTCGGCCTCGACCTGCCCGAAGTCCGGGTTGAGGGTCGCGTCCAGCGTCAGCCCCGGCCCGAGGCCCATCTTGACGTCGCCGCCGGCGCGAACGCCGACCTTCCGATCCGCCGCGAACGGATTGCGCGGGTCGTCCACGCGTTCGAGCCTCGCGTCGGACGCGACGTACGGTACGACCTCGGCGCGGCGTGACGCGCGAATCCCGGCGATGCCGACGAGCTCCCCGAAGCGCGACGCCCATCCCGTCGCGTTCCGTGGGACGAGGATCCAGTATGCGATTTCGTTCGCTGCCGGAATCATCCGGACGAGGTTCACGCCCCACACCTGGTCGCCGTCGCCCGGATTGAAGCGAAGCTGTGAGAACGGGATGCGGAGCTCCGCCGTCCACCCGAGCGAGTCGATCGACGTCCGCGCCTCCCACACGGGGTCGTACGAGTAGTCGCGGCGGCTCTCGAAGTCGGCCGAATGGTAGTAGTCGATGCGCACCCCGGCCGGCGTCACCGCGAACGTGTACGCCGTCAGCTTGTCGCGGTACGTGTCGAGCGAGACGATGAGTTGCTCCGAGCTTCCCTCGCGGTCGCGCCGCGTCACCAGCGCACGAACGGCGCGCGGGTTACGGCTGTACATCCGCGCGCCGACGAAGAGCGCTTCGTCATCGTAGAGCACCACGACCTCGGTCCGCTCGCTCGCCGGGGAGCCTTCGGTCGGCTCTCGTTGGATGAAACCGGAGGCCACCTCCGTGCCCCGCCACGCCGGCTCGCTGAGCCGCCCGTCGACGCGCACGGCACCCTCGGCGACGCGCGTGGCGCGCAGCCGCTTTGTTGGAGCGGTGTCGCTCGGGGCGCTCGCGAGGAGCGCCGTACATAAGGCGAAGACCTGGATCAACGGCTCAGCCTGGGAGACTATGCGGCATTGTGTCGCGAGTACGATGCCGGTCGGCCTGGGAACGCGTGAAAGAACCACGTGCCCATCGCTCCGCGCCACGTGAGCAGAGGGCTTCTTGACGGGCGTCCGCTTCGCGGCCGGTGCGTTCGCGCTCGGGGTGCGAGTGCTTTGTGCCTCAGGCTGGCCGGAGTACCACGTAACGGAAACCTGCTACCGGGATTCGAGCCGAGGCCACGCCACCCCGCCGTCTGAGCTGGCCGCCGCAGCGCCCGCGGCGTAACTTCGCACGGTGCAACCAGACGTGGTCCGCGACGATCGTCCCGCCGAGCCGACGCTCGGCGAGCTGCTCACGCGTACGGTCCGGGCGTCGGTGCCTGCGCGGCTGTATCAGCTCCTCCACCTGGCGTTCCCGCTGGCGGTGGACTTCGCCTTTCGCGGCTGGTGGCGTCCCGCGGGCTGGGCGCTGGCCATCACCGCGTTCGGGGCGTGGGGGCTCGCCGACCGGTGGCTATGGAGCGCGGCGGAGCAGGGCTTCGAGCAGCCGCGGAGCTGGGTCGTGCGCAGCGCGCGGATCGGGCGCGCGGTCGCGGGCACGGTCGCGGCGACGATCGCGGGCGTGCTCGCCCTCGAGCTCTTCCTTCGCCTGCTCGGCGCACCGCCAGGTCACTAGCGCCATCGCCGCGGCCGGCCGCTATGGCCGCATGCGACGCGGCAGGAGCTCCGCGCGCCCATAGAGCGCGCCGTTGCGCACTACCATTCGGACCCGGCGCGCGTTCGCGATGTCAGCCGTCGGGTCGGCGTCGAAGACGACGAGGTCCGCGCGCTTGCCCGCCTCGACGGTCCCCATCTCCCGCTCGAGTCCCATCGCCTGCGCCGCGGTCAGTGTCGAGGCGCGGAAAACGTCCGCCGCACTCATCCCGGCCGCCTGCATCGCTTCCATCTCGCGGTAGACGCTCGGCCCGTGCGCCGTGCCTGGATTCCCGGCGTCGGTGCCCATCGCGATGCGCACGCCCGCCCTGTGCAAGCGGCGGAGGTTCTCGTCGAGCGTGACGCGCTGTCGCTCCCACGCCCCGGTGCGGGCGACCGCCGTCTGCTGCGGGCGGCGGGACTCGGGGAGTGGCCGCTCGAGCTTCGCGCGTGTCGCCGCGTCGACGCAATCGAGCGGATACCGCGCCGCCGGCGAGCGGCCGAGGAAGACGTCGGCGTAGCCTTCGCGGACAGTGAGCGTCGGGATCAGGATCGCATTGTTGCGTCGCGCGAGCGTGATGAACTCGGCGTCGATGGTGTCCGTCTCGACGCTGTGCACGAGGAGGGTCGCCCCCGCTTCCAGCGCCTCCTTCGCCGTGCGCAGCTGCGTCGCGTGAACGATCAGCGGTATCCGCTGCGCGCGCGCTTCCTCGCCCGCGACCATCAACAGCGCCTTGTCTCGGGGGCGCAGCGAGTCGCGGCGCTGGAGGTACCAGACCTTCTGCGCCGCTGAGCCCATGCGCCGCTGCTCGCGCACGGTGGCCCGCACGAGTGAGTCGTCGCGCATCCCGACGAACTGCCGCATGTCCGGCAGGTTGACCCAGTGGTCGATGGTCGAGAGGAGCGGGCCGACCGCGGCGACGCGGGGCATGTCGAGCCGGGCGACTGTGCCCCTCGCCATCGCGACCGTCCACGGGTAGCCGCCGACGTCGTATGCGGCCGTGACGCCCGAGCAGAGGTACGCCCTTCCGAACACCTCCGGGCGCGCGCGGAGCGCGGCAATGGTCGAGTCGTACGGGTACTCGCCGCGAACGTCGAGCGCGTCCGGCCGGCCGTCCACCCACCCGGTCTGGGAGAAATGCACGTGGGCGTCGATGATCCCCGGGGCGACGAACGCGCCACGGGCGTCGACCACCTCGGCTTCCGGGGGCGCAGGGCAGTTCGTGCGCGTACCGGCGCAGAGAATCCGTCCAGCCCTCGCGACCACGACAGCGTCGGGGAGACGCGTCACTCCGCTGGCCGTCGGGCTGACAAGCGTCGCGCCGACGATCGCGAGCGGGGGAGGCATCGCGCCGGCGGGGAGCGCGAAGGCGGTGCTCACCGCAATCCGCCACCCGTCCGGCGTCCGGACGAAGACGCGCTCGGACATCCCCTCACTCGTGACGCCATCCTGCGTGACGCGGTAGTGGTACGTCCCGTAGACGACGCCGGGAGCCACCGGCACCACGCGCAGATCGCGCGCGACGAGCGTGTCGGGCCACGTCGTGTCACGCCGCGCCGGCCAGAGGGCGTACCCAAGCTCCAGGCCGCCCGGTCCGTTGCGCGCGAGGTCGGGAGAGGGGAGATACAGCGACAGGTATCGCGCGCGGTCGCGCTGATGGATCGCGCGGATGTTCTCCTCGAAGACGCGGCGGACCTCGGCCGTGTCGGACGTCGCGCTCGCGCCGAGCCGCTCTCCGCGCCCGGCACCGACGCCGGCCGACCGGCAGGAGGCGGGGCCGAGGAGCGCGGCGGCGGCCAGCAGCGCCGGCACGAGGGCGGGCGCCGGACGTCGTGGGGCACGACCGACCATTGGGCGGCTCCGGGTGGGGACGGCAGCTATTCTAAGAGAAAGGGCCGCGAACTGCGAACCGCGGAGCGTTCCCGTGTCCATCTTCACGAATCCGGCCGGCGCCACCGCGCGCGAAGGCGCCGCGACGTACATTGCTGCGCTCATGGAGCTGCTGGGCGATCGCGACCCGATCGCGGTGCAGGAGGAGCTGCTCGGAGCAGTCCGCGAGCTGACGGCCGGTCTGAGCGAGGATGACCTGACGCAGCCCGAGAGGGCCGGGAAGTGGTCGATCCTTCAGGTCGTCGAGCACCTGACAGACCAGGAGCTAGTGAACGGCTTCCGTCTGCGCTCGATCGTGGCCGAGGTGGAGCCGCCGCTTCGCGGCTACGATCAGGACCTGTGGGCGGCAAAGCTGCGCTACGGATCGGCGGGACTCGAGCCCGTGCTCGAGGAGCTCCGCGCCTTACGCAATCGCAATCTCCGCCTCTACCGGTCGCTCTCCGAGCCGGAGCTGGATCGCGTCGGGCTGCACGACGAGCGCGGGCCGGAGAGCGCGCGGCGGCTGCGCGCGCTCACGGCCGCCCACGACTTGCTGCACCGGCGCCAGATCGCGCGGATCCGCGCGTCGCTCGGGCGGCCCGTGAGCTGAGAGGCGTCAGCGCTACGGCGCGGGGCGGTTGTACCAGTCCGCGAGCTCGATGTCGCGGTAGTAGTGCTTGAGAATCTTCTGGTACGTGCGTCCCTTCTCCGCCATTCCCACCGCCCCTGTCTGCGACATTCCGACGCCGTGGCCGAACCCGCCCCCGAACGCGCGGTATCCGGTGAGCTCGCCCGTCTTCTTGTCGTGCACCGGCTCGATGAAGAAGAGGGTGCTGAGGAGGTTGCTTGGCACTCCCTGCGCGTTGAAGAACCTGAGTGACGCGCGGATTTGCTGGTCCTTGGTTGCCTTGACGATTCCGGCGCTCTCCGTGACGTACGCGATCTCCATCACGCGTCCCGATGGGCCGCGTTGGAGGACAATG
>JBHELH010000369.1:0-26034 GCA_046263215.1 Gemmatimonadaceae bacterium | reverse complement strand
CGCCGTCACGAGCGCGGCGTCGGCCGGGTTCTGGTTTCTCATCACCGAGCGCGTGCTGGTGCAGTGGCTTGCGGAGCGCTGGCAGCGGATCGCCGGGGGCGTGGTCGCGGCGCTGATCGGCGCCACCGCGTTCACGGTGTGGAACCAGTCGGTCGTCAGCGAGAAAGTCTACACACTCGCGCTGCTCGGCATCGCCCTCGTGTCGTGGCTCACCCTCCGCTGGCTCGACGACCCGGACGCCCCGGGCGCCGACCGCAAGCTGGTGCTCGCCGCGTACCTATCAGGGCTCGGCTATGCCAACCACATGATCGGGATCATCGCTCTGCCGGCGCTCGTCGTCGCCGTCGTCGCAAAGCGTCCGGCGATGTTGCGCCGCTCGCGAGTCATGCTCGCCGGCGCCGCGGCCGTTGTACTCGGAATGACGCCGTTCGCCACGCAGCCGATCCGCGCCGCGCACTTTCCGGCAATCAACGAGGGCGGGATAACGGCGTGCGCGACCGAGCTTCGCCTGGACTGCACGCTCACCGCGAAGACATGGGAGCGCTTCAAGTACCACTTCCAGCGCAAGCAGTACGCGAAGCCGCCACTTGCTGACCGCCAGGCGCCGTTTTCGGCGCAGGTTGGGATGTGGTGGCTCTACTTCAAGTGGCAGTGGCTGCGGGACGTACATCAGGAGTCGGCCACCCTTCAACGTGCACTCGCCGTTGTCTTTCTCTTCCTCGGGCTGTGGGGCGCCGTCGTCCACCGGCGCCGCGATCGCGAGAGCTTCTGGTACGTCGCCCCGCTGGTCTTCTCCTTGACCATCGTGCTGATCTACTACCTGAATTTCCGGTACGGCTGGTCGCAATCGCCAGAGCTCGGCGACTCGGTCCCGCGTGAGGTGCGCGACCGCGATTACTTCTACATCTGGAGCTTCTCCTTGTGGGGACTCTGGGCGGCGCTCGGACTCGTCGCGGCTTGGGAACGACTGGCGCTCGCCGTGGCCGGCCGGTCCGAACGCAGCGTTGCGCCCCCGCGGCGCGCGTGGCTGCTCGCCACGCCGATTCTCGCCCTGGCGCTGGTGCCGCTGCTCGGTAACTGGCGGGTCGCATCACGCGCGGGAGAGACCTCGACGCTCGACTTCGCCCACGACCTCCTCAACTCCGTCGAGCCCTATGGCATCCTCTTCACCGTCGGCGACAACGACAGCTTCCCGCTCTGGTACGCGCAGGAGGTGGAGGGCATCCGCAAGGACGTAACGGTGACGCTCACGCCGTACATCGACACGGATTGGTACCCGGGACAGCTCGTTCGGCGGCCGGTCCATCTGTACGATGAGGCGAAGGGGCCGGCGATCTACCGCGGACAGCACTGGCCCGTGCCGAAGCGCCCGATGCTTGACATGACTCTCGAGGAAGCGGAGGCGATCCCCGAGGCAATCGTGCTCCCCTCGGCACAGCGCTTTGTACACGGCGGGATCTCGGTGACGTTGCCCGCGGGATATCTGTGGCGCGGCGACATCGTGATGCTGCGCACGATCAAGGACAGCTTCCCGGAGCGGCCGATCTACTTCACACGAGGCGCCACCCGCCGGCTCGACCTCCGGCCGTACCTGCTCGAGCAAGGGCTCGCGTACAAGCTCGTCGGCGCGCCGCTCGCGTCCTCGCGGGACACGCTCCCGATCGGCGACGGTTTCCTCGACGTGAAGCGCACGGCGGACCTCTGGAAGTCGGTCTACCGTGCTCCCGAGGCCATCGCGCGTCGTGGCGACTGGGTGGACCGGCCTTCTACATACGTCCCATTCGTGTACATCGACAGCGGCCTGAAGGTGGCCCGAGCCCTCGCGCTGCGCGGCGACACCGCCGGAGCCAGCCGCATCGCCGCCCGTGTCGAGTCTGTAGTTCAAGCCGCACGGCTCGACTCGCTCTTCGCTCCGGCAAGTCCAGCGCTGCCGGTCGACTCCGCCGACTCGCCTCGCGCGACGCTCACTCCCCAACGCTGAAGGCCTCGATGGCCGCCCGCCAGAGAAAGGAAGCCGCCGGTTCGGCGCCGTGGGTGGGCGTCATCATGGGAAGCAAGAATGATCTGAGAGTCATGAGCTCGGCGGTCGACCTACTGACCGAGCTCGGAGTTCCGCACGAGGTTCGCGTCGTCTCAGCGCACCGGACGCCGGATTGGATGTTCGAGTATGCGGAGAGCGCGGAATCGCGCGGACTAGAGGTCATCATAGCGGCGGCCGGCGGCGCGGCGCATCTGCCGGGCATGGTGGCGGCAAAGACGCTGCTACCGGTGCTGGGCGTCCCGATCCCGGCGACCTCGCTGCAGGGCGTCGACGCGTTGCTGTCGATCGTGCAGATGCCGCGCGGTGTTCCGGTGGGGACGCTCGCAATCGGCGAATCGGGCGCGGCCAACGCGGCCCTGCTCGCGGCCTCCATCGTCTCGCTGACACGACCGGAGCTTCGCGAGCGGCTTCGCGCCTGGCGCGGCGACCGGGCGGCCGCGGTGCTTGCCGAGACGGATCTGACCACGCGCCCGGCGCGCTGATGGCGCCCATCCTTCCGGGCGCGACGATCGGTTTCCTCGGAGGCGGACAGCTCGGCCGCATGTCGGCGATAGCGGCGCGGTCGCTCGGGTACGGCGTGCACGTGCTCGACCCCGACCCGCGCTGCGCCGCGCGAGCCGTCGTCGACCGAGTTGTCACCGGCCGATTCGACGACGAGGGCGCCGCGCTGGAGCTGGCGCGTCATTGCGACATCGTGACGCTCGAGATCGAGCAGATCGCCGCCAGCAGCCTGCGCGCCGCGCTTCGGCACGCGCCGGTGCGGCCCGGCCCCGCCGTCCTCGACGTAGTCCGCGATCGGGGGCGCCAGAAAGCCTGGCTCCGCGAGCGGGGGTTCCCGATCGGCGACTATCGCGTCGTCGGTTCGGCGGAGGAGCTGCGCTCGGCGATCGACGCCCTCGGGGGCGACGTGTTCGTCAAAGCCCGCGTCGGCGGGTACGACGGCCGCAGCCAGACGCGAGTCCAGCACGTCGATCACGCCAGCGAGGGGTGGGCGACGCTCGGCGAGCGACCTGCCGTAGCCGAGCGCGCGCTCGACCTCGAGCTCGAGCTGTCGATGATGGTCGCGCGGACCCCGTCTGGTGCCGTCACTACGTACCCCCCTGCTGTCAATCACCACGAGCGCCAGGTGCTCGCGTGGTCTGTCATTCCGGGGCCGGTACCGCCCGAGATCGGGGTGCACGCCGCGCAGCTCGCCCGCGACATCGCAGCGTCGCTCGGCGTCGAGGGGTTGCTGGCGGTCGAGATGTTTCTGACGAGTGACGGCCGCTTGCTGGTCAACGAGCTCGCCCCGCGTCCACACAACAGCTTCCACGCGACGGAGCTCGCGTGCATCACGAGTCAGTTCGAGCAGTTGGTCCGCGCGGTGTGCGACCTGCCGCTCGGCCTGACCGACGTCAACCGTCCGGCGGCGATCGTGAACCTGTTCGGCGACGTCTGGCTCAACGGATCGACGCCTCGCTTCGACGCCGCCCTGGAGGTTGCCGGCACGCGACTCTTCGTCTACGGCAAGGCGGTCGCGAGTCCGGGTCGGAAGATGGGGCACATCGCGGCCGTGGGCGACACACCCACCGAGGCGCTGGAGCGCGCCCAGGCCGCATTCGGCCGCCTCACGTCGTGAACGTCCTCGTTCTCAACGCCGGATCGTTGACGCTCAAGTTTCAGCTCGTGCGAACTGACGCCGATCGGATGGCGACCGACAGTGACGAGAAACTCGCGCGGGGCACCGTCGGGCCGATCGGTGGCGAGGCGGTCTACTCTATTCGCGGCCAGCCGCAGAACGACGATCGCGGCACGGCCGAGCTCCGCGACCATCGCGCCGCGATCGAGTTCGTACTTCGCTGGCTCGTCCGAGCCGAGTCGGGCAGCGGCCTGGCGCAGATCGGCGAGATCGACGCCGTTGGTCATCGTGTCACGCACGGTGCACTGGGTGCGGCCTCGCGCCGGCAGCGTCGGCTTTCCGCGGCTGCTGAACGCGGATGAGGACCAGCTCGCGGGGGCACTGGTGGGTGCCGAGGGGGTACTGCTACTCCCCGGATCGCGTTTCGGCTATCCCGGAAACCACTTCCGGATCGGGTTCGGGCGGCTCGACATGCCGGCCGCGCTCGAGCGGCTCGAGAGGTTCCTGGAGCGGGGGTCGGCGAGGTAGCTGTACGCGTTTAGGGCGCCGGCACTTGCGGCATTCCACTTGCGAGTTCCTTGGTCGGGCCGCCATGCGGCCTCTTCCCTTTTCGACGGTACGCAATCGTGGCATCGGAACCGGTGCAGTCGACGAACGCTTCCAACCCGTGGCTCGGCGCGGCGATCGGCGGGACACTCGTGTTCTACGGGAGTCGCCGCCGCGGCGCGGTCGGGACGCTCGCCGGGCTCGCGGGTGCCGGCATCGTCGCGCGTGCGATCGCGCCCGTCGCGGCGGCCCTGCTGCGCCACGCCGGCCTGGCGCGTCAGGCGGTGAACGTGCACACGACGCTGGTTGTCGATCGGCCCGTGCGCGAGATGTTCGCTCTCTGCAGTAATTTCGAGAATTTCCCGCGTCTCGTCGCGGGGCTACGCGACGTGACCGACTTCGACGATGGCCGCTCGCACTGGGCGATCGCAAACGCGTCGGGTGAGCTGCTCGAGTGGGACGTGATCGTCACGAAATACGTGCCCTCGCAGGTCATCGCGTGGGAGAGCGTCCCGAATTCCCCGGTCGAGAGTGCAGGGATGGTGCGGTTCGCGCCCGAGGGCCCGAATCGCACGCGGCTCGACCTGACGGTCCGCTACCGGCCGATCTACACGAGCCTCCGCGACGCGGTGCGAGCGCTCATCGGCCCGCCGCGAGCGCCGGCCGTGCGCGCAGCGATGGCACAGGCGAGCAATCAGCTCAACCAGCTCACCCCGTCGCCAGGCGGTGCCACCGCCGCGGCGCCGCCGCCGGCGTGAGGCCGTACGAGCGTTTCGCAACGTAGGAGACCGGAGCTCATGGTACTCGACACGAACGCCGTTCGGCGTGTGAATGGGGACACGTCCGTCGCGGCGCACCGCAACGTCGGTGACCAGGAGCGCTGGGCCTCGGTCGTCGGCGGCGCCGTGTTGGCCGTGTACGGACTCGACCGGCGCGACCTCGGAGGCGGATTGCTCGCGGTGCTCGGCGCCGAGCTGATTCGGCGCGGTGCCACCGGTCACTGCCTCCTCTACGACGCGCTGAACGTGAGCACCGCGAGCGACGCCACCGCGCGCGGTCCGCACCGTGATCTGCCGGCGAGTCGCGCGGCGACGGTGCGCGCAAGTCGCGCCGTCAAGGTCGAACACTCCGTGACGGTGAAGCGCCCCGCCGCCGAACTTTACGCGTTCTGGCGGGATCCGGCCAACCTGCCGCGCGTCATCGAGTTCGTCGAGTCCGCGGAACAATTGAGCGGCAGGACGGCGGGGTGGCGCGCCCGCGGACCGGCCGGGAAGGTGATCGAGTGGGACGCCGAGATCATCAACGACATCCCGAACGAGCTCCTGGCGTGGAAGTCGGTCGGTGACGCGGACGTGCCGAACGCCGGCTCACTCCATTTCCGCGAGGCGCCGAACGGCCGCGGCACCGAGGTGCGGATCGTCTTCGAGTATGAGCCGCCCGCCGGTCACATCGGCGCCTGGATCGCGAAGCTCGTGAAGGAAGATCCCAGCGTGCAGCTTCGTGATGCCCTCCGCCGGTTCAAGCAGCTCGCGGAAACCGGCGAAATACTGACGACCGAGGGCCAGACGTCGGGGAGATAGGACCGACGGCGGGTGCGGAGTGCGGGCTACCCGTCCTCAGCGATCGGATCGCGGCCGGACCTCACTCGCTCCGCCGGCGGCCGCGACGCCTCGACCAACGTCGGCGGCGGCGGGACGCGGTCCGTGCTTCTCCGTCCGGTGTGCCGCCGCTCCGTCGCGAGCCCGCGGCCCGCGCCGTCCCCTGAGGATGGCGGCGCGACGCGCGGCACGTCGAGGAGGCGAAACGGAGGCCGATCCGGGTACCGCGCCTTGAGTAAGGGGAGGCTCACGTTGAACACTGGGATCCCCGACGAGGTTCGACCCTCCGGAGCGCCGCGGTGTGCATGGCCGTGGAAGACGGCGGACACGGAGTACCGCGTCAGCGGCTCCTCGAGCCGGCTGGACCCGAGGAAGGGGTAGATCTCGAGCGGCTCACCTTCCACCGTGTCCCGGACCGGCGCGTAGTGGATCACCGCGATGCGCTGCTCCGTCTTCAAGCGCGCGAGGGCCGATTCCAGCTTGAGGACCTCCTGCAGCGCCTCGTGAACGAACTGTTTGATGATCGGCTCGCCCCAAGCGCCCAAAGCGCCGCGGCCGAACCCGCCGCAGAAGCCGCGGACGCCGGCGAAGCCCACACCATGGACCTCGTACGTATCGCCGTCGAGTATCCGGACGCCGGCGTCGGTCAGAATCCTGGCAATCTCGACCTGCTCCCCCGCCTCGAAGTCGTGATTGCCCAGCACGGCGACGACTGGGATCTTCAGCCCGGACGTCAGGTCCTTGGCCAGCAGCTTCGCCTCCTCCGTCAGCCCGTAGTCCGTCAAATCGCCGCAAAGCACGAGTACGTCCGCCGACTCTGCGACTTGCTGAAAGACGGGCTGCAGTGAGCTGGCGGAGGCCCGCGAGTAGTGAACGTCGCTCATCGCGGCTATCCGTACGACGTCACTTGCAGTCGTCATGGCGCTCCCCCGAGGCATGGGCGTGTTGACGCGCCCCGACCTACTGACAGATTCGGGCCACCGCAGCCAGGCCAGGGCTGGCCGGAGGCTGCCCGGCCCGGCGGACACCCGCCGGCCGGGCGTCTGAGGCCGTTAGCCTCAGACTTGCACTCCCTCCGGCAGGGCCACGGACGGCCGCTACCCGCCTGCAAAAAGGCATGACGTACCAGTCGACGCTCGACGAGCCGACCCACACCACAAACACCTTCTATCGGCGGACGCTGCACGTCCTCAGCGACGCCGGTGTTCCGTTCCTCGTCGGTGGCTCACACGCCTTCCTGCACTACACCGGGATCGTGCGCAACACGAAGGACTTCGATCTCTTCGTTGTCCGCGACGATTTCGAGCGTGCTCTCGAGGCGCTAGCGCTCGGGGGCTACCGGACGGAGGTCACCTTCCCACACTGGCTCGGCAAGGCGCACCAGGGTGGCGACCACGTTGACATCGTCTTCAGCTCAGGTAACGGCATCGCGCGGGTCGACGACCTGTGGTTCGAGCACGCGGTCGAGGCCCAGGTGCTGGGGATGCCGGTCGAGCTCATCCCGTGCGAGGAGCTGATCTGGCAGAAAGCGTTCATCATGGAGCGGGACCGGTACGACGGCGCCGACATCATGCACATGCTCCGCGTGCAGGGGGGCTCGCTGGATTGGGACCGCCTGGTGGCGCGCTTCGACCGATTCTGGTCGCTGTTGCTCGCGTACCTCGTGGAATTCACGTTCACGTACCCCGGCGAGCACGAGACCATCCCGCGCCGCGTGTACGACGAGTTACTGGGTCGGTTCCAGCAGCACCTCGATAGCCCGCCCGAGGGCGATCGTGTCTGTCAAGGAACGCTCGTCTCTCGCGCGCAGTACCTGCTCGACATCGGGCAGTACGGCTACCAGGATGCGCGCCTCGTCCCGCGCGGGAACATGACGCCGGAAGACGTGATCTACTGGACCTGGGCGATCGAGCACGTGCAGTAATGACGGCCGCTCAAACCAGCTAGGCGATTCGACTGTCCAAAGCGTCGCCGGCCGACGGGCGGCCGGCGAAGCGCAGCCCGCCTGACACATAGTGAGCGAACATGCCGAGTCTTCGAGCTGACACCCGCCACAGCCGGCTCCTCCGGCTCGTGCCAGTCGTTCCCCTACTCGTCGCGACCGCCGCTGCGGGCGCGCAAGGACCCGAGCGCCGGGCCGTTCCCGGGCCCGCCGTCGCGATCTACAATCTCGCGGGAGAGGTGCGGCTGGAGGGCGGCGGCGGTTCCGACGTCGTCGTCGAAGTGAGGCGTGGCGGCGCCGATGCCAGCCGACTGCGAGTCGAGACGGGGGAGCGACGCGATTGGCGCACGCTCCGCGTCATCTACCCGTCGGACCGCATCGTGTACCCACGGCTGGCCGGCAGGGGCTCCCGCACGACGCTTCGCGTCGACGACGAGGGATACTTCAACGACTCCGGAAGCTCGGGGTGGGGCGACCGCGATCGGGTCGAGATCCGGGGCTCCGGTTCGGGTCTCGAAGCCTGGGCCGACCTGCGAATCGTCGTGCCGCGCGGGAAGCGAGTCGCGCTGCATCTCGCCGCCGGCGAGGCCGTGGTCTCCAACGTCGACGGCGACATCATGGTGGATGTCTCGGCCGCGACGATCACCACCGAACGCACGCGTGGGAGGTTGTCGCTCGACACCGGGTCGGGGTCCGTCAGCGTCGCGGACGCCGAGGGCTCGGTCAACCTCGACACCGGCTCCGGCAGCGTGAGCGTATCCAACGTTCGAGGTGACGAGCTTCGCATGGACACGGGGTCCGGGTCGATCACCGCCCGCAACGTCGAGGTGCGAACGCTCAGCGCAGATGTGGGCTCGGGGGGCATCCGACTGACGGGCGTCAAGGCCTCGCGCGTCTCGCTCGACACCGGCAGTGGCAGCACGGACGTCGAGCTTCTGACGGACGTCGAGGACGTGAACGTCGACGCGGGCTCCGGCCCCGTGTCGCTCCGTCTTCCCGCGGGCGTGGGCGCCGAGGTGGAGATCGAGACCGGCAGCGGCGGCATCGAGACCGATTTCCCGATCCAGGTCACCCGTTGGGAGCGCAACTACCTCCGCGGACGCTTAGGCGATGGACGAGGGCGGATCCGAATCGACAGCGGGTCGGGACGGGTGAGGCTGTTGCGCGGCTAGGCTGCCCGCGCGCGGGCAGCCTAGCCGCGAGCTATCGGCTATCAGCTATCAGCTATCAGCAGCACGGAGGGCGGCCTTGCGGGCCGGTGATAAGGTGGGACCGGGTGACGAGTTCCGGGGGAGCTTCGCACCACATGCGGTCAAAGCCCCGCCCCGCGCGCGGCGCGGGCCATCCCAAGTACCGATAGCTGATAGCTGATAGCTCGCAAGCAGCCAGTTAGCGCTCCGCTAACTGGCTGCTTGCGCCGGCACCCTTCCAAACCTCCGCTCGCGCGTCGCAAACTCTCGCAGCGCCTCGGCAAAATCGTCCTCGTCGAAATCCGGCCAGAGGCGTCGCGAGAAGAAGAGCTCAGCGTACGCGCACTCCCAGAGCATGAAGTCGCTGAGGCGCTGTTCGCCGCCAGTCCGGATGAGTAGATCAACGTCCCGCGAGCCGACGTCGTGGTCGACGGCGCCGAGAAGAGTAGTGAATGCTTCGCGCGTCAGCGCGGCACCGCGGCTCTCGGCGGCGGCGCGAGCGGCCGCCCGCACGATGGCGTCGCGCGCCGAGTAGTCGACGGCGACGCGCAGATGTAGGTTGCGGCCCCGCGCCGTCGCGCGCTCCACGTCTGTGATCGTCGCACGGAGGGACTCAGGCAACCGGTCGCGGCGGCCGAGGATGGTGAGGCGGACCCCGTTATCGAGGCACCGCTTCGCCTCGGTTGCGAGCGCACGGCGGAAGAGTGCCATCAGCGCGCCGACCTCACCGGGCGGCCGCTTCCAGTTATCGGCGGAGAAGGCGTACAGTGTCAAGGTACCGACGGCGCCGTCGCGCACGGCCGCCTCCACGATGCGCCGGGCCGCGCGCAGCCCGGCGTGGTGGCCGGCACTGCGCGGCAGGCCCCGCGCGGTGGCCCACCGCCCGTTCCCGTCCATGATGATGGCGACGTGCAGCGAGCGCGGGGCATCGGCAGCGCGAGGGAGGCCGGCAGGCGCCGGTGTCATCGAGGTGGTCGCGGTCATGTCTATGTTGGTCGGACGCTCAGCGGTCGCGCGTCGCGCGGATGAGCGCCTCCATGTGGTCGAGGTAGCGCTCGAGCGCGCGCCGCCCGGCGGCGGTGAGTCGGTACTCCGTCTTCGGGACGCGCCCCGCGAACGACTTGGTGCAGGAGATGTACTCGGCCTCCTCCAACTTGCGTGCGTGCACGCTGAGATTCCCGTCGGTCGTCTTCATCAATGCCTTGAGGTCGTTGAACGTCAGTGACTCGTTGACCGCGAGTGCGCTCACGATTCCGAGCCGCATCCGTTCGTGGATCAGGCGATCCAACGCGAGCGGCCCTTCCGGCTCGGCGCGGCCTCGCACGGGACGAAGCCCGCGCGCGGGCCGAGCCTCGGGCTCGTCGCGCTCGCGTGGTGCCGAGCTGTGCTTAGCCACCGTGCCTCCGTGCGATCAGCGTTCCGAACACGATGTGCAGTCCGCCGAACCCGACCGCCATGAGTGCGTTGCCCCACGCCGGCGGCGTCAGAAGCCCGGCGGCGCCGAGCGCCATGAAAGCAGCTCCCATGACGGGTACGACGCGCACTGAGAACGTGCCTGCGGTGATGACCGCCGCGCCGTACAAAAGCAACCAGACGCCCGGCAGGCGGTCGGCCAGGCCATGCTGATACAGGACTACTGTGAGTAGCGCCCCGACGAGCATGGTCGGAGTGAAGCTGAACAGGAACTTGCGGGCGGGCTCCGACATCAACGGCGTCTTGGCGGCGCGCGCCTTGGCGGCGGTGAACCAGGCGGCGATGCCGACGGAGAGGACGGCGTCGGCCATCCAGGTCCCGAGCCACGCGGCCTGCGACGTCTGTCGCGCGGCGATCCACGCGGCGCCGAGGGCGGTGACGCCGATGGCGACCTCGCCCCAGCCGGAGATGGCGGTGAATGCGCCCGCGCGTTCCATCGTTTCCCGGATGAAGCGCAGGTTGTCCATCGCCCGGGCTTGCATCTCGGGGGGCTCGGCGGGCTGGGGGCGCAGGAGCGTCATACGCGGCATGGCGAAAAGGTAGTCGGGGGCCCGAAGACTAGCAAGTTCTTTGTACCGCAAAGCCCGGGGCGCGCGGTCGCGGTCCGTGGGCGGTCGACATCCTTAACCCCTCACCTGGCCGGGTGTGCCCAAGCCGCCGGCCGGCGGGCCGGCAGCGCTAAGGCCGGCCGCGCTGGTCAGCAGACCCGTCGGCCGCCTCCGACCTGTTGGGGTCGAGGTGTAAACTCGTGCTCGCGCCTTCCCCGCCGACGGCTACCGGACCAGGCGGCGGATCGCTCGCCGGAAAGCTCTGCTCCGACAGCTGATCCACACGAGCCTCGTCCACCCGGTTCGAGAACTCGCGAACGATCGCAGTATTCAGCTCGCTCAGATCGCCCTCCCCGCGCGCCGTGATCAGCTTCTCGTCGACGTAAAGCGGCCGGTCAACGAGTTCACCCCCGGCCTCCCGAACGGCGTCGGCCAATTCGCGTGGTGCGGCAACGGACCGCCCGGCCACGGCGTCCGCCGCGACGAGCATGCGGACGCCGTCGCCGATCGCCGCGACGGGCTTGTCGGCAGCCATGAACTCTCGCACGAACTGGAGCGCACGGCCCTCGCGGCGCAACGCGTCCACGGCCGCTTGCCCACCCGGAATTACCAGGGCGTCGTAGTCGGCCGAATGACAGACGTCGAACGTGCGGTCGACGCCCACGGCGTCGCCGGCCGCGGCGGTTACCTCCCCGCCCCGCGTTGCGAGCACGTCCGCGACCACACCTGCCTCACTCAGGGCCGTGCGAGCTCCACCCACCTGCGCGCCGTCCACGCCATCGGCTGCCAGGATCGCGACGTGACGTCCCTTCAATCCGAACTTCATGGCCACCTCGCCGTGAACGCTGTCTGGATGCGCTACTCGGTGTCGGGCTTCGAGGCGCCCCCCTGCTTTCTTTCGCGAAGCTCGCGGAGCGCCGGGTTGACGCCCGCCTCGGGGATCATCGGCTGATCCTTCGGGTTGGACGCGAGATTCTGCTTGTCCTCGACGTGCGTGCTCTCGTCGTCGTCGCGAACCTTGTTATCCGTCGCCCCCGCCTCGCGGTAGTCGATGTTGTGCTGGTCCGGCCGCTTTCCGCCCATATGCGCCTCGGTGTGGTGGTTCGAGTTCGATGCAAGACGTGTCAGAAACCGTGCCGAGACTCGCCTCTCGCCCAGCCGACGGCGAAGGCTACCGCGCGCCGACCTGGTACTTGACGAGGATCTCCCGGACGCGATCGATGGGGAGACCCTCGACGGTGCGGCCGTTGCTGGTCACCGTCCCGGCCCTGAGCAAGGAGTTGTAGATCGCCTCCTCGGTCGCCTCGACGACGGCCTGGAACAGTGCAGACATCTCGTCGTTCGCGAGCTCCTCCACCTCAACCCGGCGGGCATCCCATGGACGGCGAACGCGCGCGTTGGTCGAGAACGCTACGACGTAATCGCCCGATCCATTCGACGCCGACGACCCTGTGCGGCTGAGGCCCATGATCGCCCGCGCAGCGAGACGTCGGAGGTTTCGATCCGAGAGCGGTGCATCGGTCGCGATGACGATCATGATCGACCCGTCGCCGGTTCCACCGCTACCGTCGTCGCGTCGCGCCGCGGTATCCACCTGCGGCCGGAAGGCGTAGCGTCCGAGCTCCTTGCCGACCGGCGCACCGAGGATCTGAAGGATGCCGCCGTAGTTCGACTGGACGAGCACGCCCAGGGTCCAGCCGCCGAGCGAGGCGGGTAGCAACCGCGATGAGGTGCCGATCCCTCCCTTCCATCCGAAGGCGACGGTGCCGGCGCCGGCGCCGACAGCTCCCTCCGCTACGGGCCCGGGGCTCGCGCTCGCCAGCGCTGCGCGTACGTCGGCGTCGCCGACCGGCCGTGTGCGAATCGCGTTGAGCGCCCCGTCATTCGTCTCTCCAACGAATGGATTGATCGAACGCACGTTCGACATCCCCGGCTGCTCGAGCATCCAGCCCACGAGCGCGTCGGCGGCGCGCCATACGCAAAGCGTGCACGTGAGCAGGATCGGGGTCTCGAGCTCGCCGAGCTCCGCGAGCTGCGTGACACCGAGGAGCTTCCCGAACCCGTTTCCAACGTGGAGCGCCGCCGGGACGCGTTCGTGGAACAGGTTGCCCGCGTGAGGGAGAACGGCAGTGACACCAGTTCGAACTGAGTCGCCGCGAATGATCGTTGCGTGCCCCACGCGCACGCCGGCGACGTCGGTGATGGCATTGTACCCGCCGGGGCTGAAGATGCCTGGTCGGATGCCCAGGTCGCGCGCGCGAGGTCGCTGCGCCTCGGCGACTGAGGATGCGCTCATGAGAACGGCGAGTCCGGCCGTGGTGAGTAGTGTGACGCGGTGCGCGAGCGACATCGGGGCTGCTCCGGTCCGGTGGGGCTGACGATCCTCATTGTAGCGAACGGGCTGGAGCCTCGCTGGTCGAGAAGGACCGCAAACTGCGTTGATCGCTGGGCCGCGGATGGACGCGGACAACGCAGAAAGCGCGGATCGCTCCGGGCGCCGCTCAGCGCTCGCGCGTTCTCGCCCTTCGCCGATCCGCCCCATCCGCGTGCGCTCTTGACCAAAAACGCCCTCGGCCCGACGCCCTTCCCTTCCCGCGACGCTCGCCTGACGCACGACATCGACCTACCTTAAGCGCGTGTCGATCGTTCCCCTCTGCGGCCACCGCGCCCTGCGCACCCGGCTGCGCGACGCCGTCAGCCGAGGGAGGCTCCCCGGCAGCATCCTGCTCCACGGACCTCGCGGCGTCGGCAAACAGCGTCTCGCGCTCTGGCTCGGCCAGCTTCTCCTCTGCCGCGATGAGGCCCGGCGCCCGTGTGGTGCCTGCCAGGATTGCCGGTATGCCGGAGCGCTCGTTCACCCCGATCTGCACTGGTACTTCCCTCGGCCACGTTTGAAGGAGCCCGACCCGTCGCCAGAGACCGTTCGCGAGGATTATCGCGACGCCGTAGCGGAGCGAATCGAGCGCAAGGGGCTGTATCCGCCACCCGACGGCACGGAGGCGATCTACGTTGCTGCCGTGCGCGCGCTGCTCCAGGAAGCCGTCCTCTCGCCGGCACTCTCGCGTCGCAAGGTCTTCGTCGTTGGTGATGCGGAGCGCATGGTGCCTCAGGAAGGCGCCGATGCAGCCGCCAACGCCTTCCTGAAGCTGCTCGAGGAGCCGCCCGCCGACACCACGTTGATCCTCACCTCCAGTGAGCCGGGCGCCTTGCTACCCACCGTCCGATCGCGGGTGGTGGGGATTCGGGTGGCGCCCCTGCCCGAGGCCGACGTCCGCGAGTTCCTCGCCGACGCGGCCGTAGCCGCTGCCCTCGACGAGGCCGGCGCGCCTTCATCGCTCGAGGCACGTGTCCGCATGGCCCAAGGCGCCCCGGGAGCGTTGCTCGCCGCCGATGGTCTACGTGACGCGCTCGAGCAGGCGAAACGGCTGGTCGCTGCGGCCACCGGCCCAGACGCCGCCGAGCGGATCAAACTCGCCTTCGTCCAGGGGAGTAGCCGCGCCCGCGGGACGTTCGCGCAGGTGCTCGACGCCGCGACGGTCGTGCTGCACGAGCGAGTCAAGGACGCTGTCGCCCGAGAGGACGCCGAGGCCGGCCAGGCAGCTCGCGCCCTGGAGGCCGTCGAGCGCGCGAAGATGCGCGTGACCGGTAACGTGAACCCGCAGCTCGTCAGCGCCGCCCTGATGCGCGAGCTCCGGAGCCTCAGCCGGTGACGGACAGCAGGCCGGACGAGCCGCTCTCGACGCCCGGGGGCCTGAGTCATGTCGGCCCGACCGGCGAGGCACGGATGGTAGACGTCTCGACGAAGCCGGAAACCTCTCGCAGGGCCGTTGCGCGCGGATCGATACGGATGAGTCAGGCAACGCTGGAGGCTGTCCGCCGTAACCAAATACAGAAGGGGGACGTCCTTGGCGTAGCAAGGATCGCGGGAATCATGGCCGCGAAGCGGACCGCCGAGCTGATACCGCTCTGCCACCCGCTGCCGATCCACGACGTGCAGCTCACTATCACGCCCGACGACCGACTCCCCGGGCTTCGCGCGGAGGCCGCAGTTGCCACGTTCGCCAAGACCGGGGTTGAAATGGAGGCAATTACGGCGGTGGCCATCGCGCTCGTGACCGTTTATGACATGGCGAAGTCGATCGATCGTGGAATGCTGATCGGCGATATCGTTCTCGTGGCGAAGTCAGGTGGCCGGAGCGGGGACTTCGCAAGTCTTGATGGCACACCACCTGCCCCGTATCCTGGGAGCTCGAAATGAGCTGTCGGTGCAATCAACTTGTTGCCCCGGAAGGAGCTATGCGCGAACTTCGCGGGACGTACGTGCACCGCGGCGCACCTCGCCGGCGTCTGGGCCGCGTCAAGCAAGGGCTCGTGACGGTCGGCTTCTTGGTCGCCGCGACGTTCGTGGTCCTCAAGGTCCGCGGTCCCGAGGGCGCGGTCGCCGAGGTGGCAGCCGCAGGGGTAGCCGTCGCCGCGCCCGAAGTGTCGTTCCAGTTCGGACCGGACAAGTCCGCCGACGAGCTCCAGAACGAATTGGATGCGGCACGCGGTGAGCTAGACCTGGCGCGTGCGCAGATGGAGCGGATGAAGCGGATCATCCAGTATTCCAGCCGCTACCAGATCGGCGCCGACCTCGCGGGCTCGATCGTCGACATCGCTCTCGCCGAAGGAATCGACCCCGAGCTCGCATTCCGCCTTGTTCAGCGAGAGAGCGACTTCAATCCCCGGGCGACTAGTCCGGTCGGGGCAATCGGGCTGACGCAGCTCATGCCGTCGACGGCGCGATACTTCGTGAAGGGCATCACCCGTGAGCGGCTTTACGAGCCAACCATCAACTTGCGCATCGGGTTCCGCTACCTTCGCGGTCTGATCGCCGAGCATCGCGGGAACGTCAAGCTCGCCCTGCTGGTCTACAATCGCGGTCCTGTATCCGTCAGCGCGGCCCTCGCGGAGGGCCGTGACCCCAGCAACGGGTACGACAGATACGTGACGCGCGGCTACAAGGGCAAAGGCGTCGTCGACTAACGCTACGCGGGCACACGCAGAGCGACGAGCGCCGCCTCACCAGGCGGCGCTCGTCGCTTTTGCTAGCCTCATACGGCGGAGTCACCGTCGGCGCCGCCCCGAGACGACCAGCGTCTGCCCTGGGAAAATCACCGGCCGCTTCAGACGGTTGAGGCGCATGAGCGCCTCAGTGCTCGTACCGTACCGCTCGGCGATGCGACCGAGCGATTCCCCGGAGCGAACCACGTGGATCCGAGCTCTCCCCGAAGCGCGAGGCCGTCGCTCGATGTTGGGATCGGGGACAGAGCGCGCGGCGGCGGCGGTCGCAGGGGTGGGCACGAGGAGTACCTGCCCAGGGACGGCGCGTTTGTTCTTGGAGCGCGCAAGCCGCGGGTTGTACGCGCTCAGCTCGCGAACGCTCACGCCCGCGCGTCGCGCAATTGACGCGAGACTCTCCCCGTTCTTGACGACCACGCGCCGGACGGCCACGCGGTGTGATTCGTCGAGCGCCGCGAATGCGCTGTCGAAATCGACGGCCGTACCGTACGGCACGCGCACCTGAAAGGGTCCGGCCGGCGGAGTCATCCCGCGCAGGACGTGCGGGTTCAGGTCCTGGATCGTGGCGACCGACGTGCCTGCGGCCAACGCAACCGCGGCGAGCGGCGTCTGCGGCCCCACTCGAACGGAGTCGTACGTGAACGCCGGCAGAGCGTAGAGCTTCAGGCCATAGCGCGCGGGGTCTTTCGCGATCAGCGCCGCCGCGATGAGCTGCGGCACGTACTCACGGGTCTCACGGCGGAGATAGTTCTTCTCGGCGAGTGCGAAGAACCGATCGTCGCCGGTAGCGCCCTCCAGGTCGTCGGCGTAACGGGAAAGGCCACGCGCGACCCGTCCCGGGCCCCCGTTGTACGCGGCCGCGGCAAGGTACAGTGAGCCGAACTGGGCGCGGAGGCCGCGCAGGAATCTCACGGCGGCGGCAGTCGAACGCACCGGATCGCGGCGCTCGTCCACCCACCAGTCGACGCGCAGGCCCATTCCGCGAGCCGTCGATACCATGAATTGCCACATCCCGACGGCCGACGCTCTCGAGTAAGCGTGGGGGTTGTAGCCGCTCTCGACGAGCGCGAGGTAGTACATGTCCTCCGGCAGCCCGCCCGCGCGAAACTTGGCACGGATCATCGGCTCGTAACGCGAGCCCCGCTCGAGCTGCTTGACGATGCGCTCACGAGCCGGGCCGGTGAACATGCGCACGTACCGCTCGACCCGGGCGTGGGTCTCGTAGGAAGCGACGTCGATGTCCCACGTCGGAACCTCCTCGGCCTCGACGTCGATGACTGTGGCGGAATCGCGCCCGACCGGCGCCGTCATCGAGTCGCCGAACACCTCGACGGCACGCCGCGTCACCTCACTCTCCGAGACGACCGCGCTGTCCTTGGAAGGACGCGCGACCGCGGTCGCGTCACCGCTCTGAACGGCGCGACTCCCATCGAGTCGGGGCGGGAGGGGCGCCCGGATGACCCCGGGCGTGGTGGTGGTGGTCGTGGCCGGGCCTGCCGGGGCACCTGCGACGGTTACGCTGCCCACGTCTTTCTGTTCGATGGGCGGCGTCGCTTTCTCGGGCGCCGGAGCCGGCTTCGGTGCGGGCTTGGCCGGCTTCATGGGCCGCTTGGTGGCGGGCTTCGACGCGACGCGGGGGGAAGGCCGGCGGCGGTCCTTGGGCGACGTCGTATCGGCGGCTGGAGCCGGGCGCGGCGCGGCTGGCTCCGACACGCTGGGCTCCTCGGCGGGCGCGGGGCGACGACCCGCGGTCCGCGTCGGCGCGGGAGCCGGAGCGGACTGCGGCTTCGGGGCCGACCGGCAGGCCGACACGAGCAACACGCCAATGACAAAGAGCCCGTAACGCAAATGCCCTTCCTCCCTCGACGAGAAAAGAGTCGCGCCCTCTCTCAGACGGGGACGCGCGCCCGCCGTCACGAGGCGAAGTGTTCCGCTGACCGCGAGCAAGCGCGCGCCGCGACACGCGTTAGGGCGCGCGGCGGTGCGAGCCTCCGCCGCCAGTCCGGGCCGCACCCGGGACGAACGGCAGCGTCGGGCGCGGTCCTAAGGGGTCGCGCGGCTGACTGCGATAAAGTTGCCGAGCACGCGATTCGTGGCGTTCAGAACGGCGGTCGCTGCGCCGCGCGCGATGTCGCCTTCGGCCAGATAGCACCCGAGCAGGCGAGTCGGGGTCGGCGTTCCTCGCATCGAGATCGACACGATGATCAGGTTCGCGTCGAACGCGCGCACCATCTTGACCCCGATGAGCTCGAAGGATAGCTCACCCTTCGAGAACGCCTCGAGCGCTCGCATGGCTGCCTCGGAGGCGATCCGAAGATCTCCCAGTGGACTCGACTGTCCCTCGGACCGCCCACGGAATCGACTGCCCGGCGACCACTCGAGTTCGACCTCGGCGACGCACACGCCCGCCGGCGTTCGCGTGAACGAGAACTCCGAGAAGCGCAACCGCTCGCGCCGCACGTCGCTCGAGGGCGTGAACGTGGTCGCGAGCGGGGTCGGCGTTTTGTGTACCTGTGGCTCGGAGGGCTGCATCGCGTCGACGAGATCATTTCTGGGGGAGACCGGCCTCGCCCACACCTCAAACGACTGAGCTCGCCTTAGGCAACGGTCTCGGCGCCGGTCTATATCGCGGCGGTATATTCGCCGAGATGCTGATCCTCACTACTCCGATGGTTGCCGCCGCCCTTCTTGCGGCGCCATTCCAGACCGGGCCCGCACGGCCCGATCCGTCACTCGATTCGCTCGCCGCGCGCGTCGAGGCGCGCATCGCGGCGGCGCCGGGCGCCGTCGTTGGCGTCGCGTTCCGCGACTTTGGGGACGGCGGCGAGCTGTTTGTAAACGCCGACGAATCGTTCCACGCCGCGAGCACGATGAAGGTCGCGGTGATGATCGAGGCGTTCCGACAAGTCGACGCCGGGCGCCTCCGGCTCGATCAAGGCATCCTGCTCGTCAACCAGTTCGGCTCGATCGTCGACCGGTCACCGTACTCCCTCAACCCGACCGACGACTCCGATAGTAGCCTCTACGCGCGAGTCGGCGAGCGCGTGAGCGTGCGAGAGCTAGTCGAACGGATGATCACGCGGTCGAGCAACCTCGCAACCAACGCCGTGATCGCCCTCGTCGGCGCGACCAACGCCAACGCGACTGCGCACCGACTCGGCGCGGTGCGGATGCGGGTGCTGCGCGGCGTGGAGGACGCGAAGGCGTACGAGGCGGGCCGCAACAACACGACCACGGCACGTGACCTCGCGGCGCTGCTGACTGCGCTCGAGCGAGGTGAGGCCGCATCGCCGGCGAGCACTGATTCGATGCGGAGCATCCTCCTGCGGCAGGAATTCAACGACCGGATTCCGGCCGGTCTCCCGCCCGGTACGCGCGTCGCGCACAAGACGGGTGAGATCACGGCCGTTGCACACGACGCGGCGATCGTCTACCCGCCTGGCGGGCGTGGACCTTACGTGCTCGTCGTTCTCACGCGCGGGATTCGCGACGCAAAGGCATCCGCGTCGCTGGCGGCCGACATCTCGCGGCTCGTCTATGAGCACGTGATACGTCGTCCGACGAGCGCCCGGTCTCAGTCGAGCGGGCCGTAGAACTCCTTGACGCAGAGCGTCACGAGTCGCGCGAGGAGCCGCGGGCTCTGGTCTCGCGGGACGCGCTCGGCATCCGCGACGGTTGCCCAGGTGCGCTTGAGGCCGATGAGCAGCTCTTCGACGTGAACCTCACGAGCTCGCGCGTCCTCGCACATACGACGCGCGAGGCGGCGCCAGGCCTCGTCCGGGGTCGAAGAGGGGCCGTTCAATAGGAACTGGCGCACGACCCGGCGAAGCTCGTCGACGCCTTCGGGACGGGGCAGTTGCAGCGGACGTTCGGGTTGGTGGGCCAGCATGAGGGGCGCGCAGTGGAGACCGCCAACGTAAACGAATGGGGCAGGCCGACGAATATCGCCAGCGGCCTGCCCAAGTTCAAGCGGGGGAATGCTTTAAGCTCGGTAGTGCGTACGGCACCGTACGTAGCGGTGCGGTCCGGAGCGCGGCCGGGCGGCCGGCCCTGGACGCCTACGAGAGGGCGTCCGGCCCCTCGCCGGGTCGCGCCTGTGGCGTCCCGTCCTTCGCGATGGACCGTCCGTCCTTCGAGAGCCGCAGACCCTCGAGGGGATTGGGCGCGGCTTGTCCGTCACCGAGCAACCGGTCGAACGTGTGGCGAATGATTCCGTAGCATTCGCACGACTGCCGCTCGAGAGCCTGCCGGTCGAGGACCGTGACGAGGCCGCGCCTGTATTCGATGGCGCCCACGTCGTGGAGGGCGAGGGCAGCTTCGGTTACGCTTGCGCGGCGAACGCCGAGCATTTGGGAGAGGATGTGATGGGTAAGCTCGAAGCCGTCGCCTTCTACGCGGTCGTGGGTCATCAGAAGCCATCGCGCGCAGCGTTGCAGGACCGAGTGCTTCCGGTTGCATCCGGAGTTCTGGCCGATCAAGGTGAGCAGCGCCGCCGAATACCGATGCAGCAGGGACGTGAGCGCCGGCGCGCTGCGCAGAACATTGCGAAACGGGCCGGATGCCATCCGGTACGCTTCGCCGGCGACCTGGACGAACACGTGCTCCGGCGCGGCGTCCACACCATGGAAGACGACGATGCCGCTCATACCCTCGGGCCCGATTGTGGCCGTCTCCACGGCCGAGCCGTCGGCCATCACGCTGAGGCTCGAGATGATTCCCTGCTCTGGGAAGTACACGTGCTCGACGGGCACGTTGACCTCGCAGATCACTCGGCCAAGCTCGAGCGGGACGTATTCCAAGTGCGGCGTCAGGAGCTCCTGCTCCTCTGGCGGAAGCGCGCGCAGGAGCCAGTTGCGGTGGCGCGTCGCGATGTCGTGACCGGTCGAGCCCATTTGCCCTCTCAGCGTCGGGAACCCGCGTATCCCGCGGGAGTCACCGAACAGGGCATCTGGAATGCCATGGCACCATAGTGAAGCTGCGAGCAGCGTCGACGCAGGGCCGTGCCTCGGTACCGGGCCGTATCGGCGTCGGCTAAGTTCAGGTCGGGACGTCGCCGACCGAGGTCAGACCGCCGGACCCGGTAGCTCAGCTGGTAGAGCACGCGGCTTTTTTGACCGCTCCGCACGCCCTGGCGAGCGTACGCCATAGCAGCGTTTAGAGCAGAGGGGCAATATGAGGGCTCGGGTAGCTCAGCTGGTAGAGCAACGGACTTTTAATCCGCAGGCCGTGGGTTCGAGTCCCACCCCGAGCACTTCCCTCCGCCGGCACCCGAAGATCATCGGCGAGCGCTCCGAGGTCGAGGTCATCGCCGCCCTACACCGCGCCGGCAACGGCGTCTACATCGCGCCGTTCACCGACAACGCGCGCTATGACTGCGTGGTCGACGACGGCGCGCGGTTGCTCCGTCTGCAGATCAAGACGGCCCGCCTGACCGGCAACGGCTGCGTGCGGTTCGATACGGCCAGTCTAAACTGGAATACGCGTCGCCGCCGCCTATACCACGGTGAAGCCGACCTCTTCGCGGCCTACTGCCCCGAGATCGGCAAGACGTACTTGCTGCCGGTAAACGACTGTCGGCGGCGGTCGGCCTGGCTCCGGCTGACCCTCGCCCGCAACAACCAAGCGCGCGGCGTGCGCCGGGCCACCTACTACGAGCTCAAGCCGCGGACGCAGCCGCGGACGTAGACCCGGAGTCCCGCGCGCGTGCGCTCGCGTTTGTTCGATTGTTGGTGTCCGCCGTTCAGGGTGCGCCCAGTCGCCCGGCACCCGGTTTGCGACTGTACGTGCGCCCATGAGTTCGCATGTCCTCGCGCCCGAGCCGGCTCTGCCACCGGAGTCGCCCGACGGACTTCGCGCGCGCCTCGAGGAGCTTGAGAAGCGCTCGGGCTGCAAGGCGCTCGGGGTCGCGCTATATGACGGCGAGACCCGGGCGGCTTTTGGGTACCAGGCAGACCGCTGGTTTCATGCGGCGAGCACGATCAAGCTGGCCATTCTGGTTGGGGTTTTCGGTGAGATACACCATGGGGCGCTCGTCCCGCAGTCGCGGCTGCACGTTCGCAACCGTTTCAGGAGCGCCTACGACGGCTCGATCTTTCGCGTCAACGCCGACCGCGACGCGAACTCCGAGGTGCAGGACGCGATCGGCAAGACGATGCGCATCAGCGAGCTCGCGCTCCACATGATCGCGACGAGCAGCAATCTCGCCACGAACCTCCTCCTCGATTACGTCGGGTTGGAAAGCGTGCAGCGGACGCTCGCCGACCTCGGGATCGATGGCGTCGATATCCGCCGCGGCGTCGAGGACGAGCGCGCGTTCCAGGCGGGGATCAACAATCAGGTGACGGCCGACGGCCTCGTGCAACTCCTGCGGGTGATCGCCGAGGAGCGCGCGTTCTCCCCCGAGCTCTCACGCAAGATGCTCGAGATCCTGCACGCGCAGGAATTCAAGAGCGGGATCCCTGCCGGCCTCCCGGTGCACGCGCGCGTGGCGCACAAGACGGGGGAGATCTCGACCGTCGCGCACGACGCCGGCATCGTGTACCTGGCAAAGCGGAAGCCGTACGTGGTCGCCGTGCTCACCGAGTGGAGCCCGGACGCCACGGGCCGCTCGGCGACGATCGCCGCGGCGTCGTACGACGTCTACACGTACCTGCTCGGGGGGCTGGACGAGGATGAGTGACAGCGGTGGGGCGTTGCCGCTGCGCGTCGTCGACGGCCGCCGGCTCGAGAAGCGGTACCGCGACGCGCTGGACCCCGGTGGGTTTCTGTGCGACCGCGTGGGGCGCGCGCGCCAGCTTCCGCGGTACTTCTACGAGATCCCGTCGTGGACGACAGCGCTTGAGCTCGAGGTCACGCCGCACTTCAAGCTGTGGGAGTTTGTTCACACCGACGTGCGTGAGGCGGACCCGCTGCGCTCGTTCCCGCGCTACGTGCCCTGCGCCGTGACGCTGCTCGCTGTCTGCCTCGAGCGCTTCCGCGAAGCGGTCGACACGTACGTTCACGTCGCCGCCAACGGCGGCTACCGGTCGCCGCGTCACCGGCTGACGGGCAACGCGTCGCCGCACTGTTGGGCGACGGCCGTCGACATCTACCGGGTAGGCGACACGTACCTCGACGACCGACACGCGATCGAGCGCTACGCGGAGATCGCGCACGAGGCGCTGCCCGGCGTCTGGACCCAGCCCTACGGCCAAGGGCCGGATGGCACTGACGACCACTTGCACCTCGATCTGGGCTACGTGCTGACGATCCCCCGCGACGCGCCGGGCGATGCGTACGTCCCGAAGCTCGACTCGGACCCGATCTGATGCCGACCCGAGCACGCACGCCGGGAAGCCCCGGCCGGAAGAAAGGCGTCGCCGAACGCGCGACCAGCCGCGCGCGCGTCGCCCTCGGCGCAATCGGGCTGGAGGCGGAATTCACCGTGGTCGTCGACGGCCAGCACGAGCGTCCGGAGGACGTCTTCGGCAGTCCGACGGCGATCGTCCGCCAGCCGATGATGCACCGAACCGGCCGCTCCTACCACCTGCCGACGGGCGGCGCGATCTACTTCGACACGGGCGTGATCGAGATCGCGACGCCGGTGATCGAGATCGCCCGCGGCTGCGCGGCGCGGGCCGGCCGCTCGTTGTGGGAGAGCATCCTGTTCGTCCGCGAGGAGCTCGACGCGTGGGAACGCGCGAACGGCCGCGAAGTGCGACTGGCGGGCTTCAGTACGCACTACAACGTGTCGTTCGATCTCGCGCCCGACGAGCGCCGGCCCGGGCGATCCGTGCGCGAGCTCGCGGTGCTGCTCACGCACATCCTGCCCGTCCCCGTGATGCTGCTGGCGGCGAACCGCCGGTCGACCGGGATCGGCGTCCGTCCGCGCGGCAACCGCGTGGAGGTGACCGCCGACTTCACGCCCGACGCGTCGCTGATGATCGCGACCGCGACGCTCATCGTCGCCGTCGTGCGCGAGGTGATGACGTGGCCGACCTACCGGCTCACCGAGCTCCGGGGTCGCGACATTCCCGTGATGCGCGAGTTCCGGCCGGTTCCGCACAGCACGCGGAAGGGCTGGACGATGCGCTACGACACCTTCCACACAAACCCCTTCCAGGCCGACATCGACGCGCCGATGTGGGACACGACGGGCGGGGAGCGCCTGTCGCTGCGTGACATCGCCGGCCGCATCACGCGCTACTTCTGGCCGTCGATCAAAAGCCTGTCCGACCCGTTCACGCTGCGGCTGATCGGGTCGGTGATGCGCGGGCGGGCGCCGTCGCTGCTCGAGCTCGCGGACCGGCCGCCGGAGTACGAGGACGTCGGCCGCCTGTGCACGTGGGAGAATCTCTTCCCGGAGCGGATCCTTCCGCGATCGCGCTACGAGCGTGTGCTCATCCACGCGATCTCGGGACAACGGCTGCACCTGGGGGACGATTGGTACACGCCGACCGGCATGCGCGGATGGTCGCACGTCATCTTCCGCCGCGCCGGCGACTTCACGCGGCACATCTTCTCGCTCGACTATCTGCTCGACTACTTACACAAGTGGGAGCGGACGGTGCGGCGCCGCCCGAAGCGGGCGCGGGTCGCCGGGGACGGACAGCCGCGGCCTCCGCGGCGCGAGCCGACGGGGATCCCGTTCGTCGAGGCGGACGATGGTCCGCCGCCCGAGGACGCGCAACCGAAGTAGGGGGTGGTTGGTGGCGGGGCGCTAGTTCTTCTTCCCGCCGCCGGACGCGACCTGCGCGTGATTCAGCGCGGCGACGAGCGACGCGCCGCCGATGGTGTTACCGATCAGCGTCGGCAGCATGAAATCGCCGAGGTACTCGCCGAACCCGATGTCGCCGACGAAGGCGGCGTACATCACGGCCGTCGACCCCGCGATGATGTGTGACAGGCCGGCCAGCCCGACGATCCACGTCAGCATGAAGATGACCGCTATTTGCGCCGACTGCGCCGCGGGTAGCATCCACACCATGAGCGCGATCAGCCAGCCGGCGAATACCGCGCGAATGAGAACGGTCGGGAACGTGCCCTCGGTCGCCTCGCGGCCGATCGCCCGGAACGCCTCGCGCACCTCTGGCCGGAATGCGTCGCTCTCGGCGATCACCCACGCGAACAGCGCCGCGCCGACGAGGTTCGTCACGAGGACAACCAGCCAGAGCATACTCACGCGGCGCAGCAGCTCCTTCGTTCGCTTCGCCATGAGCGGAACGATCGGCCGGAGTGTGTTCTCCGTGTACAGCTCCTGGCTGGCGAGTGTCACGATGAGAAAGCCGACCGGGTAGCCGAACTTCACGACGAGCGGTCGCCACGGCGTCTCCGGCAGGTGCGACCGGAGCAGCCCCTCGGTGACGAAGGAGAACCCCATCGAGAGGCCGGCGGCGAGGCCGGACCACGCGAGCGCTGACATCGGACGCTCAAGCTCTTTCTGCCCCTCGCGGCGGATAACCTCGTGGGTGATCGCCGCCGTCAGAGACTCCTCGTCGGACGCCTTTTTTTTCTCCTCAGGCTCCAGGTCCGCGGCGCGGGAGCCGCGGTCGTCATCATCGTTGGACGAGGCGTCGGCGCGCCGCTCGCGCGCGGCTTGATCTCCGCGGTGCGTGACCGGGTTCGACATGGCGCTACCTCCGAGGCCGACGCGGCGTGCTACGGCCGGTGCAATGCTACTTTCTGGAATACAGATACCCGGCGATGTCCACGGCGTCTTGATGGGTGACGCCGATGTTGGGCATCGCTGTCAGTGGATCAACGCCCGGCGGATTCTGGATCCAGCGGACCAGATTCTCGGGCGTATTCGTGAGCACGCCAGCAACGTACGAGCGCTGCGCGATGCCCGTCAGCGGAGGACCCACGAGTCCGTTTGCGCCGCGTATACCGGGGATGGTGTGGCACGAGCCGCAGCCGTAGGTCCTGATGGCCGCCGCGCCGCGTTGCGCGTCGCCGCCCGCAAGCCGAGCGAGGTTCTGGGACCCGTGGTCGCACGCCGCAGCGGCAGCGACGACGGCGGTTACGGCCACGAGACTACGC
>JBHELH010000368.1:0-4246 GCA_046263215.1 Gemmatimonadaceae bacterium | reverse complement strand
CGTGGAGGCCATCCGCGGGGTCCGGTACGTCGTGACCATCGACGCCGACACGGTGCTCCCGCCCGACGCTGCCGCGCTCCTCGTCGGCACGATCGCGCATCCGCTCAACCGTGCTGTGTACGACCCGGTGCGGGGGCGCGTCGGGCGTGGGTACGGCATCATCCAGCCGCGCGTCGGCGTCGCGCTCCCGAGCGCCTTCCGCTCGCGCTTCGCCACCGTCCACTCGGGACATCCAGGGGTCGATCCGTACACGACGGCGGTCTCTGACGTTTACCAGGACCTCTACGGGGAGGGGAGCTTCACCGGCAAAGGGGCGTACGACATCGACGCGTTCGAGCGCGCGACGCGCGGCCGGTTCCCCGAGAACACGCTCCTCTCGCACGATTTGATCGAGGGGAATTACGCCCGCGCCGGCCTCGCCACCGACATCCAGGTCTTCGACGAGTACCCAACGCGGTACCTCACCTACACGCGGCGCATGCATCGCTGGATCCGCGGTGACTGGCAGTTGCTCCCGTGGCTGGCGCCGCGCGTCCCCGGGCCCGAAGGTCTCGAGCCGAACCGGCTGTCCCTCCTCTCGCGCTGGAAGATCTTCGACAACGTCCGCCGCAGCACCGTGGAGATCGCGCAGCTGCTCTTCCTCGTCGCTGGGTTGACCATCCTCCCGGGCTTCGCGCCTCGCTGGACCGTGGTGGCTCTGGCGATCGTCGCGGCGCCGTGGGCGATCTCTCTGCTCCTCGCCCTCCTGCGGCCGCCGCTGGACAAATCGTGGCGCGCATACTACGCCACGGTCTGGGACGACGCGCGAACGAGTGCGACGCAGGTCGCGCTGGCGGTCACCTTCCTGCCGCACCAGGCGCTCGTCTCGGCCGACGCGATCGCCCGCACACTATGGCGCCTCGCCGTTTCGCGGCGGAACCTGCTCGAATGGCAGACAGCGTCGCAGGCCGAGCGCCTCGCGTTCCGATCCGCCCGCTCGACGTGGCGCGCGATGTGGCCGGCCGCCGCGACCGGCGGCGTCGTCCTGCTCGCCGCCGCCGCCGCGCCCGACGGAGGTTGGCGCCTCGTCGCGTCGGTGCCCATCGCCGCGTTCTGGCTCGCCGCGCCGTGGATCGCCCACGCGCTGGGCGCCCCGACGGTGCGCCGCGAGCTTGAGCTAACCGATGCCCGCCGAGCCCAAGCGATGCGCTATGCGCTCCTCCACTGGCGCTACTTCGAACGCTTCGTCACGGCGGAGACCCAGTGGTTGGCGCCGGACAACTACCAGGAAGACCCGTCGCCCGTCGTCGCGATGCGCACCTCGCCGACCAACATCGGCCTCCAGCTCCTCGCCACCGTCAGCGCCTGCGACCTCGGCTTCATCGCGGCGCCAGAGATGGCGGAGCGACTCGAGCGCGTCTTTCGCACGCTGGAGCGGATGAAGCGGTTCCGCGGGCACTTCTACAACTGGTACGACCTCCGGGATCTGAGCGTACTCGAGCCGGCGTACGTGTCCACGGTCGACAGCGGGAACCTCGCCGGCCACCTGATCGCGATCCGACAGGCCTGTCTCTCGATCGCCGCCGAGGCCCCGGCCGGCTCGGAACTCGTCGCACGGCTGGAGACGCTCGCCGACCGTGCCTACCGGTACGCGATGGAAATGGACTTCCGGTTCCTCTTCGACGCGGAGCGCGAACTATTCGCGATCGGCTACCAACAGAGCACGCACGCCCTCGACACGTCGCACTACGATCTGCTCGCCTCCGAGGCGCGTCTCGCGAGCCTGCTCGCGATCGCGAAGCGGGACGTGCCGCCGGACCACTGGTTCCGCCTTAGCCGCACGCTCACGCGGGCCGCCGGCGAGACGGCGCTCGTCTCGTGGAGCGGGAGCATGTTCGAGTACCTCATGCCGCTCCTCGTCACACAGTCGTTCCCCGGCACGGTGCTCGACCAGACCTACCAGGGGGCCGTGCGCCGCCACATGGGCCACGGCGCCGAGCACGGGGTCCCGTGGGGAGTGAGCGAGAGCGCGTATAACGTCCGCGACCGGCACCTGACGTACCAGTACCGCGCGTTCGGCGTGCCGGACCTGGCGCTGAAGCGCGGCCTCGGCCAGGACCTCGTCGTCGCCCCCTACGCCTCCGCCCTCGCGGCGATGGTCGATCCCGAGCACGCGCTCGCCAACCTCGCCGAGATCGAGAAGCTGGACACGCTAGGCCCGATGGGGTTTCGCGACGCCATCGACTACACGCGCCCGGCGCCGGGCAACCGCCACGCGGTCGTGCGGACCGTGATGGCGCACCACGTCGGGATGAGCCTCGTCGCGCTCGCGAACGTTCTCCGAGCGCGTCTTTGGCAGCGCCGCTTTCACGCCGACCCGCTCGTGCGCTCGGCCGAGCTCCTCCTGCACGAGCGGATCCCGCGACGCCTGCTGTTCCAGCCTGCGCAGGCGGCGACGGTGGAGGAGGCGCTCCCCGACCTGGAGCTTGAGCGCCCTGCGGTGCGCGAGGTCGACACGCCGGGCACGCCGCAGCCGGTGGTCGCCCTGCTCGGCCACCTCCCATACACGCTGATGGTCACCAACAGCGGGTCGGGGTACAGCCGCTACGAGGAGCTCGCGGTGACGCGCTGGCGGGCCGACGGGACGCGCGACGCCACCGGGCAGTTCTGCTACATCAAGGACGTCGCGCGCGGGCGCGTCTGGTCCGTGGCGCACCAGCCGGTATGCGCGCCGGCCGACTGGTACCGCGCGCTCCTCGCGACGGACCGTGTCACCTTCATCCGCGTCGACGGCGACATCGAGACGCGCACGGAGATCGTGGCCGTGCCCGCCGACGCGGCCGAGGTTCGGCGTGTGACGCTCACCAACAACGGGCGAGAGCCTCGCGAGCTCGAGCTCACGAGCTACGGCGAGGTCGTGCTCGCGCCCCCGAACACCGACCGCGCCCACCCGGCCTTCGCTAATCTCTTCGTCGAGACCGAGTACCACGAGTGGTGCACCGCGGTGACGGTGACCCGCCGCCCCCGCGCGGCGACGGAGCGCCGCCTCTGGCTCGTTCACGTCGTGGCCACCGGGCCGGAGCGAGTGGGGCCGGTGACGCACGAGACGGACCGCGCGCGCTTCGTCGGTCGCGGGCGGACGGTCGCCGCCCCGGCGGCGCTCGAGCGCGACGGCCCGCTCGAGGGGACGACGGGCGCGGTGCTCGACCCGATCGTCGCGCTCCGCACGCGCGTACGACTCGAGCCCGGACAGTCGGCGTCCGTTACGTTCACGACCCTGGTTGCGACGACGCCGGAGCCCGCGTTCGAGCTCGCCGACCGCTACGATGATCCGCACGCCGCGGAGCGCGCGCTCGACCTCGCGTGGACCGCCGCCCAGATCGAGCTCCGCGAGCTCGACGTCAACCCGGCGGATGCCGCCGTCTACCAGGAGCTGGCGGGCCACCTTTTTTACCGCCACTCCGCGCTATGCGCCCCGCACAGCGACCTCCAACGCAACCGCGGCTCGCAGCCGTTGCTCTGGGCGCATGGGATCTCGGGCGACTGGCCGATCCTCCTCGCGACGATCGACTCGGCCGAGGGGCTCCCGACGCTGCGGCAGTTGCTCGTCGCCCATCACTACTGGCGGCGGCGCGGGATGACGGTGGACCTCGTGATCCTCGACTCGAACCCGTCCACGTACCAGGCAGCGGTCCACGAGCGGATCACGGCGGCGGTGCTCGCGTCGAGCGAGGCGGGTCTCATCGACCGTTCTGGAGGCGTGTTCGTCCGCCGACGCGACCACCTCACGGAGGAGTCTTTGCTCATGCTCCGCGCGACGGCTCGCGTGCACATCGCATGCGACGGCCGGCGTCTCGGCCTGCACCTGACGGCCGCCGAGGCGCGCGAGGCGGCGACGCAGGAGGCCAACGAGTGGGACGTCCCGCCCCAGATGCCGTACCGTCTCGCGTCGCGCGTGACGCCGAAGGCGATACGTGTCCTGCGCCGGCTGCGGTCGCTCGCCAACGCTATGCCGCACCGCGCGTTCGACGACCGCGCGGCGCCGGGGCCCGCTGCGCGCGCGGCCACGCCGACCGACCGCGCGCCGTCCTCCCTCGCGTCCGCCGCCGACGACGCGCTGCTCCTCGACAATGGCCTCGGCGGCCTGACGCGGGAGGGCGACTACGAGATTCGTCTTCGCGACGGCCGCTTGCCGCCGGCGCCGTGGGCGAACGTGATCGCCAACGCGCGCGGCGGCTTTCTGGTGACCGAACGCGGAGGATGCTGT
>JBHELH010000367.1:0-10559 GCA_046263215.1 Gemmatimonadaceae bacterium | reverse complement strand
TCAACTGCGCGGCGATCCCGGAGCACCTGCTGGAGTCGGAGCTCTTCGGGCACGAGAAGGGCGCCTTCACCGGCGCGGTCGCCCGGCGCGCGGGGCGCTTCGAGCGCGCCAGCGGGGGGACGCTCTTCCTCGACGAGGTCGCCGACATGTCGCTCCCCCTCCAGGCGAAGATCCTGCGCTCCATTCAGGAGCGCGAAGTGGAGCGCCTGGGCGGCGAGACCTCGATGCCAGTCGATGTCCGCGTCGTTGCGGCGACCAACCGGACGCTGGAGGACGAGGTGGCGGCGGGGCGGTTCCGGGAGGACCTCTACTACCGCCTGGCGGTCGTGGTCCTCACGCTCCCGCCCCTGCGCGAGCGCGACGACGACATCCGCATGCTGGCGGAGCACTGTGTCGCCAAGGCGGCTCGAGAACACAACCGCCCGGTCTACGCCATCTCGCAGGAGACCCTCACGCTGCTGAAAGCGCATCCGTGGCCAGGGAACGTGCGCCAGCTGTGCAACGTGCTGGAGCGCGCGCTGCTTCTCGCGGACGGCCCGGTGCTCCTGCCGGCGCACCTCCCGCTCGAGATCCGCTTCCCGACCGCGCCGGCAGTCGCGGCCCGCGGGTCGGATCGACCCGACCTCGGAGCGGGGCGTCCCGGCGAGGTGCTGCTACCGCTCGCGGAGCTCGAGCGCCGTCACATCCGGCGCGCCCTGTCGATGACCGGTGGTCACCTCGCGCACGCTGCCGAGTCGCTCGGGATTCACCGCAACACGCTTCGCCGCAAGCTCCAGGAGTACGGAATCGAGGGGGGCGGGCACGCGGCGCACAGCGAGGACGAGGACCACGACTCGATGGCGACCACCACCACGCGCGCTCCGAGCGCGGGCGGTGCCCGTCGCTCGACCCCGACGAGCGACGACCCGTACGTCGACGCGCGGCCGGAGCGGCTGTACGGACAACTTGTCCAGGGGGCCTGACCTTCGCCACGCGGCGGCTGTCGGGGCTCAGGATACGTATGGCCATTCGGGAGTTCACGGATTCGCAGGGCGTCGCCTGGCGCGTGTGGCGGACGACGCCGCGGGCTGGGTCCGTGTACGACGAGACCCTCCGCGGCGGGTGGCTCACGTTCGAGTGCTCCAGCGGCCGGAGACGACTTGCGCCCATCCCTGTCGGGTGGGCTGACGCTCCGACGGACCGCCTGGAGCTCATGTGCCGCGCTGCCGACGTCGTGCGCCGGACGAGCCGGCCCGTGCGTCGGCAGCAGCAGCCCGACGAGCGCTGAACGCACCACTCCCTCACCTTACGTGGTGCGTGCGCGAGCACCGATTCGGTGCGCGCTCCCCACGTCGTCGCGAGCCGCCGCACCAAAACTGTGCGCGCCTCCATCGCCCGCGATGCCGGCACTCCGTCTAACGATAGCCATACGATTCACTTAGGCACTTCGGGGCCTACGGTATGGCCGTTGCCTCCTGGGGTGTCATCGGAATGCACCCCTCTGCACTGGTGACCGCCCCGCACGCAGCGCCCGAAGGTCGGACGCCCGTCGACGTTGCCTCGATCTCGCGCCTGAGCGACGTGCTCACGGCCGCGTATCTCGAGGAGCATCGACTCCTGCCGGTCGCGCGCGATGGAGACCGAGTCGTCGTCGCGCACGCGGGCGCCCCGGATCCGCAGACACTCGCGGAGCTCGCCGTTCTCTTCGATGCCCCGCTCGAGCTACGGGAGCTACCGGAGCAGGAACTGCTGGCGGCCGTGCATCGCATCTACGGCGGTGAGAGCACGACGGCCGCGGAGATGATCGCCGGGCTATCGCAGTCGGACGGCGTGAGTGGCGGCGCTGGCGACGAGGAGCTGATCGCGCACGACCTCGAGGGCCTCGCGAACCAGGCGCCGGTCATCCGACTGGTGAATTTGCTTCTCGCCGAAGCGCTCGAGGCGCGCGCGAGCGACGTGCACCTCGAGGCGGCAGGGCGTGGCCTGCAGGTGCGTTACCGCATCGACGGTGTGCTCCAGGATGCGCCGTCACCTCCGGCGCACCTGCGCGCAGCGATCGTGAGCCGACTCAAGATCATGGCCGAGCTGGACATCGCCGAGCGCCGCCTCCCGCAAGACGGCCGCATCAGGCTGCGTGTGAACGGCCGCGAGCTCGACGTGCGCGTGAGCACGCTCCCGACGCTGCGCGGGGAGAGCGTCGTGCTGCGTCTTCTCGATCGGGGCGGCAGACGCATCGAGCTCGAAGGGCTCGGGTTGGCATCGGACACCCTGACGGGTTTGCTCCGCTCTGCCACCCGCCCCCAGGGCGTGCTCCTCGCCACCGGCCCTACAGGGAGCGGGAAGACGACGACGCTCTACGCGCTCCTCGAGCGCATCCGCACGGGGCGTGAGAAGATCGTGTCCGTCGAGGACCCGGTCGAATACGAGCTGCCGAGCGTCACGCAAGTGCCCGTGCAGGCGAAGGGCGGGCTCACGTTCGCGCGCGCGCTTCGCTCGATCCTGCGTCAGGACCCCGATGTGCTGCTCGTCGGCGAGATGCGCGATCCGGAGACGGCGGAGATCTGCACGCAAGCCGCGCTCACGGGCCATCTCGTGCTCTCGACGCTGCACACGAACGACGCGCCCTCCGCCCTCACGCGTCTCCTCGACCTCGGCGTCGCCGACTATCTGGTCGCGAGCACCGTCACAATGGTGCTCGCGCAACGGCTCGTGCGGACGGTGTGCGCGGAGTGCGCGGAGCCGGGACCGGTCGGCGACGTCGCGGCGCGCGAGATGGCGCAGGACGGCTACGAGCCTCGCGAGGTCATGCGCGGGCGCGGGTGCGCGAGCTGTCGCGGCACCGGCTACCGCGGCCGCACCGGGGTCTACGAGCTGCTCGAAGTCGACGAGGCGATCCGCGCCGAGCTGCTGCTACGCCGCGGCTCCGGCGCGATGCGGCGCCTCGCATTGGAGAAAGGCATGCGCCCGCTGCGCGCGGACGGCTGGCGCCAGGTAGCCGCCGGCGTCACGACGCCGGAAGAGGTGCTTCGCGTGGCGCAGAGCTAGACCGAGGTCGAATCATCATGCACAAGACGACATCGCCCCGCCGCCGCCGCCGCGGCTTCACGCTGATCGAGCTGCTCGTCGTCATTGTCGTCATCGGCATGCTCGCGGCGCTCGTCGCACCCAACGTCTTCCAGCATGTGGGCACGTCGAAGGAGGCGGCCGCGCGCTCGCAGATCGAGATGCTCGGCGCCGCGCTCGACGCGTACCGCCTCGACAACGACGTCTACCCGACGGAGGCGCAAGGGCTCGGGGCGCTCCGCCGCGAGCCGCTCGCCGAGCCGCGCCCGCGGAACTGGCGCGGCCCGTACCTTCGCAAGGACGTACCGCTCGATCCGTGGGGCCGGCCGTACGTCTACCGCAGCCCCGGCGTCGCGAACCCCGGCTCGTACGACCTCCTGAGCTACGGGCGTGACGGGAAGGAGGACGGCAAGGGGGAAGACGCCGACATCCGGAGCTGGGAGTAGGCGGCGGTGCCGACCTTCGCGTACCGCGCTGTCACGTCGCGCGGGGGAACCCTCCGCGGAGTCGAGGAGGCCGCCTCGCCCGCGGCGCTCGAGCGATCGCTCGGGGCGCGCGGGCTCTACCCACTCGAGATCTCCGCGTCGACCACCGCGCCGCGCCGAGCGCGACGCCCACTCTGGAGCAACCGCCGGGCGGACGTCGTCGAAGCGTTCCGCCACCTCGCGACGCTGCTCGCCGCCGGCTTCCCGCTCGACCGCGCGCTCGGCACGGTCGCCCGCGTCGCCGCACGCGCCGACGTCGCGGAGGCGGTGGCGTCGGTACGCAACCGCGTGCGCGGCGGCATGCAAGTCGCCGACGCGCTGGCCGAGCATCCGCGCATCTTCCCGCGTCTAGCGATCGGCATGGCGCGCGCCGGCGAGCGCGGCGGGCACCTCGCCGAGGCGCTCGGTCGCCTCGCCGAGCAGCTCGAGCGCGAGCAGGCGCTCCGCGGGCGGCTGATGTCGGCGATGCTCTACCCGACGGTGATGCTCGCCGCCGGCGCGGCCGCGATCGCGGCGCTCCTGCTGTTCGTGCTCCCGCGATTGGTGACGCTCTTCGAGGACGCCGGCACGGCGCTCCCGCGCTCCACGGCGATGCTGCTGGCGACGGCAGAGTTCCTCCGCCAGCGGTGGCCGGTCCTCCTGCTCGCGGGGCTCGCGGTCGCCGTCGCGTTCTCGGCGTATCGCAACTCGCAGCGCGGCGGGCTCGTCGTCGACCGGCTCCTACTGCGGCTGCCAATCGTCGGCTCGCTCCGCCGGCAGCTCGCCGCGGCGCGACTCGGCCGCTCGCTCGCGACGCTCCTCAGCGGCGGGCTACCCGTGCTCCCCGCGCTCGAGGTGGCGGGCTACACACTCAGTGATCGCGCCGCGACGCACGATGTGCTGCGCGCCCGCGAGGACGTGCGTGCCGGCGGCCGTCTCTCGGCGGCGCTCGAGCGCGGCGGCGCCTTCCCGTACGTGTTCGTGCAGATGGTGGAGGTCGGCGAGGATGGAGGCCGACTGCCCGAGATGCTCGAGCGCGGCGCGAACGCGATGGAGCAAAGTCTCGAGCGCGGGCTCGAGCGGCTGGTCCGGCTCGCCGAGCCGATGATGATCCTCGTCTTCGGCGGCATCGTCGGCTTCGTCGCTCTGGCGCTGCTGCGCGCGATCTACGGCGTGCACGCGGGGGCGTTCTAATGGGCGCGCGTTCGGTACGCCTCCGCGTGGGACTCGCGATCGGTCCGACTCGGCTCACCGCCGTCGAAATCCGTCGCACGCTGCGCGGCCGCCGTCCCGGTCGCGTGTGGACGTGGGCGCTCGAGCCCGCGGCGGGCGATGGGAGCTGGCCCGCACTCGCCGAGGCGCTCGCCGGGCTGCGCGCGGAGCTCGGCGGCGGCAGCGCACGCGTGACCGCCGGTGTCGCACTCGTGCGCCCGTTCGGGCACACGAAGGCGCTTGCGGTGCCGCCGGTTCGGCGGCGCGAGATCGGCGCACTCGTCCTGCGGAACGTGCGACGCTACTTCGCCGTCGGCCCAGAGGCGGCGCTCGCGGATGCGCGGTTCCTCCCGCGTGGACGGCGTCCGGCGCGAGCGGACGGCGCCGCCGCACAGCGGTCGGCGCTCGCCGTCTGCGCGCCGCAGCGGGACGTCGAGGCTGTGACGGCGGCGATCAAGGCCGTCGGTTTCCGACTCGACGGGATCACGACGGCGTCGGTCGCACTCGCGGAAGCGATCCGAGCGCTCGTACCCGCGGCGCGGCGCGGCCGCGTCACCGCTGCCGTCTGCGCCCCCGACTGGCTGGAGACGATACAGCTCGTCGGCGGATCGCCGCGGCTCGTGCGGCCCTTCCCGGGCACACGGCACGCGGACCCCACGGCGATCGCGCGTCAGATCCTCGACACGGCCGCCGAGGCACCGGACGGCGCGCGCAGCGACGCGGAGCGCCGCGGGCAGCTGCTCACGATCGGCTGCGGCGAGGTCGACGGCGAGCTGCGTCGCGCCGCCGCCGCGAGCGAGGGCGGCGCGCCGGTGCTGATCGCCGCGCCCGCGCTGCGCGACCTGGAGCCCACCGCGCTGGCGGCGTTCGGCGCGGCGACCGTCGGCGACGACGTCCCGCTCGTGCTGCCCGATGACGTGCGCCGTGAGCGGCAGGCCCGGTCGCGGGGCGCGGTGGCGCGGCTCTGGGCCGCCGCCGCGGCGGCGGTCGTCGTCGCGGCGGGCGTCCATCTGTGGGGGCTGAGCCGCGAGCTGCGCGCGCTCGAGGCGGAGCGGCGCGCGATTGCGCCCGCGGTTGCGCGGGCGTCTGTGAGCCGACGCGCGGCGGTCTCCGTACTCTCGCAGCTCGAGACGGTCGCGCTCCTCGAGCGCACCGCGCCACGCTACACGGAGGCGCTCACGGCGCTCGCCGACGCGCTTCCCGACTCCGCGTACCTCGTCTCCTTCGCCGCGCGCGGGACGTCGTTCCGCGTCGGCGGCGTCGCCAAAGCGACGAGCGCCGTCGTACCGGCGCTCGAGGCGTCGCCACTCTTCGCGCAGGTGGTGTTATTCAGTCCCGTGGAGCGGGATGAGGCGAGCGGCTCCGAACAGTTCGACCTCACGCTGGCGCTGAGCGGCCCCGTGCGCAGCACGAGCGCCGGTGACGTCGCGCCGACCGGCCGCGCGCTGCCACGGCGGGAGGCGACGCCGTGAGACTGCCGAACCTCGCGCCCGGCGATCGTCGGGCATTGCTGATCGGACTCGTCGTCGCCGCGCCGATGGCGATCTGGATGCTGGTAGCGACACCGTACCTCCACGCGGTGCAGGAGACGCGGTCCAGGCTCGAGGCGAGCCGCGACTTGCTGGCGCGCGAGCGGCGGCTCCTCGCCGGCGCGAAGCGCTACCCGGTCGTGCTTGCGGAGGGGAAGACGCGGCTCGCCGCTGTCGCGGGCCGGCTCTTCGAGGGCGACAACGAGAGCGTGGCCAGTGCTGGCCTCGCAACGCACCTGCGGCAGCACGCCCGCGCGAGTCGCGTGCTCATCTCGGAGCTGAAGTCCGCGCCGGCCGAGCGCGCGGGCAACGGGCTCACCGCCGTGTCGCTCCACGTGACCGGCGAGAGCGATCTCGAGGGGTTGCTCACGTTCCTGCGGTCGCTCGAAGCGGGCGCGAAGCTGGTGCACGTCGATCAGCTCGAGATCGAGTCCGCTCAACCCGCCGCCGCGCCAGGGCCGACGCCGGGCGCGAGCGCCGGCGGCGCCGAGGTCTTGTCGTTCCAACTGACGGTGAAGGGCTTCGCACTCACTGCGAGCGGAAGGTGACACGATGAGGGCGCTCACGAGACTCAGCCGGCCGCACCTGCTCGCCGTAGTCGCCCTGGCGATTGGCGTCAGCCTCTGCGCAGGCACGCTCGTGCGCGCGGTGCGCATCGAGGCCGCTCCGGCGGCGGCCGTGGGCGCCGACTCGCTCCGCGTCCCCGACGTGCCCGAGCGGGGCGCCGCCGCGGGCGGTGCGGCCGCGATCGGCGACGGTGCCGTGATCGGCGACGCAGCCATAGTCGCCGCCGTCGACGTGGACCCGTTCCACCCCGCGCGCACCCGTCCCGGCGCGCGGTACGTCCCGGGCGGCGTCGGGCCGGCCACGCCGGCTGCCGCCGCACCGCCTCGGGCGCCGATCCCGATGGTACGCCTTACCGGCCTGGTGTCGCGGCCGAACGGCCAGGGACTCGCCGCTTTGTCCGTCAACGGACGGCCCGCGCGCCTCGTGCGCGTCGGGCAGACTGTCGAAGGATTCCGTCTTGCGCGCATCGGCGCGGGCACGGCGACGCTCACCAGGCCGGACACGACGCTCATCGTCAAGCTGCCCGGCGCGCCGGGCCAGCAGTGACGATGGCCAGACCGAGGACGACGATGACCCAAATGCTCCTGCACGTGGCCGCGGTGCTCCTCTGCTGCTTCGCCGGCCACGCCGGCACCGCGCCGAGCGCGGCGGCGCAGGAGCCTCGACCCGTCGAGCGGACGCCGACGGGCATCGAGTTCAACTTCCAGGACGCCGACCTGCGCGTCGTCCTCACCGCGCTGGCCGAAGTCGCAGGCGTCAACGTCGTCTTCTCGAACCTCCCGAACCGCACCGTCACGCTGCGCACCGGTCGGCCGATCGCCGCCTCGGAAGCACGCGCTTACCTCGAGAGCGTCGCGCGCGCCAACGGGCTCACGCTCGTCGAGGAGGGCGGGCTCGTTCGCATCTCCGGCGAGACGCCTGGTGCCCCCGCGCAGGTCGCCCCGGGCCCTGGCGCCGCGCGCGGCTCGCAGGAGCGCGCCCGCCTGTTCGTCTACCGGCTCAACCACGCACCGGCCGACGGCCTCGCCAACACGCTCGCCGACGTCTTCGGGATCGCAAGGTCGGGCTTCAGCGCCAGCAGCCAGGATCCGCGCTCGCTGTCCGAGGAGCTGCGCGACCAGCGACTCCCGCCGGGGTTCCCACAGGAGCCGCAACCGCAGCCCGTACCGCCTGCGCGCACGCCCGAGGGCGCGGCCGGTGGCGCAGGACAGGGCCTCGCCGCCGGGCTCCAAGGACCTGTGCAGATCGTTCCCGACCCCCGCACCAACTCGCTCCTCATCCGTGCGAGCCCGGCGGACTACGAGACGATCCGGCAGGCGATCCTGCAGCTCGACGTGCGGCCGATGCAGGTGTTGATCGAGGTACTCATCGCCGAGGTGCGCCGCGACCGGCAAGACGGATTCGGCATCAGCGGGACGGCCCCGGACCAGCGCGTGCGCGGCACGAACACGACGATCGGCGGGGAGATCTTCGGCGCGTCGGCCGGCGACATCGTGCTGCGCATCCTCGACATCGGTAGCATCAAGGCCGATGTGGTGCTGAGCATCCTCGCCACGCAGGGGGATGTCACGATCCTCTCGCGGCCGGTCGTGCTCGCGCAGAACAACCAGGAGGCACGCGTCCTCATCGGCTCCGAGCGCCCGTTCATCCAACTCTTCCGCGCGCTCCCCACCGACGCCGCGGTGCGCGACCAGGTCGTGCAGTACCGGCCTGTCGGCACGCAGCTCACGATCCGGCCGACGATCAACCCGGACGGCTACGTCACGATGTCGGTCCTGCAGGAGGTGAGTAACGCGACCGCCGAGACGCAGTTCGGCGCGCCGGTGATCAGCACGCGCGAGGCGCGCACGCAGCTCCTCGTGAGAGACGGTCAGACGGCCGTCCTCGGCGGGCTGATCGAGCAGCAGCAGGAGTACACGGCGAGCGGCATCCCGATTCTCAAGGACCTGCCGCTCATCGGGCCATTGTTCCGCACCTCGCAGCAGCGGCGCCGCAACGTGACGGAGCTGTTCCTCTTCCTCACACCGCGCGTCTTGCGCACGGATCTGGACATGGATGAGACCACGCGCGGGGTGCGGGACGCGACCGACCGGCTCAAGCGGCACGTGCGGGATCCGATCCCGCTCCTGCCGCCGAACGACTCGACGCCGCCGCCTCCGGCGCCGACCCGCCGCCCGTGAGCCGGCTCATCCGCGGCCCGCGCGGCTTCACGCTCGTCGAGCTACTCGTGGCGCTCGTGATCATTGGCGTGATCGCCGCGGTCGCGCTGCCGGCGCTCCGCTCGCGCGGCGGCGCCGCGGCGGCTGCCAAGCAGCTCGTCGCGCTCTACGGGGTGGCGAGAGAAGTCGCGATCTCGCGCGGCGCGGCGGCGGAGGTTGTACTCGACCTGTCGAGCGGTGCATACAGTGTCGTCGCGGGGGAGAACGACTCCGGCCGACCGGCGGATACTGTACGCCGCGGCGAGCTCGCGTTGCCGCCGAGCGCGCGGCTCGCGAGCCGGATGGGACGCGGCCGCTACGCGCGCATGACGTTCGACGCGCTCGGCCGCGCGCGGGGCGACGATATCGTCATCAGCGACGAGAACGGACGTCATGAAGTCGTCACCGACACGTGGACTGGCGCGGCTCGCGTCCAGGCACGCTGAGCGCGTCGACGTGCGGCGGCGCCCGGTTGGTCGCGCGCGCCGAGGCTTCACCGTCCTCGAGGCGCTGATCGCGCTCACGATCATAGGCTTCGCCGTCGTCGCGACGGTCGAGGCACTCGGTGGCGGGCTGCGCGCCGAAGCGCAGGTGAGTCGCCAGCTCGAGGCGGTGACGCTCGCCGAGTCGAGGATGAACGAGCTTGGCGCCCTGCCGCGCGACTCGCTGTTGCAGTACGTCCGCCGCCGCGACGGCGTGTTCGCGCCCCCGTTCGAGCGGTATCGCTGGCGGACGGCGATCGAGCCGGTGGCCGGCACGCGCACGCTGCTGCGCGCAACCGTCACCGTCGCCTGGGACGGCCGCACCTACGCGCTCGAGACTGTCTTCTACCACGGCGGCGTCGGCTCCGAGACGTCGCCGGCGCCAGCGGCGGGACAGTAACGATGGCTACCCGACACGCGGGGCAGCGCCGACGCGCGGGCTTCACGATGATCGAGCTCATGGTGGCACTCGCGATCTCCGGGATCGTCGCCGCCGCCGCGTACGCTGCGGTGCGCTTCGCCGCCGACGCGTCCACGCGTTTGCGCGACGCGAGGACGGGCGCCCTCTCCGGCGCGACAGCGCGCCTAACGCTCGAGGGGTGGCTGCGCGGGGCGACGTTCGTTGACGGCGCGGACCGCTTCGTCGGACTTGACCGGCGGGGCGAAGGGCGACCAATGGACGAGCTGACGTACGGCGTCGCCGACGCCGGCGCGCATCATCCCGGTCCGCACCGCGTGCGACTCTGGATCGACCGGAGTCAGTCGACGCGCGCCCAAGGGCTGGTCGCCGAGCTGACGCCCATCCGCGCCGGCGTCCTCGCCCCGCCGGAGACGGTCACGCTAGCGCCGGGAGCGGCCGGGCTGAGAATGCGATACCGGGTGCGCCTGTTGAACAAGGAGCGGTGGGTCGACGCGTGGGAGTCGTCGAAGGAGCTGCCGCGAGCGATCGAGCTACAGGTGATCGGCCCCGCGGGTACGGCGCCCGCCGTCCCGCTGTCGCCGCTGTGGTTGGTGCCGATGGTGGTTGGGCGAGGGTGGGGGGGCGAATGAACCGACTGCGTCCGC
>JBHELH010000366.1:0-3726 GCA_046263215.1 Gemmatimonadaceae bacterium | reverse complement strand
TCACAGCGCGCGCGGCAACATCAGCGTGAACGTCGAGCCCGCGCCCTCCACACTGTCCACCGTGAGATCCCCGCCCATGCCGCGCGCGAGGTCGCGGCTGATCGCGAGCCCGAGGCCGACACCCTCCTGCGTCCGGCTCAGCCTCGCGTCCACCTGCATGAACGGCTCGAAGATCAGCTCCAGCTTGTCGGCCGGGATGCCGCACCCCGTGTCGCGCACGCGGATCGCGGCGCGGCGGCCGATCGCCTCGCACGAGACCTGAATGCTCCCACCGGTGCTCGTGAACTTCACGGCATTCGAGACGAGGTTGAGGACGATCTGCTGCGCGCGCTCGGGATCTGCACGCACGGCGAGCGCGTCACACCCCGGGCCGCACTCGTAGGTGATCCCCTTCGCGTGGGCGAGCGGGAGGATTGCGGCCTCGACACCGTCGATCACCATACGCGCCGGGACGTTCTTCGCGGCCAACCGAAGCTGGCCCGATTCGAGCTTCGCGTAGTCGAGGATGTCGGTGATGAGCGAGAGGAGCCGCTCCTGATTCTTCACCACCTTGTCGAGCGCCGCTTTCTGCGCGTCGGTGACCGGCCCGTGCAGTCCCATCTCCACGATCCGGACGTAACCGAGGATCGCGTTCAGCGGCGTGCGGAGCTCGTGCGACATGACGGCGAGGAACTCCGACTTTGCGCGGTTCGCCCCCTCCGCCTCAGCGGCGAGTCGCACGAGCTCGACGTTCGACGCCTCGAGATCATACGCCCGTTGCTCGGCTTCCGCCCGCGCGTCCTGCGCGTCGGCGAAGAGGCGGGCGTTCTCTAACGCGGGCCAGACGCGCGCCGCGACTTCACGCACGAGCGTCAGCTCGCGGTCCGTCCACTGGTGGGGTTGGTCGTGCCAGACGCCGAGTGTTGCCCTCCAGCGACCGGCCCGAATGAGTGGCACGATGAGAAAGGAGCGCGCGCCCGCCGGCGCATGGTAACGATCGTATGGCTCGCCGGTCGTGCGGGGGTCGGTCGCGGCATCGACGACGACGTACGGCTCGCCCGCCGCCATCTCGGTCAGCCAGTTGCGGCCGATCGACGGAAGCGGGTACTCGGCCTCCGGCGTGACACCTCCCGCGCGGACATAGCCCGGTCGAACACAGAGCAGGGAGCGCGCGACGTCGATGTCGGAGAACGCGCATCCCAGGCACCCAAGGTACTCGCCCAAGCGTCGCGTAGCCTCGACGGTGACTTCATCCGCGTCGGTCGGTCGCTGGAGCGCATCGGCGAGGTCGAGCAAGAACGCGCGATCCGCGTCGCCGCGATTGCGCTCGGTCACGTCCTCGAAGACGGCAACGCCGGCGATCAGACGTCCTTCGGCGTCGCGAACCGGCGCGGCCGCGACGGACGCCGTACCGCGCGTTCCATCGCCGCGCACAAAGTCGATCTCCTCCCCACGCACTGCCTCGCCGTGCGAGATGGCGCGCGCAAGCGGCCACTCCGCCGCTGCGTACGGTCTGCCGTCCTCCCGGTGGAAGCCCCGGTACTCCGCGCTCTGAGGAGCGTCTGCGGCCGCGACGGAGGGATGTCGCCAGATGCGCGCGTACTGGTCGTTCCCGAGGACGAGCTTCCCCGACCGGGCCTCGGCGATGATGACCCCGACAGGGAGTTGTCGGAGGACGGCGTCGAGCAATGCGCGCTCGGCCGTCAGTTCGGCGACCAAGCTTACCCGCTCGGCGTCGCTCGCCGCGGCCAGCGCCTCGGCCGCGATTTGCGGGGTGACATCCTCAACGTGGTGGACGACGTACCGGACCTCTCCGCGCGGGTCGAGGACCGGTGAGTTGACCGGCTTCCAGTATCGCTGCTCCCAGGTGCCGTCGGGGCGCTCGACGTCGTAACGCTGGACGGGCATCTGGTGGGGCGCTCGCGTCGACAGCACGGTCTCGAGCGATAGGCGCAGGTCCTCGATACCCGTCCGCCGGGCGTAGTCCGGGTTCGCGGTAGAAAAGACCTCGAAGATGCCCGGCCCGGGCTCGCCGGCGTGGGTCGTCATTGCTTCGACGAGCAACTCATCGCTGGCCGCGACCACCGTAAAGCGTGGGGGGTCGGCGGCAAGCACCAGGTAGAGGCCCGGCGTTGCCTCGAAAAGGGCGCGATAATCCTGCGCCTGCGTGACCGGAGGGCGGGACGCGTAGTGCTCGGAGTCGCCCCCCGAGATCCGCATATCCGTCATGCGGCAAGGCCCATCGAGTAGGAACGGTCAAGATTAGCGGCGGACGGTTTGGCCGCTAGCCGCAATGGAAGACGGCTCAGGTTGACCGGGTTTGGCGGCAGCGCTACATTCAACTGACCAGCACGGCCCCGCCGTATTTGGCGGGGCTTTTTTCCGTGACGGATCGGGCCGCTAGTCGTCCCAGAGAGGGCAGCGGCGCGGACCGTATCCGGCGGAGCTAAAGGGGCTGTAGCTCAGCTGGGAGAGCGCTGCAATCGCACTGCAGAGGTCAGGGGTTCGATCCCCCTCAGCTCCATAATTCCATAATATGGTAGGGCACTGAGGCACGGATCTCGCCCTGGTACAACTGCCCGCCGCCGTTCGGTAGGACGTAGAGTTCCAATGACGGCGCGCGTGGCACTCCTGGGCGAGACTCCAGAGGCATAGAGAGCGCCGCTGACCGCAGGGTCAGCGGCGTTGTGCCTTTGGAGGGAGGAGGAGTGAGGAAGGAGGAAGGAGTCGTGCGTCATTAATCTCACTCCTCCTTCCTCACTCCTCCCTCCTCCCAAGCTCTATCACACTCCGCGCACTCGCCGCGTGGGTGCAGGAACAGCAGCCGATCCCGCGCGAGGTACTCGCGCGCCACGGAGACCACGTCGCGCGAGCGTACCAATCGGGCGTGCGCGTGGCCGACCGGTCCCTCTCGCTGCAGTCCTCGGTCGCGCAGCCACTCGTCGGCGAGATTGAACCGCTGACAGCAGTGGTCGTTCTCCCCGTAGTCGATGCGGACTGGGCGACCGTTCTCGAGCACCGTGCAGTGATTGGGCACGCGGTACGGCACGCCGGCAAGCAGCTCGGCAAGGTGCAGCGTCGTGTCCGCATCGTGATTGACGCCGTGTAACAGCACCTGGCCGTGCAGCTCGTGCACGCGCCGGACGGGACTTTCGGGTCGATGCGGCGGCAGCGGGAGGGGATCGGACAGGATGTACTCCGCCGCCGGTCCGGCCGCGGCACACGCGAAGAACTGGTTCGCTCGACGAACGCCTGGCATCCGCCAGAACGTGTCGGCGACGACGCCGAGGTCCGTGTCAGGCGGCGTCGTCGCCGGGTCGAACGGAGTGTCATCGTCCTCCGACCACGACGGCATGACGAGTGTTCCGGCCGGGCCGAGCGCAGTGCGCAGCGCGTCGATCAATCCCGCCGGCCCGCCCTCGACCGGACGCACGGCGCGGAAGGACGTGTGGACGAGGAGGACACCGCCTTGCTTCACGCCGAGGGCGCGGAGCTGCTCGACCAGCTCTTGGATGGTGATGGCGGGGAGTGACATGAGAGTGGTGGACATTTGTCATGCCGCAGGAACGCCGTCGAAGGCGGCCGCGAGTGCGGGGTACCCACGCAGCGGGTCGTCTACTCAGAACCCGCCGGTGCTACCCACGGGGTAGTGCCGCCCCGTTCCAGCCGCCGGGCGGCGGCATGCGCCGCCCGGCCGGGCCGGGCGGATTTTGACAGCGGTCGGCGGTCATGGGGTCTCTCCGGCCG
>JBHELH010000365.1:0-3193 GCA_046263215.1 Gemmatimonadaceae bacterium | reverse complement strand
GCTCCGGATCGCCGCGCGGCTGCACGGCCTGCGGGAGCCGCACATCCAGCGGATCCTGCACCCGACGGAGAAGGAGCTCCGGGCGGCGAAGCTGCTGTACATGCACGTGTGGATTCACAACGCGCCCAACGGCCACCCGAGGGAAGGCACGTCGTACGACGAATCGGACGCGTGCCCCGAGTGCGGCGACGGTGTTCGCCAGACTTCGCCGCTGCGCCTCAAGAACAAGGAAGTGCCGAAGCCGGGAGCGCTCCTCGGCGGCATCCGCGACCAGGTACTCGTTCACGAGAAGCTGGCGCGCGAGATGTGTACGACGGGGCTCACCGGCGTGCTGTTGGAGCCCGTCCTCGATGCGGCCGGCGCGCCGTTGCCGTGGCGCCAGCTCGTCGTCGAGCGATCCATGCCGCCTATGACGCTGGCGACGCGCGGGGTTGTGCGCGGCCGCGGCTCGACCGAGGGTCCGTGCGCGCGCTGCGGCTGCGACGGCTACTTTGACTCCGGCGCCGACCCGTTCGTGCCCGCGTACGACGCGCCCGCCCTCGAAGCCGTCCCCGATTTCGCCCTGACGGCCGAGCGCTTTGGCACCGGCGCCTGGCGCACGGCGGCGCACGCGCAACGTCACCTTGCGAGCCGCCGCATCATCGTCCGCCCGACCGTCTACACGTTCTTTCGCGAGCGGAAAGTGCGGGGCGTGCGGTTTACGCCGGTCACCGTCACTCAGACGGAATAGCCCTGGTGCGCGGGGCGCGCACCGCGGCCCGCGAACGCCGTCGGTCAGCTTCGCGCCGCGTAGCTGGCGCCTCGCACGGCGCCGCGGACCGGCTTCAGCGGCGAATCACTCCCCTTCCTACGACTGCGGCACGTGCCTTGACGTGCTGTCCTCCCCGTCTTGCGCTGCGTCATTACGCGGGAGGAAGAGATGGAGCGGGTGGTGCAGGAGACCCCGAGCGTCGTCGTCAGGCCGTCGGGTCGCGGGAAGACGTTCCGGGTGACGGATTCGGTCGCGGGGCTCCGCATCGGGATCGTCAACGTGTACTTCTACGGCGCCCCGGGCGCTGGCGACGGCCGGTGGGTGTTGATCGACGCGGGCCTGCACGGCTCGGACGATCGGATCGTCCACGCCGCCGAAGAGCTCTACGGCGAAGGTACACGCCCCGGGGCGATCGTTCTCACGCACGGCCACTTCGATCACGTCGGTGCGCTGCGCGACCTCGCGTTGTTGTGGGACGTCCCGATCTACGCGCACGAGCTCGAGCTGCCGTACCTGGACGGCCGGTCGGCGTACCCGCCGCCCGACCCGACGGTCGGCGGCGGCGCCATGGCCGCGCTCTCGCGTCTCTACCCGCGCGGCCCGATCGACGTGCGTGAGTGGCTCCGCACGTTGCCCGCCGACGGCGCGGTGCCGGGGATGCCGGGGTGGCGGTGGATCCACACGCCGGGCCACACCCCAGGGCACGTGTCGCTTTATCAGGCGGGCGACTCGACACTCGTCGCCGGTGACGCGTTCGTGACGACCAAGCAGGAGTCGATGCTCGCCGCGCTCACCCAGCGCCCCGAGCTCCACGGCCCGCCGATGTATTACACGACGGATTGGGAGGCGGCGCGGGAGTCGGTGCGGCGGCTCAGCGCCCTCGAGCCGGACGTCGCCGCGACCGGGCATGGCCGTCCGCTACGCGGGCCCCTGATGCGCGAGGCGCTGCGCACGCTGGCGCAGGACTTTGACACGCTCGCCGTGCCCCGTCACGGCCGCTACGTCAACGCGCCGGCGATCGCCGACGCGAACGGAGTTATCTCCGTGCCGCCGCCCGTTCGCGACCCGTTGCCGGGGATCCTCATGGGCATCGGCGCCGCCGTCGTGGTCGGAGCCGCCGTGCGATCCCTGCGCAGCGACTCACGGACTGACGGGGAAGGGGATTGAATGGCGAACGGCGAGCTGCGAACTGCGAGGTCCGAGGACCGTGGTGCTCTGTGAGGCGCGCTTACGAGCGTGCCGGGTTCTCGTTCGTAGCTCGCAGCTCGCAGTTGAGTCCAAACTGAACGGCGTGAATCACCGAGCGAGGAATGTCCATGGAGCAGATCAACGAATCCGATGCCGCACTAGCGGCCGAGCTGAATGACCTATTGAAGCTCGATCACGACGCGGTCCAGGCGTACACGCTGGCGATCCGACTCCTCGAGAACCCCGAATACAAGCGCCAGCTCGAAGAGTTTCGCGCCGACCACCAGCGGCACATCGACGAGTTGTCGCAGCTCATCCGGTCGCGCGACGCGACACCGCTCGAGCTTCCACATCTGCCGAGTGGCGCCTTCAAGCTCGCCGTCCAGGCCATCGGCGGCGCCGGGGGGGACCGCGCGGTGCTGCTCGCGTTCAAGGCCAATGAGCGTCAGGTTCGCGACAAATACCGGCGCTCGGCGCGCACGCCGCACGCCGCCGACGTGACCTCGGTGCTCGCGCGCGCGGCCGACGACGAGTCGCGTCACTACTCGTGGGCCCTGGAGACGCTGGAAGAGATGGGGGTCACGCCGGACACCGTCACGGGGCGCGCCGAGCGCGCGTTCGAGGTCGCCCACGCTCGCGCGGCGGATGTCATGGAGAGTGCGGAGCGTCAGGCGATGCTCGCCGTGCAAGGCGCCGGACGGACGCTGCGGGACGACATCATCAACAACCCGATCAGCAGCGCGCTGCTCGCGGTCGGCGTCGGGTTCGTCGCCGCGACGCTTTTCGGCGGGGCCCGGTCAGTGTATCACGCCATCAGCGAGAGGGACACCTCGCCGTAGGCACGCCGGGGTCTGAAATGACAAACGGGCGGGGTCCGTGAGGACCCCGCCCGTGCTTGATCCGGGAGTCCGGATCGCTTTACGGAACTCGCTTGGTGCCGCGACGAATGCTGTCCGCGGCCGCACCGGTAAATCCGGCCGTCGCCCCGACCCCCGTCGCACCGAGCCCGGTGTCCGTTCCCGTGGGGGTACCGAGCGCGCCGGTCGTGGTGCCCGCCGTGCCCGCCGCCGTGCCGGTATCACCCGCGTTGTTCTCGCCGCCAGCACAGGCGCTGACAGCGAGCACCGCCGACAGCGCCACGCCGATGATCGTGATCTTCCGGTTCATTCACGCCTCCTGTTCGTCGGACGCTGCCGTGCCGTGCCCAACTCAGCGCATCACGGCAACCTGGTGGAGCAGCATTCCCGAGACTGT
>JBHELH010000364.1:0-2544 GCA_046263215.1 Gemmatimonadaceae bacterium | reverse complement strand
CCGCCACGACCGGTGACACGACCGCTCAGCGCGGGGGGCAACCGGCCGCCCCGCGCCCCTACGGGCGCGTCATCACGCGCGACGCGCGGACGCGGGCCGGGATGTTCAAGACGCATATCGTCGGCGACCGACTCTTCTTCGAGATTCCGGCGAAGGAGCTCAACAAGGACATGCTCATCGTCGGCCGCTTCGCGCGCGCGGCAGCCACGGATCCCACCCAGCCGCCGACGGGCCCGTTCGGGTTCCCCGACTACGTCGGCGATCAATTCGGGGAGCGGACCCTGCGCTGGAACCGCAGCGGAAACCGCGTCATCCTGCGCTCGCCGTCATTCGCGATCACCGCGGACACCTCGCTCTCCGTCTACCGCGCGGTCGAGAACTCGAACTACCCGCCGATCATCGCGACCTTCAACGTCGAGGCATACGGCCCCGACAGCGCCGCGGTCATCGACGTGACGCGGCTCTTCACGACGAGTGTTCCCGAGATCGCGGCGATCCGCGGGAGCATTGACCCCCAGCGTTCGTTCATCGAGCGCGCGATCGCGTTCCCGGATAACGTCGAGGTCGAGGCGACACAGACCGGGACGGTCGCCGGGCCCGGGGCCGCGGGCGGCGGCCCCGGCGGGCAGGCAGGTGGGCAGCCGCGGCCGGCGCAGAGCGTGCTCGCCCACTGGAGCATCGTTCGCCTCCCCGAGCAGCCGATGATGCCGCGCCGCTTCGACGAGCGCGTCGGGTTCTTCTCCATCCGCAACGTCGACTTCGGCACGCCGGAGCATCGGTCGGCGATGCGCCGCTACATCACGAGGTACCGCCTGGAGTGCTCCGAGCGCCGGGCGGGCGATCTCTGCTACCCGAAGAAGCCGATCGTCTACTACGTCGACCCGGCGACGCCGGAACAGTGGAAGCCGTACGTGCGTCAGGCCGTCCTCGACTGGCAACCGGCGTTCGAGGCCGCGGGGTTCAAGGACGCGATCATTCCGATGGACCCGCCGGCGAACGATCCGGACTGGTCACCGGAGGACATCCGACACACGGTCATCCGTTGGCTGCCGTCGACCGTCGAGAACGCCGTCGGCCCGCACGTACACGACCCGCGGACCGGCGAGATCCTCAACGGCTCGGTGCGGATGTTCCATAACATTCTCAACTTGCAGCGCGCCTGGTACTTCAGTCAGGCGGCGGCGATCGACCCGCGCGCGCGCCGGCTGCCGATGCCGGATTCGCTGATGGGCAAGCTCCTCCAGTTCGTCGTCGTCCACGAGATCGGCCACACGATCGGACTGCAGCACGACCAGATCGGCAGCTCGACGTACCCCGCCGATAGCGTCCGCAGCCGCACGTGGGTCGCGCGGATGGGGCACAGCCCGAGCATCATGGACTACTCGCGCTTCAACTACGTTGCCCAGCCCGAGGACTCGATCGCGCTCGGGCACATCATCCCGCGCGTCGGGCCGTACGACAAGTTCGCGATCATGTGGGGCTACAAGCCCATCCCCGGCGCGAAGACACCCGAGGAGGAGCGGCCGACGCTCGACCGCTGGGCGCGCATGCAGGACACCATCCCATGGTACCGCTTCTCGGCGAGCAACGAGTTCGGTGCCACCGGCACGCAGAGCGAGGCGGTCGGCGACGCCGATCCGGTGAAGTCGACGCGGCTCGGCTTCCGGAACATCGAGCGCGTGGTCGGCTATATCAGCGGCGCGGCGATCCGGCCGGGTGAGGACAACAGCGATCTGCGCGAGCTGTACGACCGCACCGTCGGCCAGTGGGGGACCGAGGCCAACCACGTCGCGACTCTGGTCGCCGGCGGCACCGTGCAGTACAAGTCGGGAAGCCAGCCCGGGCCTGTGTACACGCCGGTCACGCGGGCGCGGCAGGCGGAGGCGGTCCGCTTCATCAACGAGAACGTCTTCCGCACGCCCACGTACCTCGTGCGGCCCGAGATCGCGAGCCGCATCGAGGCGGGTGGGATGATTACGCGGATCAACAACGCCCAGATGCGCGTGATGAACACGCTCCTCGACGACGGTCGGATGAATCGGCTGCTCGAGCAGGAGGCGCTGGCGCAGAACAAGGCGGACGTCTACACGCTGACGTCGATGCTCGACGACGTTCGGCGCGGCGTGTGGGAGGAGCTCTCGTCGCCGCGGCCGGTGATCGATGCCTACCGGCGCGAGCTGCAGATGGATTATCTCGCCCTCATCGAGCGCAAGCTCAACCCCCCGCCAGCCCCGACGGCTCAAGGGCCGCAGCCCCAGTTCGGTCCACCACCGCGGCCGCTCTCGGACGACGCCAAGTCACAGCTCCGCGGGGAGCTCGTGACCCTACGGGCGGAGATCCAGCGCGCGATCCCGCGCGCAGGTGACCGGGCAACGACACTGCACCTGCAGGGCGCAGTGCACCGGATCGGCGAGATTCTCGATCCGGCCAGTCGGAGGTGAACCGACTGCGGCCGCAGTCGTGTTGCGGTTCTCCGGCGCGCGGCACAAGTTTCGCACCCGCTCCGCCCGCCGCAGTGTCGTCGTCGAGCGGTTCGCTCAGGGG
>JBHELH010000363.1:0-56072 GCA_046263215.1 Gemmatimonadaceae bacterium | reverse complement strand
GCGAAAGAGGACGCCGTCCGGCTCGGCCGCCTTGACCAGGCGGTTGACCGCGTCCTGCGTCGCGACCTTGCCCAGCGCGGCGAGGATCGCGAACTGCACCTCCTCCTCTTCCTCGTTCTCGAGTGCGCGGACGAGCGTCGTGGCGGATGTCCGCTCACCCGGCCGCTGGCCGAGGGCCGACGCCGCTTCCTGACGCAGCTCCGCCGCGCTCTCCGTGTCGCTCACCGCGCGCTGGACGGCCCGGAGGGCAGTGCCGGTTCCGATCTGAACGAGCGCGTGCGCAGCCGCGCGCCGCACGCGCTCATCGCTGTGCCGGAGCAGCGGCGCCAGCGCGCCCTCCGCTTCCGCGGCCTTCATCTCCCCGAGCAGCTCGGCCGCATCACGGACCACGTGCCACCGCGGGTCACCTAGCATCAGGACGAGCGACGGCACGCCAGCGCGCAGCGTCAGGAGGATCTTGAAGTACGTCTGCCGGTCCTCCTCCGTGCGCGCGTGGGTGAGTAGCTCGACGACGGCTTCCGCGCCTTCCGCCCCGGCGCGCACGAGGATCGCCACGCACTGCTCGGTCCACTCGCGCTCGCGGGGAAGGAGCGACGCGATCGCGCGCAGCACGAGCGGTTTCGCGAGGCGCCGGATCGCCAACATGTAGGGCCGCCGCAGGTCCTGCCGCTCGATCGACGCTTCGCGCTGCACGAGGCCGGCGAATCCATCCGCCGCGACGTGGACCTTGCCTTCGCGGACCGAATTCTCAATGAGCGTGACAATGTCCTCGAGCGCGCGCACCAACGCGCCGCCGTGCCGCGCGCCGTCGAGCCGCGCGAGAGCGTCCTTGGCCGACGCGGCGGGCCCGGTGCTCCTGGCCGAGAAGTGCGCGAACATTCCGCCGCCGCCGGCCCACCCGCTTGCCGACGGCGGCTGGACGCTCATCGCGGCGGCGGCTGGACGCTTCTCGTTCGACACGGCCGGCCGCCCCGTCACGAACCAGACGGTCCTCGAGCCGGTGGCCGCCAGCCGCTCCGTCGCGCCGGGCGACGCACTGTCGAACGTGGGCTCCTCGGCCAGCGTCCGGGCGGCACTCAGCAGGTCCGCCGCCGCCGCCCCGGCCTCTGCGTGGACCTCGCGCACGTCATGGCCGAGCATCCGCAACACCAGCTCCCGCGCTGCCGTGAGCGTCCCCGGGAGCGGCGTTCCGTTCGCCGCGAGCTGCTGCGGTCCGCTCAGGGTCAGCGTCACCGCCCCGTCCGGGGACACGGTCACGAGTCCTCGCAGCGCGGCTTTTTGCTCGTCGATGTTCGCCGGCTCGCGGAGCAGGAGCCATACGAGCCTGGCGAAGTGACGTGCAAAGGTGACCGAATAGTCCATTCAGGCCGGCGTGGAAGACCACCCAACGGAGCAGGCCGCGGCCTTGGCCAGGCGCGCGGCGCGCTTGTACCCTTCGGCGGGACGATCGAATGACCGTCCCGCGAGCTCATCCGATCCTAGACAGCTAGCCGAGACCGTACGTCACGGCCCTGAATGCCTTTGCACCTCTGGAGCTCCGCCCGCTACACGTTCCCCTTGCCGTCCGGGCACCGCTTCCCGATCGGGAAGTACGAGCTCCTCCGCCAGCGCGTGGTGCGCGACCGGCTGGTGCCGGCCGACCGAGTCCACGAGCCCGACCGCGCGTCGGAGGATGCGCTGCGCCTCGTTCACACAGACGATTACGTCTGCCGGCTGACGGAGGGGCGGCTCACGGCGGAAGAGCTGCGCCGACTCGGCTTTCCGTGGTCCGAGGCGCTCGTCGAGCGCTCGTACCGCGCGGTGGGCGGGACGTATGAGGCGGCGGCGGCGGCGCTCGAGCACGGGATCGCAATGAACCTCGCCGGCGGAACGCACCACGCTTTCGCCGATCGGGGCGAAGGCTTCTGCGTCTTCAACGACGTCGCAGTGGCCGTGCGGATGCTACAGCAGGCGCGCCGCATCCGCGGCGCGGCGATCGTCGACCTCGACGTGCATCAGGGCAACGGCACGCACGCCATCTTCGCCGGCGATCCGACTGTCTTCACGTTCAGCATACACGGCGGCCGCAACTACCCGTTCGCCAAGGTCGCCGGCTGCGTCGACGTCGAGCTGGAGGACCGTACGAGCGACGACGAGTACCTCGCCCGACTCGGTGCCGTCTTGCCCGGCGTGCTCGAGGCGTCGGCGCCGGACCTGGTAGTCTATCTCGCCGGCGCCGACCCCTACGTCGGTGATCGGCTCGGCCGGCTTGGCTTATCGCTCGGCGGGCTCGCGCGCAGGGACGCCATGGTTCTGACCGCATGCCGAGAGGTCGGCATACCGGTCGCGATCACGATCGCCGGCGGGTACGGGCGCGACATCGAGGACACCGTCACCGCGCATCTGAATACGGTACGGGTAGCACTGGGGTACGTGTGAGGTCGTCGTGCGGGCGTGTGCTATCGGCTATCGGTGCGGGCTACGCCCGCACGCTATCAGCTATCAGCTATCAGCTATCAGCTATCAGCTATCAGTACTTGGGACTGCCCCGCCGCGCTTCGCGGGGCTGGGCTTTGAGAGCATCTGGTGTGGGGCTCCTCTCGCACTAGGCCGCCGGTCCCACCCAATCAGCGGCCCGCAGGGCCGCCGTCCGTGCTACTGATAGCCGATAGCTGATAGCCGATAGCTGATAGCTGATAGCGTCGCCGCCGCAGGCGGCGACTGTTAGCTGAATAGCCGCTTCTCGTGCCCCCCATCCCACCACCCAGTGCCTCCGGCTACACGACGACGACCGACGTCCCGCTGTACTGGTGTAGCTACGGCGAGCCGGGGATGTCACGCGTGCTCGTGCTTCACGGCGGGCCCGGTGCAAGCCACGACTACCTGTTGCCGCAGATGCTACGACTCGCCGAGGGCCGTGAGTTGGTGTTTTACGACCAGCGCGGCGGTGGGCGCTCGCGCATCGATGCCTCGGTCCCCGTGACGTGGCAGGCGCACGTCACCGACCTCGAACGCGTCGTCGCCGAGCTCCGTGTCGATCCGCCCGTAGTCGTCGGCTACTCGTGGGGTGGGTTGTTGGCGATGCTCCACGCGACCGAGGCGTCGGCCGGCCACGCCGGAGGCGCACCTGAGGCGATGCTCCTGATCGACCCCGCGCCTGTGAGCCGAAGCTACCGCGCTGCGTTCGAGGTCGAATTCGCGCGACGACAAGCCTCTCCGGAGGTGGTCAGGCTGCGCGAGGAGCTCGCGGCATCCGGCCTGCGCGAGCCCGATCCGGAGGGCCATCGGCAGCGCGCGTTCGAGCTGAGCGTCGCGGCGTACTTCGCCGACCCGCGGGCGGCGCGCGATCTGACGCCGTTCCGCGTGATCGCGCGCGTTCAGCAGGCGGTCTGGGGCAGCCTCGGCGACTACGACATCGTGCCCCGCCTCGCGTCGGTGCGCTCGCGCGCATTGGTCGTTCACGGGCGCGACGACCCGATTCCGCTCGCGTCCTCGGAGGCGGCCGCCCGTGCCCTTGGCGCCCGCCTAGTCGTCCTGGATCGGTGCGGGCATGTGCCCTACGTCGAGCAGCCCGACGCGCTGTTCGACGCCGCCGAGGCTTTTCTCGGGCACCGATGAGCGGAGCCGGCCCCCACCACCGCCGAATGCCGATTCAGGACGACACGCAGCTCACCCACGTCGCGACGCTCGACTACGAGGGTCGGCGCTACAACGTCTCGGTCAAGACCTCGTTCGACGGCGTCGAGTACGTCGGCCGGCTCTTCTTCGCTGACGACGGCTGGGAGGACGCGGCCTTGCCCGACCGCGGCGCGCTCCCGGGCCGGACGCGCGAGGAGGTGCTCGCCCTCGCGCGTCGCCTGACGTCGCAGGAGCTCATCCTCCGCTACCGCCGCGCGCTGGCCGAGAAGCGCCGCTACCTGGGCCTCCGCCGCGTCACCGACGAGGTCCTGGCCAAGATCCGCTACCTCAACCAAGTCGCGCTCTCGATGCGCGCCGGCCTCCTCGACTCCGAGGGCGCGGCGCAGGAGATCGACCTCACCGAGCGCCAGCTTCACGACCTGGTCGGAAAGCTGAGGATGTACGTCGGCGTCGAAGGGAACATGACGGAATAGCAGAGTTCCGAGCTGCGCGGTTCGAGTTTCGAGAGGCGTACAGTCTCGAAGCTCGAACCTCGAAACTCGAAACTAGATAGTTGCGGCGGTATCTTGCCCTCATGGATCCCCGCACCGCCGCGTACGTGCTTTCCCAGATCGCGGCGTTCCTCGAGCTGCATGGCGAGAATCGCTTCAAGGCGCGCGCGTACCAGGTTGCCGCGCGGGCGGTCCAGGCGCTCGACGTCGACGATCTAGGCCCGATGCTCCGCTCCGGGGAGCTCGCAGCGTGTTCCGGCATCGGGCCCGCGACGCTGTCGGTCATCCGCAACCTCGTCGAGACGGGCGAGTCCTCGTACCTCGAGCGCTTGCGCGCATCGACCCCTGACGGGCTGCTCGAGATGCTGCGCGTGCCGGGCCTCGGCCCGGCGAAGATTCACCAGATCCATCAAGCGCTCGGCATCGAGACGGTCCGCGAGCTCGAGGAGGCCGCGCGCGACGGCCGGCTCGCGAAGCTCGCGCGGTTCGGGCCCAAGACCGCGGAGAAGATCCTCAAAGGGGTCGCCTTCCTGCGCGAGACTGGCGCACGCGTCCTGTTCCCCCACGCGGTCGGTGAGTCGCGCCGCCTTGTCGCCGCGGTTGCCGCGCATCCCGACGTCGAGCGGGCGGAGGTCGCGGGCTCGATCCGTCGCCGGCTCGAGGTGATTCGCGACGTCGACGTCGTCGCGGCCTGTCGCGGCGACCCGGCCCGCGTCGCGGCGTCGTTCACACGCGTTGGAGGCGTCCGCGAGGCGGTAAGCGTCGGAGATTCGTCGGTGAGTATCACCTTCGTCGACGGCACCCGGTTCGACCTCTACTGTGTGCGCCCCGAGGACTTCGCCGTCGCCCTCTGGCGCGCCACGGGCAGTGAGGCGCACGTCGCCGCAATGCATGCAAAGTTCCCTGAGCGCGGGCTCACGCTCGACGGGAATGAGCTGCGTGTCGGGAAGGATACGGGTTCTGCCCAGCGCGTGGTGGTGCCCGACGAGGGCGCGCTGTACCGCGCCGTGGGGCTCGAGTACATCCCCCCGGAGCTGCGCGAGGGGCTTGGAGAGCTCGACGCGGCTGCGCGAGGCGAGATACCTGCGCTTCTCGAGTACGCCGACATCAAGGGTGTGCTCCACTGCCACTCGAGCTTCTCCGACGGCTCGTCGACGATCGAGGAAATGGCGCGCGCCGCCCGCGCCCGCGGGTGGCGCTACCTCGGCATCTCGGACCACTCCGAGTCCGCCTTCTACGCCGGCGGGGTGACGCGCGAGCGTATCCTCGAGCAGCACGAGGAGATCGACCGGGTGAACGACGCGCTGGACGACTTCCGGGTGCTGAAGGGCGTTGAGGCCGACATCCTTGCGGACGGCCGCGTCGATTACGACGACGAGTTTCTCGGCCGCTTCGACTACGTCATCGGCTCGATCCACTCGCGGTTCGCGATGGACCGGTCGGCGATGACGGCCCGCGTACTCGAGGCGCTCGACAACCCCCACCTAACGATCCTCGGCCACCCGACCGGCCGCCTGCTCCTGACGCGCGAGCCGTACGCGATCGACATGAGCGCGGTGCTCGAGAAGGCGGGCGACGTTGGTGTCGCCGTCGAGCTGAACGCTGACCCGCACCGGCTTGACCTGGACTGGCGGTTGGTGCGTGAAGCGAAGTCGCGGGGCGTCTTGGTCGAGATCGGGCCGGACGCGCACTCGACCCACGGCTTGGACTATACGGAGATCGGCGTCGGCATCGCTCGCAAGGGGTGGTTGGAGGCTCGCGACGTCCTGAACGCGCGCGGGGTCGACGAGGTTCTGGCATTTGCCGCGGCGCGAAGCGGCCGGCGGGCAGCGAGCGGCGGGCGGCGTTGATGCCGGGGAAGGGCAAGGCGCCGAGCAAGCCGCGCACGACGAAGTCGCCCGAATCGCGCGTCGCCAAGGTCGCGAAGAAGGTGAAGGCCCTTGGCCAGAAGCCAGCACGCCCCAAGCGCGCGACCGTCCCCAAGCCACCACCTTCCGCCCGCCGCCCGCCGCGCGAGCGTGCGCCCGAGATTTTCAGCCGGCTCGCCGCAGCATACCCCGGCGCGCGCTGCTCCTTGGACTTCGAGACGCCGTTCCAGCTACTCGTCGCGACAATCCTCAGCGCGCAGTGCACCGACAAGCGTGTGAACATGGTGACGCCGAAGCTGTTCGCGGCCTATCCGACACCCGCCGCGCTCGCGGCGGCGAAGCAGGAGGACGTCCAGGAGCTGGTGAAGACGACCGGCTTCTTCCGGAACAAGGCGAAGAGCCTGCTCGGCGTCTCCGAAGCGCTCGAGTCGCGCCACCGCGGCGAGGTGCCTGCGACGCTCGACGCACTCGTGGAGCTTCCAGGCGTCGGGCGCAAGACGGCGAACGTGATCCTCGGCAACGCGTTCGGCCGGAACGAGGGCGTCGTCGTCGATACTCACGTCACACGCGTCAGCGCTCGGCTCGGGCTCACCAGCGAGACCGACCCGGTCAAGATCGAGCAGGACCTGGCCGCGCTCTTCCCGCGCGAGCAGTGGACGGCACTCGCCCACTACCTGATCGAGCACGGGCGCCAGATCTGCGAGGCCCGATTGCCCAAGTGCAGCCGCTGCCCGCTGGCGGACCTCTGTCCGTCGTTCGGGATCGGGGTGTGAACGAGGGCGGAGGGTGGAGGGTGGAGAGGGCGCGACGAAGTTTCACGGTAAGCGAGTGCCCACCCGGGAACACGCGCAGGAACCCCCACGAGCCCTGGTACGGGCCGGCGACTGCGACCTCGGAGGTGGCGACCTGCGCCGTGAGCTTCGACTCGCGGCCGCTGCCCGGCCAGGTGAAGTGCCGGTTCTCGCGATTCCGGCTCGAGCGCACCGGGTCACCGTCGACCGTCAGCGTGACCGCCTGGATGCCCGCCGTGAGCTGCGGCTCCACGTTGAACGTGAGCTTCGGCCCCTGCGTATCCTTGAACATCGCCTCGGACAGCGTCGCGAGCTTGTTGAAGAAGGTGACGAAGCTCCGCGCCCGGCTTTTCAGTGGCTGGCAGGGCACGCCGCTCGTCCTCGAGAAGTATCCCCAGCGGTTCTAACCGAGACCACCCGCCCCGTTGATGTCGCGTCGCCGCCCCGCCCTGCTGCTGTTCGCATTCTTATTCGCCGCCGCCTGCGCCGGTTCGCCGAGCGCCGACCCCGAATACCGTCCCGTGCGCGTTGCCGGCGTGGCGAAGCCACTCACGCACGGCGACTGCCGGGAGGCGCGTCGGCTCGCCGTCGAAAAGCCGGACCTCGACGTCGACCGCATCCCGGCGCCGCTCGGAATGAACCCGCCCGCCCTCGCCAAAGTCCCCCCGGGCGTCGTCGGCGCGATAGGGGCCGTGATCAAGGCGGACGTCATCATCGACACACTCGGCCGCGCGGACATGCGCACTTTCAAGATCATCGCGACGTCACACCCGTGGCTCTCGGCGCACGTGAAACGGGTTGTCGCGAAGTGGCGGTTCACACCAGCCGAGCTCGCCGGTTGTAAGGTCGCCCGCATCTACCACTTCAGCGCGACGGCGCCTGCGATCAAGAAGACCCACTGACCCGTGCGGCCCTGCGCCCTCGCGTCGTCCTGGCTACCTTACCGGAACACTCATCCTGGACGCGGCGCACGGCATGCCGAAAAGAGCGACGATCGAGACTAACCGCGGCACGCTCACCGCAGAGCTGTACGACAAGGAAGCGCCAAAGACCGTCGAGAACTTCGAGAAGCTCGCCAACTCCGGCTTCTACGACGGCGTCAAGTTCCACCGCGTGGAGCCCGGCTTCGTCGTTCAGGGCGGTGACCCGCTATCGCGCGATCTTCCGCAGGGCGATCGGCGCATCGGGACCGGTGGGCCTGGTTACAAGATCAAGTGCGAGACGGCCGGCAACCCGCACCGGCACGAGGTCGGCTCGCTCTCGATGGCGCACGCGGGGAAGGACACCGGCGGGAGCCAGTTCTTCATCGTCCTCAACGAGCAGAGTACGAAACACCTCAACGGCGTTCACACCGTCTTCGGCAAGATCACCGGCGGCATGGATCTCATCGGCAAGCTGCAGAAGGGTGACGTGATGACGAAGGTGCGCGTCGACCGCGGCGACTAGAGCCAGCAGCCATGCACCCACCGCTCCCGGGCGACAAGTCGGCCGGCTTCATCGGGCTGATCGCGGGCGCCGTGTCGATCTTCATCGTCGTCTACGCGATCGTGCTGCTCACCAATCGGAAATTCGAGTCGCACGGCCGCGCCGCGGCGCACCCGCCGGCGGCCGGGGCGCCGGCCACCGGCGCACCCGCAGCGGGTCAGCCGGCGGGGGCCACGGCGCCGGCGCCGCACTAGGCGGCGCACCGATCATGCACGCCGTGCCCGCCGGGAGTCCCCGGCGGGCTCATTTTCTTCCCGGAGCCCTCCCCGCCTCCGCCCTCCTCCTCCCTCGGCTTTCATGCGACTCTCCTCCCGCGACGAGGCACTCGCCATCGTCTACGAGTACACCGCGAGCGACTCGCTGCGGAAGCACATGCTGGCGGTCGAGGCGGCGATGCGCGCGTACGCCGCGAAGTTCGGCGAGGACCCCGACCGCTGGGGTCTCGCGGGTCTCGTTCACGATTACGACTACGAGCGCTGGCCGAACGAAGCGCACTCGCCGACCGAGGGTCATCCCGCGGAGGGTGTGCGCCGCTTGCGCGAGCGCGGCTGGCCGGAGGACATCCTTCAGGCGATCCTCGGCCACGCGACGTACTCGGGCGTCGCGCGCGAGACGACGATGGCCAAGGCGCTGTTCGCCGTCGACGAGCTCACCGGCTTGATCACCGCGACCGCACTCGTCCGGCCGACGAGAAGCGTCCACGAGGTCGACGCGAAGTCCGTCCGGAAGAAGATGAAGGACAAGGCATTCGCGCGCGGCGTGAATCGCCAGGACGTGATCCTCGGCGCGCGGGAGCTCGGCGTCGATCTGGACGAGCACGTCCAGTTCGTCATCGAAGCGATGAAGGGCGTGGCGCCGCAGATCGGCCTTGCGGGAGTACCTGCCGCCGGGTGAAGCCCTCGGCCACCGGGTCCGGCCCTTACACCGACCCACCCGCCTCCGGCGGTCGCCCGGTCGTCCCCCGGCCCTCAACGTTCCGGCCTGGCAGGCCGTAATGAAAGCAGGACGCTCGGCCGACCCGAATGACTGCCGCCGCGCTCGCACACCGGAGCCTGCCGCCGATGGTCCCCTCTCCGGCTGACGACGCCGCGCGCGAGCGCGAGCTCGTTGTAGCCGCGCAGCGGGGGAGCACCGAGGCGTTCGCCGCGCTCGTGCGACTGCATCAGCGGCGGGCCTACGGGGTGGCGCGGGCGGTGGTGATGACGCACGAGGACGCGGAGGACGCGGTCCAGGACGGGTTCCTGCACGCGTACCGGGCGTTGGACCGCTTCCGCCCCGACCAGCCGTTCGGCGCGTGGTTGTACCGGATCATCTCGAACGCGGCGCTCGACCTCGTGCGCCGTCGCAAAGTGCGGGACGCGGAGCAGTTGCCCGACTCGGTGCCGCTGCCGTTCCGGGATCCGGCGGAGGCGGACGAGCTGCGCAACCGGCTCGCGGAAGCGCTGAAGGCGCTGACCGACCGGCAGCGGTCGGTGCTGGTGTTACACGACGTCGAAGGGTTCACGCACGGAGAGATTGGTTCGATGCTCGGCATCCCGGAGGGAACCGCGCGCTCGGACTTGCACCACGCGCGGGCGGCCCTGCGCCACCTGCTCGAGGACATACGGAGCGACTGATGAGTGATTACGTGAGGCTGCACCGGGAAGACGATCCAGTCACGCGCGGCCTGCGCGAGCTGCACGCCCCGCCGGCGGCGGAGAGCTACTGGTCCGAGCTCGAGGCGCGGATCATGGCCCGCATCGCGGAGGCCGAGCCGGCCTGGTGGTCCGAGCTCGGCCGCTGGGCGAGGCCGGCACTGGTCGCCGCCGCGGTGCTCGTCATCGCCGCCGGCGTCCTCGTGTTCCGCACGCGTGAGGAGGCGACCCAGATCGCGTACGAGGACGTGCTCGCCGCGCCGACGCCGATCTCGCTCGAGGGCACGGCCCGCCCGGCGAGCCTCCGAGGCCTTCACGGGGAGCGCGAGGAGACGCTGCGCTTCCTGATCACTTACTGACGGAGGCGACTGATGCAGCGCTCCAAGCAGCAAGCGCTCATGTTCCTGCTCGGCGCTCTCCTTGTGGGAGCGATCCTCGGATTCTCGGCGAACCGCGTCTTCGGCGGCGGGCGCCCCGACACGCCGATGGCACGGCGGCAGGCGATGTACGACGACCTTCAGCTCACGCCGGCCCAGCGCGCGGCGATGGATTCCCTGCTCGACCAGCGCCACTGCCAGATCGCCCGCACGCTCGCGACGGTCGAGCCGCGCCTCGACTCGATTCGCGCCAGCGCGCGCGCGCAGATGGACCGGCTCCTCACGCCGGAGCAGCGGACGCGTCTCGAGACGCGCCGCGCGAATTGGCGCAAGGAGGGAGGCAAGGACAAGCGCCGCGCGCACGGCGAGGCGAGGCGAGACGCCGAGGCCTGCAGGTGACGCCGCCGCTGATCGCGCGCGGCAGAGCCGCTGCCGTCTTGCTCTGGCTGTCCGCGGCCCCCGCCGCCGGCCAGGCGCCGGCCGCCGACTCGCTCCACCCGATCTCGCTCGACGAAGCCGTTCGCCTCGCGCAGCGCAACGCGCCGGCGGCGGTGCAGGCACGCGGCCAGGTGCGCACGAGCAACTCGGCCGTCCGCTCGGCGTACGGGGCGTTCCTGCCGAACTTCAACGTCACCCTCGGGCAGTCGGAGTCGCGGGGTCGTCGCCAGGGCCCGCAGGGTACGCTCGTCGACTACGTGGCCCCGCGCTCGTACAGCACCGGGTTCAACTCCAGCCTCACGCTCTTCGAGGGCGGGCGTCGGTTCGCCGAACTGTCGCAATCGCGCGCCGAGGTTGGTGCCGCCGAGGCGAACGAGGTCACCCAGCACTTCAACATCGCGCTTCAAGTCAAACGCGAGTACTACAACATCCTCGCCGCCCGCGAATCCGAGGCGGCCGCGCGCGCGCAGCTCGAGCAGGCGGAGCAGCAGTTGCGCGCGGCGTCGGCACGCGTGCGCGCCGGCGCGGCGACGATGTCCGACTCTCTCCGCTCCGTCATTCAGGTCGGGAACGCGCGGCTCGCCCTCCTTACGGCGCGGAACAACGTCCGCGAATCGAGCGCGGCCCTGAGCCGCCTCGTCGCGACGCCGTTCTTGGTGACCGCCATCGCGTCGGACACCCTCGACCTCCCGCTCGCCCCGCTCGACAGCGCGGCGCTGAGACAGCTCGCCGAGCACGGGCCGCCCGTCCGGCAGGCGGAAGCCAACTACCGCGCTGCCCGGGCCGGCGTTCGCGCGTCGCGCGCGTCGTACTTGCCGACGGTCGATCTCAATTACCGGCGCAGCGGCAGCGGCTTCGATCCCTACTATGGGGTCGGCGGCGGCTCGCTCGCCTACTCGAACACGTGGAGCCTCGGGCTGTCGTTCCCCGTCTTCAACAACTTCGCGCGCGAAGATCAGATCGTTCGCGCCAACGTCCAAGAGGACGTGGCCGAGGCGCAGCTTCGCGACGCGCGCCTGCTGGCGCGCCAGAACCTCATTCAGCAGCTCGGCGCACTCCGCACCGCGGAGGAGCGCATACGAATCCAGCAGGCGTCGGTCGCTGCCGCGCAGGAGGACCTCCGGGTCCAGCAGCAGCGCTACAACCTCGGCGCCTCGACACTGCTCGACCTGCTGACGTCGCAGACGACGCTCGACAACGCGCGCGCGGCGCTCATCCAGGCCCGTCAGGACTACCGGGTCGCTCGGGCGCAGATCGAGGCCATCATCGGGCGAGACCTCCCATGACCATCTACCGCATTGCCCCGCTCGCCCTGACCGCGCTGTCCCTGCTCGCGTGCGGGCGGAAGAATCGCCAGGCGGCGAACATCCAGACGGCGCCGGTCACACGCCGGACGATCGTCATCGACGCGCAGGCGGCGGGCACCGTCGAGCCGATCAACGTCGTCGAGGTCAAGTCCAAGGCGTCCGGCGTCATCACGCGCATGCCCGTCGAGACGGGAACGGCGGTGAAGCCAGGCGACCTCCTGGCGCAGGTCGACACGCGAGACGTGCAGAACCAGTACAACCAGGCGCTGGCTGACGTGCGCGCGGCGGAGGCGCGGCTCGAGGTCTCGGGCGCCCAGAAGCGGCGCGCCGACGAGATGTTCCGCGCCCGCGTGATTACGGCGCAGGAGCACGAGGCGTCGACGCTCGACTACGCGAACGCGCAGGCCCAGGTCGTCCGCGCCCGCGCATCGCTCGATCTGGCCAAGCAGCGCCTCGAAGACGCGACGGTCACCGCACCCGTCGCCGGAACCGTGATCGAGAAGGCGGTCTCGCTCGGGCAGGTCATCACCTCGGCGACCGGCGCATTCGGGGGCGGCACGACCCTCCTCAAGATGGCGGACCTCACCCGCGTGCGGGTCCGCGCGCTCTTCAACGAGACGGACATCGGTCAGGTGACGCCGGCGCAGCCGGCGACCGTCGTCGTCGACGCGTACCCCGACCGGCGCTTTGCCGGCATGGTCGAGAAGATCGAGCCGCAGGCCGTCGTGCAGCAGGGCGTAACGATGTTTCCCGTACTCGTCACGCTCGACAACCGCGAAGGCCTGCTCAAGCCGGGGATGAACGGCGAGGTCTCCGTCCTCATCGACGAGCGGGTGAACGTACTCGCGGTTCCGAACGACGCGGTGCGCAACCCGCGCGAGGCGGTAGCGACCGCGCCATTACTCGGCCTCGACCCGGACAGCGTCACGGCGCAGCTCCAGGCGCAATTCGGCGGCCGCGGGCGCGGACCGGGCGGCCCCGGCCGCGCGGGCCCGGGCAACCGGACGTCGTCGTCCGCGCCGGGGGACGTCGCGCCGGGCGCGCGCCAGCAGGGCGAGCCGGCACAGCAGGGGCAGCGTCAGGGGTTCGGCGGGGGCCAGCAGGTCGAGGTGACCGACCAGCAATGCGCCGACGTTCGCGCGGCGCTCGCGCGGCGGCCGGCCGAACAGCGCAAGCTCGAGGACATTCAGGCGCGCATGCGGTCGGCCGACGCGGACCGCATGACGCTGTTCAGTGAGATGCGCGCGGTGTACCAGGCCGTCGGCGTCGACGCGCGCGTGGCGATGGCTTGCCGCCGCCGCGAGCGCGGCGGCGCCGACGGCGCGGCCGCAGGACCAACTCGTGACGGCGACGCCGCGCGCGCAGGGGGGCCGATGCGGCTGACGCCGACGCCCAACGGCGCGGCGAGCGACCAGAACGCGCCGCGGGGGCGTACCCGCTCCGGTCTCGTCTTCGTCGCCGAAGGCAACAGCTTCAAGCCGCGTGTCGTCGTGCTCGGTCCCGGCAACTACGACTTCACCGAAGTCGTCAGCGGACTGCGCGAGGGAGAGCGCGTCGCGCTCCTCGCCTCGCTCGCCGTCCAGGCGCAGCGCGAGCAGCAGAACGAACGCTTCCGAAGCCGCATGGGCGGCATCCCGGGCATGCAGGGCGGCGGCGGCGGCCAGGGTGGCGGCGGCCCGCGCGGCGGCGGGGCCGGCGGCGGGGGACCGCGCTAAGAGGACGGCGAGAAGATGCTCTTCGGTGAGGTCATCAGCGTCGCGCTGAGCGCCCTCCGCGCGAACAAGCTGCGGTCACTGCTCACGATGCTCGGTATCGTCATCGGCGTCGCGGCCGTGATCGCAATGATCGCACTTGGTACGGGCGCACAGAAGGCGGTCAAGGAGCGAATCACCGCGCTCGGGACGACGCTCGTCACCGTGCGGCCGGGGCAGCAGCGCGGCATGGGCGTCGTCATCGCCGACCAGCAAGTGAAGCTGACGATGCGCGACGCCGCGGCGATCGAGGAGCGCGCGCCGAACGTCGTCGCCGTGCAGCCGGAGATGTCGCGGACGTTCCAGGTCACGTACCTCAACCGCAACACGTCGACGCAGATCGTCGGGACGACGGCCAACTACCTCGAGGTCCGCAAGTACCGCATCCAGACGGGGCGCATGTTCACCCGCGCCGACGACGACGGGAAGCAACGCGTCGCCGTCGTCGGCCCTGCGGTCGTGACGGCGCTCGGCCTCGAGGCGCCGGAGGCGCTCGTCGGCGAGAACATCCGGATCCGCGGGATCCAGTTCACCGTCGTCGGCGTGCTGGAGTCGAAGGGCCAGGCGATGGGGTTCATGAACCCCGACGACCAGATCCTGATCCCACTCAATACGGCGCGATTCCGCGTCCACGGGACGGACCGGCTCCGTTCGATCAGCGTCCTCGCGCCGTCGGAGGACAAGATCCCCGACGCGATGGCCGACATTCAGAAGGTTCTGCGCCGCGAGCACCGCCTCCGCCAGGGGCAGCCCGACGACTTCCAGATGCAGAGTCAGGCGGACTTTCTGAATACGCTCGGCGAAACGACGCAGGTCTTCACGTTCTTGCTCTCCGGAATCGCCGCGGTCAGCCTGCTCGTCGGCGGGATCGGGATCATGAATATCATGCTCGTGTCGGTGACCGAGCGGACGCGCGAGATCGGCATCCGCAAGGCGCTCGGCGCGACGCGGCGGAACGTGCTGCTGCAGTTCCTGATCGAGGCCGTCGTGCTCTGCTGCACCGGCGGCGTCATCGGCATCCTCGTCGGCAGCGCGGGGGCGTTCGTCATGAGCCGCACCGCGGGCTGGAACACGCAGATCTCCCCCGGCGCCATCGGCCTCGCCTTCGCCTTCTCGGCGATTGTCGGGATCCTCTTCGGCGTCTGGCCCGCGCGACGAGCGGCGGTGCTCGATCCGATTGTGGCGCTGAGGTACGAGTAGGGCCGACTGCAGCCGACTGCGGCCTGCGGACTCATGGCCTCGGGCTGCTTCTCTTGCCTGCTCGAGGCGTCCCGACGGTGTCAGTCCGCAGTCCGCAGTCCGCAGTCGCTCAGTAGATCGTGATCCGCGGCGCCCAGTCCGGCGCGTCGGAGCCGTCGAAGCGCAGGTCGAGTGCCGTGAGAGCGCGAACGAGGCTGTGCCCATTCGACACGACGCGCCGCGCGGCGACCATGTGCTCCGCGAACCAGCGCCCGCGCCGCGTGCGGAGGTCGTCGTAGCGAACCCCGCCGCCGCTCGACGTCGAGTGGATGATTCGGTTGTTGCCGGCGTAGATGGCGACGTGATTGATTCGCCCGCCACGGTTCGCGAACATCACGAGATCGCCCGGCCGGAGCGAGCGCCACGAGCGCGGAAGCCGGTAGCCCACGGTCGCCTGCTGGCGTGAGGTGCGCGGGATCGCGATGCCGTGTCTCGCGAAGACGTGACGCGTGAACCCCGAGCAGTCGAATCCCTCACGCGGGGTGTCGCCACCCCAGCGATACGGAATGCCGATGTACCGCTCGCCCGTGCGGATCACGCTTCTGGCGGTCGCCGACGCCGGCGCGCTCGGTCCGGACGGCAGGTCGACCGAGCCACCGCGTGGCCGCCGCGTCGTGCCGCCCGTGGGCAGATCGATCGGAAGGTCCACCGGAAGATCGACGGGAAGGTTCACACGAAGGCCGATGCGCGGGATGAGCACCGAGATCGAGCGCCCATCCTGGGCGTCGGCAGCCATCGGCACCAGCAACAGACAGAGACCTGCGCTGTGTAGAGGAGAGAGGCGCATGCTGCGAATTCCGAGAGTTGAACCGCGAACTACGAACTGCGACTACGAACCGGACCTATGAACCGCGACTACGAACTGCGAACTACGAAGCAGGACGTGGGACCGAGGACCTGCGACCTACGAACCGCGCACCGCGACCGACGAAGCTGCAACCCTCGGGACGGTTCGCCCGCTCGCAGCGTTCTTCACCCCCCGAGCGTAATCGAGACCCCGAACCGGTACTCCCAGCCGCGCGGGAAAGACGACTCGAACGTCTCGCCGTTTTCATCAAGCGCCTCGGCCAGGGGGAGCCGGTAGCGGCCTTCGGCAGTTACGCCGAGTGCCCGACCGAGCGGGACCGCCACGCCTGCCCCGTAGCTCGCCCCCGTCCAGACCTGCCGGAAGCCGTCGAAGTCGGTCTGCGAGATCCGTCCAATCCCGCCGAAAACGTAAGGCGCGAGGGCCACCCGGTCACCCACTCCGCCGAGGATCGAGGGCTGAAGAAGGAGGTCGACCTCACCGGTCCACGCGTCGATGCCGATGCTCTCCCCTCTATCGGTCGATTCCGAGCTGAACGCCGCGGCGGTACTCGCCCGGAGGCCGAGCGCTCCGCCAGAGAGGGTCAACCCGATGCCGTAGAGGGATGATCCGGGAGCGAGCACGCCGTTGCGCGCGATGAACAGCTCTGTGGAGAGGCGGCTCTGGGCGGCGGCGCTGGGCGCCACGAGCACGAGCAGCACGCCTGTCCGGACGAAGAGAGACGAGAGGCGCACGATGCACTATCCTGCTGGGGTCGGCCGCCCACAAAGCAGACGCGAGGCCACCAGCGCCCCAGCGCGGAAGCCCTTGCAGTAGGCTCAGTTCCGTTCTCGGCGTCGGCCGTCGGAGGCGCGCGCGCGTCCGCGCCGGGTGACAGGAGGTGTCCCCCGGCGGGAACCCCGAGCACGTCCGCCGCGGGTCTCGCTAATCTTTGAGACGGAACTCGAACGGCAGATCGACGAGCATCCGCACCTTCCTGCCGCCGACTTCCGCAGGCCTGAATCGCAGCGAGGCCAACACGGCGCGAACGGCGTCGCTAAACAGGTCGTGGCTCGACTCGCGAACGACGACGCTCGCCGGCTCGACGCGGCCAGTCGTGTCGACTATCAGGCGGACGACGACGCGGCCGGTGACACCGGCAGCTCGAAGCTGATCCGGGTACCTAGGCCGTGGCGGAACCAGGAGCGCCGCCGCCCGCTCGACGGTGGCGAGGGTCGCTGGCTCATCCCCGATCGGTCCGAGCGGCGGTCGACCGGCTGGCTGGTCAGGGCGCCACGTCTCGCGGTGAAAACCGCTGTCGGGCCCGAGGAGACTCCGTGGATCGATGTCGGCCAGCGCCTTGTCCGGGAATGGTGGACTGAGATCAGGAATCTGCGGCACCGTCGGCATGTTCTCCTCGACCCAGTGTTCGCTGCGCTGCCGTGGTGCGGGTCGTGAGTCCCTAGCCGACCGCTGCTCAGCGCGCGGGACGGGCTCCGTGTAGATCGGCGGCAGCTCGGCCACCCTCTCCCGCCGCAGAGCGGCGGAATTGGCGGACGCCGTCGCGACGATCGCGCCGGCGATGAGGGCGGTGTGCACCGCGATGCTCGCGGCCGTGCTGGCACGCCGACGTTGGCGCGGGGCGTTCGATTCGAGCAGGACGCGTAGCATCAGGCTCCTCCTTGCCTCGGCGGCGAGGCACGCGATAGGTGATGCCTTCATCTTCTCGCGGTGAGGGTAGCGCTGGGGCCTTAGGCTCCGGTTGCGACCGCGTTAGGTCATCGTGAGGCGCCGATTACGCGCAGATGACGTCGCCGAGTCTTGCGCGATATATCGCACGTACTATCTTCGATATATCTCCAAACGGAGCGGTCTATGTTTGCGGCGTACTGCGGCGACTGGTTCACGGGAGCCCCCGGCGAGCGCCGAGCGAGGGGCTGGGCTGGCCTCGACGACTTCATCGGGGCGTTCTGGTGGGGTGGGCCGGGGGCCCGCGGGCGGCGGCGTGGACCGGGCCGGATGTTCGAGCAAGGAGACCTCAAGTACGTCATTCTCCGTCTGCTGGATGAGAAGCCCCGCCACGGCTACGAGATCATCAAAGAGCTGGAGGACCGATTCGGCGGCGCATACTCGCCGAGCCCAGGCACCGTCTACCCGACACTGACCATGCTCGAGGACCTCGGCTATGCCCAGGCTACCGTCGAGGAAGGCGGCCGGAAGATTTACGCGATCACCGAGGCCGGACGGGCATATCTCGCCGAGAACAGCGAGACCGTCGACGGGATCTTCGAGCGGATGGCACGGTTCGTCGAAGGGTTCCTCGACGGGCCGATGATGGAGGTCAACGGGGCGTTCAAGAAGGTGGGCCGCGCGACGTATGGCATGGCGTCGCGTCACGTCCGCGATGCGGATCGGCTGCGGAAGGTCAGCGAGATCCTCGACCGTGCCGCGCGCGACATCGAAGACCTCGATCGCCCACCCGCCGAGTCATAGCTGGCTCTGCCGACAGCGGACCGGCGGGTGAGCCGGGTAGCTTGTAGTGGGGCGTCGGCGTATCGGCGTCCCGCTTTTTGCGTCCTTCTACCGGTAGCGCACGGTGACTGAGGCGGCTCGACGTGCCGCCTAGTTTTCAATGTCCGCAGATCCAGCCAAGCCAGCCACGCCGGACGATTCGCCTCCGGCCGACGACGGCCCGAGACGACGCGCGACGGACGCGGCCCCCCAAAGTGGGCCGCGCCTAGCGCAGGTATCAGGGTCCTCGCCGGCCGCGCCGGTCACGCCGGCCGCCCCGCCCGCATCGGCCGCAAGCGGCGGAGCCACGGCCGCGCCGTCCGCGCGAGGCGCGGAGCTTCCTCCGCAGCGACATCCCGTCGAGACGCGTCCCACCGGCCGCCGCCTCGCCGTGCTCTCGCTCACCGCCCTCGGCGTCGTCTACGGCGACATCGGCACGAGTCCCCTGTACGCGATCAGGGAGTGCTTCAAGCCGGAATACGGGCTGACGCGGAACGCGACGAATGTGTATGGCGTCCTGTCGCTCATCGTGTGGGCGCTCATCCTCGTCGTCAGCGTCAAGTACGTCGCCTACATCCTGCGCGCCGACAACAAGGGCGAGGGCGGGGTGCTCGCGCTGCTCGCCCTCGTGCTGCAGCGCCAGCACCGTCACGCCGACCGGCGGCGTCGGTTGATCCTCATCGCGCTCGGGCTTTTCGGCGGCGCCTTTCTCTACGGCGACGGCATCATCACCCCGGCGATCTCGGTCCTCAGCGCCGTCGAGGGCCTCGACGTTGTCACGCCGGCGCTCAGGCACTTCGTGGTCCCGATCGCCTTCGCGATCATCGCGCTCTTGTTCTACTTCCAACACAAGGGCACGGCGCGCGTCGGCAGCTTCTTCGGCTGGGCAATGCTCGTCTGGTTCGTGAGCATCGCCGTGCTCGGCGTTCGCGAGATCGTGCGCGAGCCGCAGACGCTCCTCGCGCTCAACCCGTGGTATGCCGCCCGCTTCTTCGTCGACCACCCGACGTCGTCGTTCGTCGTCCTCGGCGCGGTGGTTCTCGTCATGACAGGTGGCGAAGCGCTTTACGCTGACATGGGCCACTTTGGGCGGCGGCCGATCCGCATCGTGTGGTTCGGCCTCGTCCTCCCCGCCCTCCTGCTGAACTACTTCGGGCAGGGGGCCCTGGTGCTCCGAGACTCCTCGGCTGTCGAGAACCCGTTCTACCTACTCGCGCCCGCGGTCTTCCGGATTCCGCTGCTGTTCATCGCCACCAGCGCGGCGATCGTCGCGTCGCAGGCGCTGATCTCCGGCGCCTTCTCGCTCACGCAGCAGGCCGTGCAACTCGGCTATACGCCGCGCGTGACGATCGTGCACACCTCGGCGCAGGAGGCGGGGCAGATTTACATCCCAGAGGTGAATAAGGCGCTCGCGCTCGGAACGCTGCTGCTCGTCGTCGCGTTCGGATCGGCGTCGGCGCTCGGCGCGACGTACGGGGTGGCCGTCACCGGCACGATGGCGATTACGACGATCCTGTTCGTGTACGTCACCCGGCAGCGGTGGGGCTGGCCGAAGTGGAAGTCAGGGGTCTTCCTCGCCTTCTTCCTTGCGATCGACCTGACGTTCTTTGCCTCGAACCTGCTGAAAATTCCGAAGGGCGGCTGGGTTCCGCTCGCCGTCGCGGGCGGCGTCTACATCCTCATGAGCACGTGGAAGAAGGGACGCGACCTCCTGAATCGGATCCTCAAGCAGGGCTCCCTGCCGATGGACCTGTTCCTCGCCGACGTCGCGAAGCGGAAGCCGCACCGCGTCCCCGGGACGGCGGTCTTCATGACGTCGGCCTCTGAGGGCGCGCCCGTCGTCCTGCTCCACCACCTCAAGCACAATAAGGTGCTGCACGAGCAGGTCATTCTGATGTCAGTGCAGACGCTCGAGGTCCCGGAGGTCCCGCGCGACCGCCGCCTCAGCATCCACGAGCTCGGCCACGGCTTCTACCGCGTGGTGGCGCGCTTCGGCTTCATGGAGACGCCGAACATCCCGCAGATCCTCGCCGTCTGCTCCCAGCGCGGCCTCGCGACGCGCCCCAACGAGACGAGCTTCTTCCTCGGTCGCGAGCGACTCATCGTCGGCGGCTCCTTCCCAATGGCCCGCTGGCGCAAGAAGCTCTTCGTCTTCCTCTCACGCAACGCGCGGTCGGCGACGGAGTATTTCGGCATCCCCCCCAACCGCGTGGTGGAGCTGGGCGCCCAAATAGAGTTCTAACTGGCCATAGCGGCTACGGGTCCGCGCTGCGCGCGGACGCTATCAGCTATCGGCTATCAGCTATCAGTACTTGGGACTGCCCCGCCCGCGCTGCGCGCGGCGGGGCTCTTGACTGCGTCGGTGTATAGCTCCCCCTCTACTCGCAACGCGTGACCACGAGATGAGCGGCCCGCAGGGCCGCCGTCCGTGCTACGGATAGCTGATAGCCGATCGCTGATAGCTTCGCCGCCGCAGGCAGCGACCGATAGCCGCCGTCAAACGCGTCATCGCCCGAAACGCTTCAGCTCCACGAGGAGGCAGCGGTCCTGAACAACATCAATGCCCGCCCTCGCAAAGGCCTCCGCCGCCTCGTCGTTCCTAATCCCCGACTGAAACCACACCGCCTTCGGACGCTTGGCGAGGATGTCGTCGACGTGTGGCGGGATGTCGCGGGGGCGGCGGAAAACGTTCACGAGGTCGACGTCGCCCGGGACGTCGGCGACACGTCGGTAGACGCGCTCGCCGAGAATCTCGGTGACGTCGGGGTAGTACACGGGGACGGGGATAACAGCGTAGCCAGCGCGCTGGGCGTACTCGGGAACGTAGAACGCCGGTTGGCCTGACTCCGCGGTCTTGATGCCGAGCACGGCTACGCGACGCGTTTGATCGAGGATTCGCCAGATTCCGGCGTCATCGTCGACGAGATGCGAACGCCAGTCGGCGGTCGTGGTTGGACTGGTCATGCCAGGTCGTTGACGCGAAGATCGTGCGCGCGGGCCGTGGCCCTCTTCCCCCGTCAGCGGCTTAGCTTTCGGGTCTGTTCTGCCGGAGATCCTTCAGATGCGAATGCTCGTGCTCGGGGCCGGACTTCAGGGCTCCGCCTGCGCTTACGACCTCTTACAGAACCCGGACGTCGACGAGGTCCGGCTGGCCGACATCAACGTCCAGCAGCTTCCGCACTTCCTCGCTCCGTACTCGGGACCCCGACTTCTGCCGACCCCGGTCGACGTTCGCGACCGCGGGGCCGTGCTGGCGGTGATGCGGTCGTCGGACGCCGTGATGAGCGCGATCCCGTACTACTTCAACCTCGACATGGCGAAGTGCGCCGTCGAGGCGGGCGTGCACTTCTGTGACCTCGGCGGTAACACGGAGCTCGTGATCGGGCAGAAAGGGCTCGACGCGGACGCGAGGGCCAAGGGCGTGACCGTCGTCCCCGACTGCGGGCTCGCTCCAGGCATGGTGAACATCCTCGCCCAACACGGCATCGAGCAGCACGACGCCGTCGAGTCGGTGAAGATTTTCGTCGGCGGGCTGCCGCAGCAGCCGGAGCCGCCCCTGAACTACCAGGTCGTCTACTCGCTGGAGGGAGTGCTCGACTACTACACGAGCAAGTCCTGGATCGTCCGCGACGGCCGCGGCCAGCAGATCGACGCCCTGTCGGAGATCGAGCACGTCGAGTTCGGGGATGGCGTCGGCACGCTCGAGGCGTTCCACACGGCCGGCGGTCTGTCGACGATGGCCTTCCGCTATGACGGCAAGATCCCGACGATGGAATACAAGACGCTGCGATACCCCGGGCACGCGCAGATCATGGCCGCGATCCGCGAGCTCGGATTGCTCGACCTCGAGCCTGTAGATGTCAAAGGGTCCAAGGTGGTGCCGCGCGACGTCTTCATCGCCGTTGCCGGCCCGCGTCTCACCCGCGAGTCGCCCGACCTCGTCGCCCTGCGAGTCGAGGTACGCGGCACCTCACGCGGCACCCCACGGCGACTCGTCTGGGAGCTCGTCGACCGCGCCGACGAGAAGCACGGGATCAGCGCCATGATGCGCACCACCGGCTACTCGCTCTCGATCACCGGCCAGATGCAGGTACGGGGCGAGATTCAGCCAGCCGGCGTTCACACCCCGGACGAGTGCGTCCCCGCGGCGCGCTACATCGAGGAGCTGGCCACGCGCGGCGTGCGGATCCGGCAGGTAGCGACGGAAAGCAGGGTTGAGGGTAGAGGGTCGCGGGTAGAGAGAGTGAGGTAGAGTGGCGAGTTTCGAGTTTTGAGTTTCGAGCGGGTGAGTTTTTCTCGAAACTCGAAACTTCAACCTCTTCACTCAGAATCTCGCAAACTCCGCCAGCGTCGCCCCCATCTGATCCATCGCCGCGCGGGCGTTCCACCGGTCGGCGCCGTTGTACATGAACGCGAAGGCGAGCACCTCGCCGTTGCGCGCCGTCACGTAGCCGCCGAGGGACACAACGCTGTTCGTCGTGCCCGTCTTGGCGTGCAGGTTGCCCTGAGCCGGCGTGCCGCGCATCCGCCCGCGCAGCGTCTCCGACTCACCCGCCACGGGGAGCGACGCGTGGAACTGTGCGCTCCACGGCGCGCGGTGCGCGTAGCCGAGGAGCTGGATCATCGATCGCGCCGTGAGCTTGTCGAGCACCGAGAGGCCGCTCCCGTCGGCGGCGTACACGACCTCAGGGTTTGCTCCGACCTTCTTTGCCATAAAGTCGCGGAGTGCCGCCAAGCCGGTTTGTGCCGAGCCCTCCCGATCCGTCGCCGCGCGACCGGCGTTCCGGAAGAGTAGCTCCGCGAAGATGTTGATGCTCTCGCGGTTCATCGCGCTGATGATGCTCCACAGTGGCGGCGACGAGATCGTCGCCACGGGCGTCGCATCCTTCGGCGCCTCGCCGAGGCGCACCGGGCCCTCCACCACTACGCCCGCCGCGGCGAGAGCGGCCTGGAGCGCGCCGGCCGTGAAGAGGGGCGGGTTCTCGACGACGAGCGAGTAGCGGCGGGGCCCGGAGGACCGGCCGATCGGGCCCCGGACGTGAATGCTGCCGTCGGGCGCACGGAAGGCGCTGATCCCGCCGCCGCTGCCGCCGACGACGCGCACCGTGTTCACGATCGGGATGGTCGTCGACGCCGGTTCAAGCGCGACCTGCGCCTTACCGGCCGACGGCGTCACGACGACCCACACGAGGTTCTCGTTGAGCGAGAGCGCCGACACGCGCGCCGCGTACGCGGCGCCGAGGTACCGCGATTGCCACCCCTCCGGGACGAGCCGGTCCTCGAACGCGCTCGCATCGGCGACGAGACCGCCGGTCACGCGCCGAATGCCGGCAGCAGCGACCTGCCGCGCCAGGCGGTCCATCGGCCGCTCGTCCGGGAAGTAGCGGGGCGATAGCGAGGGGTCCCCATCACCGCGCAGGTACAGCGTCCCCTCGAGCACACCGTCCCGCACCGACCCGTCACGGAGAACCGTCGTGTTGAAGGTGTGGTTCGGTCCCAGCCGGTCGAGCGCGATCGCCGCCGTGTACATCTTCATCGTCGACGCCGGCTGCAGCATCCCGTCGGGGTTGAGCGCGAACAGCGTGTCGCCCCGCGTCAGGGAGACGACCATCACGCCCCACTCCCCGCTGCGGGTCCGTCCGCTGAGCATCGAGCCGAGGTTCGAATTGAGCTCGTCGGCCGTCCGCGGCGACGTCCAGCGCGCCGGCCGCGCGGCCGCGGCGACCGCCGTAGCGGCAGCGACCGCGGTGCGTCGCCGCCCCGTCCGGCGTGACGCCGTCCGGCGCCGAGCGCGCCTCGAGCGCCGGCGCTCCTGCATCTCCGACGCAGGCGCCACGGAAATGGGGATGCGGGCCGTACTCCCGGCGCTGGATTCGGCAGCCGCCGTCGCGGGAGCGCCCAGAGGCAGCGGCGCGCCGCCGGCACTGTCGGGAGCGATGGGCGCGACGGCCAGTCCCGTCGCCAGTAACACGGCCGCTCGCGGCCGAAGAAGTCGTCGAATCGTAGTTCTCATGCTCACGCGAGTTGGCAACTCGCGTTCCAGCATTGACGACAGGGTTGAGGGCGGAGGATTGAGGGCGGAGGATTGAGGGTGGAGACTGAAACCGCTCGCTCGACCTCCGTCCTCCGCCCTCCACCCTACACCTTCAGGAAGATCCTCCGCCGGTAAAGGACCCAGAGGATACCGAACCACAACAGCACGAAGCTCAGCGCAAATGCGAGCGACGCGTTGACCGGTTCGAGCCCCCACGCGACGAACGTCCGGAAGATGGCTTCGACGACCGACACTCGCTGCCCGCCGTAGTCCACCTTCAAGATCGAGTACAGCAGCCGCGCCAGCATCCCCGATCCCACGAAAGCGACGATCGGGTTCATGCCATAAATGACGAAGAACTTCGTCCACCCGCGCCATCCGTGCACGTCCACGATCCACATGATCGTCGCCAGGGCGACGCAGGCCATCCCGGCCGTGAAGAGCACGTAGGAGCTGGTCCAGATCCCCTTGTTGATCGGAAAGGACCAGTTCCACATGAGGCCGGCCACCATCCCGAGCGCGCCGGCGGCAAACAAGCCGTTCAGGCGCTCGGCGAGCGGCCGCGGCTGCCCGATCCATCGGCCGGCCATTATGCCGAGCATCACCGAGCCGACCGCGGGCACCGTCGACAGCAGACCTTCCGGATCCCACGTCACACTGCCGGTCCACAGGTGATTGCCCAGCCCGTGCGCGCGCCAATCGAGGACCAGCCGGTCGAGCCACGCCGCGAGGTGGCCGTCCTTGGTGTTGATCGCGAGCGCCCCGAGTACGCCGGTGTCCGGCACCGGGACCAGCGTCATGACGAACCAGTACGCGAACAGGAGCCCTGCCACGATCGCCACCTGCTGCTTCACCGACGTGCGCAGCGTGAGGAACGCCGCGGCGGCGTAAGCGAGGCCAATGCGCTGGAGAACGCCCATGATGCGCAGATTCTCCAAGCGCTCCACGACGCGGTCGACGAAGCTCGGCGTCGGGTTGTTGGGGATCGCCGCCCAGTGGAAGAACGGGAACCAGTTGAGCAACAGCCCGAAGAGGAAGATCAACGCGCCGCGGCGCAGGATCTGGAGACGGATCGCACCGTCGTCGTCGCCGCGTGCGCGGCGGGCGGTGATCGACAGGTGCGTCGTGACGCCGACGATGAAGAGGAAAAAGGGGAAGATGAGGTCGGTCGGCGTCCACCCGTGCCAGTCCGCGTGCCGAAGTGGCGGGTAGATGTGACTCCAACTTCCGGGGTCGTTGACGAGCAGCATCCCAGCGATCGTCAGACCGCGGAATACGTCGAGGGCGAGAAGTCGCTCGCGGGTCGCCGGAGGGCTCGGCGTCGTGACCGGACGCGGCGCGGCGTCGAGCCCGCGCGGTGCGACCGCTGGCGGTACCGTAGCGCTCACGCTATGCCGAGCCCGCGCCGGCCTCGACCGCCTGGGCGCCGGCGACCGTCTCGTCGCCGTCGTGCGCCTGCCACTTCCAGTAGACGACTGACATCACGCCGAAGAAGAACAGACCGCCCGGAATCCACATGATCAGGCCGCCGATCAGCTGGTCTTGGAGGGGCGTGATTCCCCACAATCGGGGCGCCGCCGCGTACGCCGTGTACAGCAGCGCGTCGGCGTACGCGATGTACACCGAGATGAGCGACATCGGGATGCTCAACACGAAGCAATAGAGCATCTGCGCCGGGTACGAGAGCCGCGGCAGCTCCGGCAGTGGGCTCATGACCGGCCACCACATCAGCACCGCCGCCGCGATGAACATGAGGTGTTGCACGATGTGCGCCCAGTGATGGGCCATCGCGAGGTTGTACACCGGCGGCAGGTGCCAGGTCGCGAGCACAAGGTTGAACGTCGCGAAGCAATGCGCCGGCCGCGTGATCCACCGCGCGGCCGCGGCGGCGACGGGCCAGCCGAGGGCCGGACGCAGCATCCACCCCGGCGTCCCGGCAATGAGCAGCGGCGGAGCGACGAGCGTCAGCAGCAGGTGCTGCACCATGTGCGCGCTGAACAGATAGTAGTCGCTCAGGTCGTGCAGCCAGCCATTCAGCGCGAAGAAGATGACGGCGAGGCCGGAGTAGAAGAAAACCCGGTGCGCGGACCGCCCGGCTCGGACGGCGCACCATTCATAAACCGCAGCCAGACCGGCCAAGCCCACTACCGTGCTGGCATGCACGGTGAAGCTCGACCACTCGATCCGCGCCGCGGTGTGGAGGAGCGCCGGTGCCGCGAAAGCAGGCGGGTGCAGCACGGCAGCGGGCCTAGGTGGGGACGCGGATCGCGAGGTGGCCGAACAGGAAGAGCAGCGAGACGATCGTTAGCACGGCGATGATCAGCGGTCCGGTGAACAGCGCACGGAAGAGCCGGTGGTCGTACCTGAGGTGCATGTAGAACATGACGACGATCGCGAACTTCGCCGCCGACATGATGAGCAGCGACGGCACGAAGAGCCGCGAGGCGACGAACTGCGGGATGTAGTACACCCACACCTCGATCACCGTGATCACGACGAGCACCAGCGCGACCCACTTGTACGTCGACCAGGTCGGGTGCGCGTGCTCCTCCCCCATCTGCGCGCGCTCGGGCTGGCCCTCCGTTTCGTGACGCATGTGGTCTTGAGCCATGGCGACTACTGGATGAGGTAGACGAGCGTGAAGATGGCGATCCAGACGACGTCGACGAAGTGCCAGTACAGGGCGGCGATGTCGACGTTGACCGCGTCGCGCGGCCGGAGGCCGCGCTTGTAATCGATTGCCAGCAGCGTCAGCAGCCAGATGACGCCTGCCGTGACGTGCGCCCCGTGGAAGCCGGTGAGCGTGAAGAACGTCGACCCGAAGAGGTTCGTGCGGATGGACAGCCCTTCGTGCACGAACGACGTGAACTCGTACGCCTGAAAACCGAGGAACACGATTCCCAGCACCGCCGTCATCCACAGCCAGAGCTTCGACGAGCGGAGCGCGCGGTCCCCCCAACCCGCTCCCGCGGGCATCGGCCGATCTTTCTCCTCAACCGCAGCCAGCGCGAGCACCATCGCCAGCGACGACATCAGTAGCACGAACGTCGACGCCGAGGTCACCGGGATGTTGAGGATCGCCGGGCGCGCGACGGGGCACCCTGGTGGCGGTCCGACCGGGCAAGGCTCATGCGGGTACGGGCCGACCACGCTCCGCCCTTTGTAGATCATGTACGTCGAGATCAGCGAGGCGAAGAGCATGCACTCTGAGCCGATGAACGCCCACACCGCCACCTTCTTGTGGTCGAGCCCCGTCGTGGTCGGCGGATGGCCGTGCCCGTCCGCGTGCCCCCCGTGGCCGTGCAGGTGCCCGTGGCCCGCCGCGGCCGTCGCCATCAGTACGCGTCCTCCAGCGGTGTGAGCACCCACGCATAGAGCATCGCGACCATCGCGCCGGCGCTGCCAAGGATCATCGCGAGCGCAAACGGCTTCTGCCCGGTGTGGATGAAGATCATCCCGGCGAACATCGTCACCATGAACAACGCGACCAACAGTGGCTTGATCGTCGGGTTCGGCATCGGGATGCCGAGCTCGCGCGCCGTCGGCAGGCGGCCTTCGACGTGCATCGGCGCCTCCGGCGGGTTTCGCGTCGCGTCGGTGCCGACCGGCGTCTGCCCCCCGCCGACCGGCTTACCCGCGACAGTGGCGTCGACGCGGCCCTCCGCGCTGCGGTCGCCCTGCGGCACGTCGCGGGTCAGGTGAGGGCTCTTGACGTCCCACAGCGGGTAGCGCGACCGCACGGTCGGGATGCGCGCGAAATTGTAATCCGGCGGAGGCGACGGGATCGACCACTCGAGAGTCGGCGCCCCCCACGGGTCGTTCCCCGCCTCGCGCCCGCGCGTGCGACTGCGCAACATGTTCCAGATGCCGATCGCCGTCCCAACAGTGAGGATGTAGGCGCCGATCGAGCTCATGAGGTTGAACGCCTCCCACCCCTGGCCGGCGTCGTACTGGTAGATCCGCCGCGGCATCCCGAACAGCCCGGAGAAGTGCATCGGGAAGAACGCGAGGTTCATTCCGATGAACGTCAGCCAGAAGTGCCACGTCCCGAGCCGCTCGCTCATCCGCCGCCCGGTCATCTTCGGGAAATAGTGATAGACACCGGCCCAGATCCCGAAGATCGAGCCGCCGAAGAGCACGTAGTGGAAGTGGGCGACGATGAAGTAGGTGTCGGTCTGCTGCAAGTCGGCCGGCGGCGAGGCGTGCATCACGCCCGAGATCCCGCCGATCGTGAACAGGGCGACGAGCCCGATCGCGAACTTCATCGCCGTCGTGAACCGCAGCTGCCCGCCCCACATCGTGAAGATCCAGTTGAAGATCTTCACTCCTGTCGGCACCGCGATCAGCATCGTCGTGACGCCGAACACGGTGTCGGCGATCGCCCCCATCCCCACGCCGAACATGTGGTGCGCCCACACGCCGAAGCCGAGGAAGGCGATCAGCATCCCCGAGTACACCATGACCGGGTACCCGAAGAGCGGCTTTCGCGAGTAAGTCGGGAGAACTTCCGACACCAGGCCGAACGCCGGCAGGATGAGAATGTAGACCTCGGGGTGGCCGAAGACCCAGAAGAGGTGCTGCCAGAGCAGCGGGTCGCCGCCGGCCGCGGTCGTGTAGAAGTTCGTGCCAAAGAACCGGTCGAACTGCAGGAAGATGAGCGCGACCGTGATGACCGGAAACGCGAGGATGATCAGGAACTGCACGACGAACGACATCCAGGTGAACATCGGCATGCGCATCAGCGTCATGCCCGGCGCCCGCATGTTGATGATCGTCGTGATGAAGTTGAACCCGGCGGCGAGCGACGACACGCCGAGCACCTGCAGGCCGAGCACCCAGAAGTCCTGATTCAGGCCGGGCGAGTACTGGAGCGTCGTGAGGGGCGTGTACCCGAACCACCCGCCGTCCGGCGCGGCGCCGACGAGGAAGCCGGCGTTCATGAACAACCCGCCGAAGAGATAGACCCAATAGCTGAACGCGTTGAGCCGCGGGAATGCGACGTCGCGCGCGCCGATCTGGAGCGGGATCAGGAAGTTGAAGAACGCGGCCGACAGCGGCATGATGACGAGGAAGATCATCGTCGTCCCGTGCATCGTGAACAGCTGGTTGTATTGCTCGGCCGACAGGAGCTGGCCGTTCGGCTGCTGTAGCTGCGCGCGAATGAGCACCGCCTCGAGCCCGCCGACGATGAACCACGCCATCGACGTGACGAGGTACAGCACGCCGATCCGCTTGTGGTCGACGGTCGTCAGCCAGCTCCAGATGCCGGTCCCGGACTTTTCACCCGCCTGCGTGTAGGCCGGGGCGGCAGCGGTCGTTGACATGCAGTGAGCCTCTCCTACTTCAGTGACAGGAGGTACGCGACCAGGTCCGCGATCTGCTGGTCGTCGAGGCCGGCGGTCAGCCGCTGCTTGGTCACCGGGTCGTACTCGTTGCGGCCCAGCGCCGGCATCACGACGCCCGGCTTCATCGCGCGCGCGTTCTTGATCCAGCGCGCGAGGTAGCGCGGCTCATTCGGGTAATAACCGGCGCCGATCGTCGTCCGCCCCCCGAGATGCGTGAGGTTGGGACCGATGACACCGAGCGCCGTCGGGACGCCGCGAACCGCGTGGCAGCCGATGCACCCGCCCATGCCGCTCGCGAACAGCTGACCGCCGCGCGCCGCGTCGCCGGCGAGGTTGTCCTGGAAGGCGAGGCCCCGAGGAAGCGGCGTCCGCGGGACCGCGTGCTCCGGCAATGCCTCACGAGCGAAGCCCATGAACTGAAGGCCCGGCGTCGTCGGCTGCTGCCCCGCTCCGCCGCCGCCGGCCGCCGACGCCGTGCCGAGCGGACTGCGCGGCGCACCGCGCCCAGCCGTCGGCGGTCCCTGAATCGTCGCCGCGCCTCGCGTCGACTCGGGAGCCGCCGGCGCATTGATCGGTGTGTTCGCGCCCGTCTGCGGTCGGCCGGGGGGCAGCGGCGGGACCGCCGGCCCGCCCGGCTGCGGCATCGGCGGGCCGGCGTCGAAGACCGCGGGGGTCAATTGATGCTGCGCCCACGCCTCGAAGTCGGCCGCGCTCACCGTGAACGCACGAAAGCGCATGTTCGCGTGCGACGCGCCACAGTACTCGGCACAGAACCCGTTCCACGCGTTGGGCTGGACCGAGTCCGGTGTGAACCAGATGTAATTCGTGTGATTGGGCAGCAAGTCGCGCTTCCCGCTGAGCTGCGGGATCCAGAACGAGTGCGCGACGTCGGTCGTCCTCAGCGTGAAGTTCACCGTCCGGCCGAGCGGCAAATACAGCTCGTTCGCCGTCACCAGCGTGTCGACCCGTCCGTCGGGGCGGCGCGTCGTGAAGTCGGGGTACCGGAACTCCCACCACCACTGGTGCCCGATGACCGTGACCTCGAGCGCCCCCTGCCGCGCCTTCGCCTGAGTGCGGAAGATGGTGCGCACGGTCGGCACGGCGATGAAGACGAGCACGACCGCCGGGATGATCGTCCACAGGATCTCGAGCGTCGTGTTCCCGTGGACCTGCTTCGGCTCCGCGGCGCCGCGGCGCCGCTTGAAGCGAACGAGCGTATAGAGGAGGATCGCCTCCACGAAGACGAAGACGAGCGTCCCCAGCCAGATGAGGATGCTGAACAGGTAGTCGATGTCGCGATTGAACTCGGTGAACCGCGTGAAGACCGAGTTCGGGTACCGGTCCGCGCACGACACGCTGAAGAGCAGCGATGCGATCAGTGCGGGACGAGCCGTCAGCGCCGCGGGCGTACCCAACGTGCGGGCGCCCGGCCGGCGCGGGCGGTGATTCACGAACATGCGGTTGTCATGGTGCCGACAAAGGTCGATCGGCGCGTCCAGCGCAGATGCCGCCGAATCCGCGGCCGAAACTGTGGCAAGGTACGGACGCCTCTAGGCGAGCGCAACCTGACAGGTTGGAGGGCGGAGTGCTGAGGGCGGAGAATGTGCGGTAGCGAACCAAGAGCGCGCGCATCCGCCTCGCGTGATTTCATTCGGCCTCTCCACCGTCCGCCCTCTGCCCTCCACGCTCGATCGCATGCTGCTCGCGGACACTTCGCTCCGCGATTTCCAAGCCCTGACGCAACGAGCCCACACCCTCGCGCAGCGCACGCACACGCATCTGTTCGCTGCCGCCGCGCGTCGCCGCGAGGTTGACCATCGCCACTTGGTCAGACAGTAACCCGAACTGGGGCTTCAATAGTCCAACCAGCGGCTCGAGCGCCCGCCGGATCGCGTGAATGTGCTGGCCGGTGCTCGCGCCCTGCTTCACCGCCAGGGCGAGCCGCTCGACGAGCGCGTGCACGCGCTGAAGCCCTGTCGCCGCTTCCTCGAGCGTCTTCATTTTCGCCATTCCGGCGCCGTCGAGTTGGCTACCCGCCACGCACGCTCCTCACTTGACGCGCTCGAGCCGCGGGTTCGGCCGGTGGTCGCGACCGATCCTCGCGCGCGGCGCCCCGTCGACCAGCACGACGTCTGCCATGAAGTCGTACCGACGACCGCCGACGACCACCGAACCGCCGACGCCGTAGGCGTCGACCGGAACGCCCTCGTCCTCGAACGCGCGGATGCGCGCCGGCGTGAAGCCGCCGGAGGCGACGATCTTCACGTCGCCGAATCCCTCGGCGTCGAGCGCGTTGCGCACGTTCCAGACGAGCTGCGGGTTCACGCCGGTAGGCGGGAACCGTCCCATCATCGGCTGCACCGACGTGTCGACCATCGTCTCGGGCGTGTCCAGCCGTACGCCCCACAGCCGGCCCTCCAGCGCGCGTGCGACCGCGAGGCTCGTCGCGACGGCGTCGTTCGCGTAATCCACGAGCGCGATGACCTCCACGCCAGGCCCGATCACGTCGGCGAAGTGGCGCGTCGCGAGCGCGGTGTCCCCGCCGTATGCGGCGACGAGCGCGTGCGGAGCGCCGCCGACGAGCTTCGCCGAGCCCCAGAACGCGCCGTGAGCCTCCGTCGACACCGCCTGCGCGCCGGCCACGAGCGCGCTGTAGCCATCGCCCGCCTGCATCGCGTAATGATCGTGCCGCGCGCCGAGGAAGAGAACCGGTTTCGGACGGGCGGCCTCGACGGCGAGGCGGACGTTCGAGCACACGCGCGTCCGCCTCGCGAGAACGCCAACGTACAGCGTCTCGAGGTGCGCGAACGCGTCGTACGGGCCCTCGATCGTCATCACCGTCTCCCACGGCTCGAACCGGTCGCCCTCGTAGAGCGCGCTCACCTCGAGAACGCCCCACTCGTCCGCACCGAGCTTCAGGATCGCTATCGCCTCGTCGGCGCCGCCGAGATTCCCACCCGTGGCCGCCGCGACCTGCATCAGCACGCGCGGCGAGCGGCCCCCCGCGCGCAACGCGTCGCGGAGGCGATCGAAGTATTTGTCGGTGAAGTAGCCGGACCGGATCCGCTCGACCGGCAGGTCGAACAGGGCGGGATCGAGACGCTTCCGGCGACGAGGCATGGAACTGCGAGGGCGGGCGGTGGGGGCGGAGGGTGGAGGTGGAGGGTTGAGTCGAGGACGACGGCCTAGATAGCCGAATCGCTCTCGCCCAACCCTCCACCCTCCACCCTCGACCCCGCCAGTTCCGGCGTTCTCACCATCGCCTCCGGGTTCAGCGCGCGGTCGACCTCCTCGCGCGTCATCAGCCCGCGCCCGCAGACCAGGTCGTACACGCCTTGACCCGTCGCCAACGCCTCCTTCGCGATCTCGCTCGCCGTCTCGTAGCCGAGCGCCGGAACGAGCGCCGTGAGCACGCCGACCGAGTGCTCGACGAACCAGCGCATCCGGTCCGGGTTCGCCGTGATCCCTTCGACACATCGCTCCCGGAGTACGCGGCAGGCGTTTCGCAACGTCGAGATGCTGCTCAGCAGTCTGTAGGCGATCACCGGCTCGAAGACGTTGAGCTGGAGCTGCCCGGCCTCGGCGGCGAGTGTCACCGTCACGTCGCCGCCGATGACATCGAAGCAGACCTGGTTCACGACCTCCGGAATCACCGGGTTCACCTTGCCGGGCATGATCGAGGACCCCGGTTGCATCGGCGGCAGGTTGATCTCGCCGAGGCCCGCGCGGGGCCCGGAGCTCAGTAGCCTGAGGTCACTGCAGATCTTCGACAGCTTGACCGCGCACCGCTTGAGCACGCCCGAGAGCTGCACGAACGCCCCGGTGTCCGCGGTCGCCTCGACGAGATCCGGCGCCGTGATGAGCTGCAGCCCCGTGATCTGCGACAAGTGCTGGCGCACGACTTCGGCGTAGCCGGGCGGGGCCGTGATCCCGGTGCCGATCGCCGTCGCGCCCATATTGGTCTCGCGGATCAGCGCCTGCGCCTCGCCGAGCCGCTCGATGTCCTCGAGCATCGTGTGCCCGAACGCGGTGAACTCCTGGCCCAGCGTCATCGGCACAGCGTCCTGAAGCTGCGTTCGCCCCATCTTCAGGTACGGGGCGAACTCCACCCCCTTGGCCAGGAACGCGGCCGCCAGATCGCGCATCCCGCTGCGCAGCTCCTCGATGCTCTCGTGCAGCGCGATCTTGACGGCGGTCGGATAGACGTCGTTGGTCGACTGGCTGAGGTTGACGTGATTGTTCGGGTGGATGGCCTGGTAATCGCCGCGCGGGCGCCCGAGGAGCTCGAGCGCGCGGTTCGCGATGACCTCGTTCGCGTTCATGTTCGTCGACGTCCCCGCCCCGCCCTGGATCATGTCGACGATGAAGTGCTCGTGGTGGCGACCGTTCCGCACCTCGCCGCTCGCGCGGATGATCGCGTCCGCGACATCGCGCGGCAGCAGGCCGAGCTCCGCGTTCGCCACGGCCGCCGCTTCCTTGACCCCGGCGAGCGCCTCGACGAGCTCCGGGAACTCCCGCAGCGGGACGCCGGTGATCGGGAAGTTCTCCAGCGCGCGGAGCGTCTGAACGCCGTACAGCGCGTCGGCCGGCACCTCGCGGTGGCCGAGGAGGTCGTGTTCCACGCGGTGGCCACCCCCTGTGAACCCCATCACACGCCCGCGCCCGACGAGCGTCGCATCGGTTGCCCGCAGTCGCTGCGAGATCGCCCGCGCCGCGCGGGCGACGAGCGCGGCGTACAGCGTCGGGCGTTGGCTGATGATCTCGCGCAGCTCCTCACGCGACACGGCGAGCGTGCGCGTCGGCTCGAGCGCGCGGGCCGTCGTCCCGTGGATCGACTCGTCGAGCAGCAACCCCTCGCCGATCGCCTCACCCGGCCCGAGCGTCGCCAGCCGCACGGCCGGCACCCCCTCGCCAGCGCTCTTCTCGATCGCGACGCTGCCGGCCGTGAGCAGGTGCATTCGGCTCCGCTGCTGCCCCTCGCGGAAGATGACGTGCTCGGCCTCGAACTCGAGCGGGACGACATGGGAGGCGAGGAAGTGGTAGTCCCCATCGGTCAGCCCGTCGAGGAAGCGCATCTCGCGCAGACGGGCTCGGATCTCTGGGGGGGTCAGAGCGGTCGCCATAGTGGCGGGAACATACAGCGGGCGGGTGCCCGCGGGGACCCCGCCGCAGGCGGGGAGCGCGCAGGCGCGGACCGCAGGCGCGGACGGCGGGCACCGGGTCACGGGGTAGCAGGTTCCGGACGGGGCCGTAAAATGCGGTACGTAGCCCGGCCGTGTGTCGACATCGTTACCATTACCCGCGCCCCGCCACTCGAATGCCTATCTCCCGTCGTGACTTCCTCGGCGCGACGGCCGCCGCCGCGGCTGGCGTCGTACTCCCCCAGACCGCCGACGCGGCCCCGTTCATCTCCGTCGTCGAGGGTGCCGAGCTCGCCCCTCGCCGGCCAGCCGGACGTCCGATCGCGGTCGCCTCGAGCAACGGCCTGCGCGGTGTCGGCCGCGCGGTGGAGCTGATGCGGCAGGGTCGCGACCCCCTCGACGCCGCGATCGAAGGGGTCGTCATCCAAGAGCTCGACCCCGGGGACACATCGGTCGGCTTGGGCGGCCTGCCGAACGAGGAGGGGGTCGTTCAGCTCGACGCGAGCTGCATGCACGGGCCGACGAAGCGCGCCGGTGCCGTGGCGTCGCTGGAGGGAATCGCGACGCCGTCACGCGTCGCCAAAGCCGTGATGGACCACACCGACCACATCCTGCTCGTCGGCGCAGGCGCGAAGAAGTTCGCCCTCCAGATGGGCTTCACGGAGCAGAACCTCTTGACCGAGCGGTCGCGCCAGGCGTGGCTCCGCTGGAAGAGCCGCCTCAATCCGTCCGACAACTGGCTCGACGTCGCCCCGCCGCCGGAGACGCCCAACCGCCCGACCCCCGACGCGCGCCAAGACCTCGAGGTCTCCTACGACGCGTACGGCGTGCCGTTCACGTACGGCACGATCAACATGTGCGCAGTGGACGCGCGGGGCGACATCGGCTCGGTGACCACGACGAGCGGGCTCGCGTGGAAGATTCCCGGACGTGTGGGTGACTCCCCGATCATCGGTGCCGGCCAGTACTGTGACAACGAGGTGGGCGCCGCAGGCTCGACCGGTCGCGGAGAGGCCAACATCAAAGTCTGCGGCGCGTTCCTCGCCGTCGAGTTCATGCGCCAGGGCATGACGCCGCAGCAGGCTTTGCTCAAGGTGATGGAGCGCGTTATCGCGATGACCGAGCGCCGGCTGCTGGACGACCGGGGACGGCCGTATTTCGACCTCAACTTCTACGCGGTCCACAAGGATGGTCGCTACGCGGGCGCGAGCGCCTACCAGGGCAGCAGGTTTGCCGTGGCGGACGACCGCGGCCCGCGAGTCGAGGAGTCCGTCTACCTCTTCAAGCGGGAAGAGCGGCCGCAGGGACGGCCCGTCTCTCGGATGTTGCCGGCGCGCTAGGCGTCCAGACGCCCTGCGGCGCCGGCTCCGCGCCGCGGCGCAGGCCGGCCACGATTTCCGACAGGCGCGCCGCCGCACTGCTCAGTGCGGATGCGGCTGCGGCGATTTCCTGCGTGCTCGCGCTTTGCTGCTGGCTGGACGCGGCGACCTCCTCCATCGCTGCCGCGAAGCCTTCGGTCCCCGCGGCGAGCGTGCCGAGGCGGCGCGTCGTCTCGCGCGCGAGCTCGTGCGCGCCGCGCGCCGTCCCCTCGACCGCCGTTGTCCACGCGTCGAGGTCGGTCACCGCGCGCTCGATCTGCTCGAACGATTCGGCCGCCGCCTCGGTGACACCGCGCACCGAGCGGACGGTTTCCGCCGTCCGCGCGCTCGAGGCGCGTGTCTGCTCGATTCCGGCGAGCAGACTCTGGACGACGCCCTCCGTGCGCTCGGCGGCATCGGCGGATGCGGCGGCGAGCCGCCGCACTTCGGCCGCGACGACGGCAAACCCCTCGCCGTGATCGCCGGCGCGCGCCGCCTCCATCGCGGCGTTGAGCGCGAGAAGCTTGGACTGTCGCGCGATTTTCTGTTGGAGCGCGACGAAGGACCGAACCTCTTCCGACGCGGCCGCGAGCGCCGCGGCCGCCGCGGCGCTGGCCTGCGCCTCGCCGGATAGCGCGGCCAGCGCCTGCGAGCTCTCGTCGAGCCGCGCACGATTCTCCGCCGCCAGCGTCCGGAGCCGCGCGTTTCGCTCGACGCCTTCGCGCGTGCCCGCGTCCAGCTCGGCGGCGAGCTTCGCCAGCTGCTCAGCGGCCACGTTCAACGTCTGGATCGCCTCGGCCATTGCGGTCGACTGCTCGCTGAGGTCTGTCGCCGTCCTCGCGATCTCGCCGGCCGCCGCGGCCATCTGCTCGGCGCCGGAGCTGATGTCGACCGACATCGCCGCCGTCTCGCGCGCGGACGCGGCGAGGGCGTCGGCCAGCCGCCGCAGCGCGGCGATCATTATCGACAGGGCCCGGGCCAGGCGCCCGATCTCATCGGTTCCGGCGTGGGCGACGTTGACCGACAGGTCGCCGGCGGCGACCGCCTCTGCCGCGCGCACTAACTCCATCGCCGGCCGCGCGACGCGGCCGCGGACGAACCGGTTCACCACCCAGAGGCCCGCCAACACCACGACGAGCACCGACGCCGCGCTGCCAAGGAGCGTGAGTCGCGCGGCGCGCAGGAACCGCTCGTCGGCCACCTCGGCCCACTGGCGGTCGAGGATCGAGACGGCTACCGCCGCCACGAGCAACACCGTCAGAATCGCGCCGCCGCCGAACCGGATCGCGAGCCGCCGCTGGAGTGGCGAGGACGGCGCGCGCGGCTCCCTGCTCTCGCCCTCCGCGCGGGCCGCAAAGATGGTGGTCGGTGATGCGGTCACACGCTAAATTGCCATTACAGAACCGTTTACGCTGAGGGAGGTCGGAAGTGACAGGCGAGAGGTGTGAGCCGACACACCGGTCGTCTCCAACGTCCAACCTCCAACCTCCGACCCGCCGTCTTCCAGCATGACAGACTCCGTCCGCCAAACCGCGTCCGCCCCGATCGGGAAACCGCCCGAGTCGTATGACCCGACGGCTGTCGAGCGGAAGTGGCAGGCCCGCTGGGACGACCGCGGGACGAATCACACGGATCTCGCCCACGGCGCGAGCCCGTTCTACGCACTGATGATGTTCCCGTACCCGTCCGCCGAGGGGCTCCACGTCGGCAACCTTTTCGCGTTCACGGGCTGCGACATCTATGGACGATTCCAGCGGCTCCAGGGGCACAGGGTCTTCGAGCCCTTTGGCTACGACGCCTTCGGTATCCACTCGGAGAACTACGCGCTCAAGGTCGGTGTCCACCCGGCGGAGCTCATTCCGCGCAACATTGCCAACTTCGGGCGGCAGGTTCGTCGCGCGGGGCTGATGATCGACTGGCGCCACGAACTCGCGACGACCGACCCCGACTACTACAAGTGGACGCAGTGGATCTTCCTCCAGCTGCTGCGTCGCGGGTTGGCGTACAGGAAAAAGGCGCCCGTCAACTGGTGCCCGAATGACAAGACCGTGCTCGCAAACGAGCAGGTCATCAACGGCCACTGCGAGCGCTGCGGAGCTCAGGTCGAGCAGCGGTTCCTCGAGCAGTGGTTCTTCCGGATCACGGCGTACGCGGAGCGCCTGCTCCGGAACCTCGACTGGCTCGACTGGTCGGAGAGTACGACGACGGCGCAACGGAACTGGATTGGGCGGTCGGAGGGCGCGGAGATCATCTTCCGTGTCCAGGACGTGCGGGCAATCGCCGGAAGCGCGACGGTCGCCCCGAGCGCGGACGAGCGCGTGCCCGCCGCGGGCGGCATCCGCGTCTTCACGACGCGCCCCGACACCATTTTCGGCGCGACCTACCTCGTGCTGGCGCCCGAGCACCCCTTGGTCTCCGCGCTGACGACGGATGAGCAGCGGGGTGAAGTGGCGGCCTACGTCGCCGCGGCGGCGAAGCAGGATCTCGTCTCGCGTAAGGTCGCCAAGGAGAAGACGGGGGTCTTCACCGGCTCGTACGCGACGAACCCCGCGACCGGCGAGCCGATCCCGATCTGGATCGCCGATTACGTGCTCATGGAGTACGGGACCGGCGCGATCATGGCCGTGCCCGGACACGACGAGCGCGACTTCGAGTTCGCGGTGAACTACACGCTCCCGATCGTGCGCGTCGTCGCCGGACCCGGGCGCGATCCGCGTTCGAGGCTCGAGGAGGCGTTCGTCGAGACCGAGGGCGCGCGGCTCGTCAACTCAGCGCAGTTCGACGGACTTCCGGTGGACGACGCGAAGCACGCGATCACGGCCTGGCTCGAGGAGCACCGAGCGGGTGTGAAGGTCGTGAACTACCGCCTCCACGACTGGTGCATCTCGCGTCAGCGGTACTGGGGGCCGCCGATCCCGGTCATTTACTGCGACATGTGCGGCCTCCAGGCAGTCCCGGAGGAGGACCTGCCGGTCGAGCTGCCATTCGTCGAGGACTTCAAGCCCGACGACACGGGCATCTCGCCGCTCGCGCGCGTCGAGAGCTGGTACCGCGTGCCGTGCCCCGAATGCGGCAAGCCAGCGCGGCGCGAGACCGACGTGTCGGACACGTTCCTCGACAGCGCGTGGTACTTTCTCCGCTACCCCAGTAGCGACCGCGACGACGTCCCGTTCGACGTCGACCTGACACACAAGTGGCTGCCGGTGCACACGTACATCGGCGGCAACGAGCACGCGGTGCTCCACCTGCTCTACTCGCGCTTCATCACGATGGTGCTCTGCGACGCCGGGCTGCTGCGGTTCGAGGAGCCGTACGCCCGCTTCCGCGCGCACGGACTGATCATCCGCGAAGGCGCGAAGATGTCGAAGAGCCGCGGCAACGTCATCACGCCCGACGACTACATCGACGAGTGGGGGGCGGACACCTTTCGCACGTACCTCATGTTTCTCGGCCCGTTCGAGGAAGGCGGGGACTTCCGCGAGGCCGGGATCTCGGGCGTCCGCCGCTTCCTCGACCGCCTCTGGCGGGCCACACTCGAGGCGCGGCGCGACGGCGCCCCCGACGCCGACGTGCTGCGGAAGCTCCACCGGACGATCCGTAAGGTGGGCGACGACGTCCCGCGGCTGTCGTACAACACGGCGATTGCGGCGATGATGGAGTACATGAATGTGCTCCGTTATAACGAGCGCCAGCCGCACGTGCGCGAGGTCGAGCCGCTCGTGCAGCTCGTCTCGCCCTTCGCGCCGCACATTGCCGAGGAGCTCTGGGAGCGGCTGGGCCACGCGGAGAGCGTCTTCGACGCCGGCTGGCCGCACTACGATGCCGCGCTGGCCGCCGAGGACCTCGTGGAGATGGGGGTCCAGGTAAACGGCAAGACGCGCGGCCGGATTCAGGTCACGCGCGAGGCCGGCGAGCAGGAGGCGCTCGCCGCGGCGCTCGCGCTCCCGGCGATCGCGAAGTTCGTCAGCGGCCCGCCGAAGAAGATGATCTTCGTGCGCGGCCGGGTGCTGAACATCGTGGTGTGACCACGTTGGCGATCGACCGTGCGCGGGTCGAGCTCCGCGAACTCCGCCTGGACGTCGTTGGACTGCAGGATCACCATGCAAGGCTCTGCTAGAAGATGATGTTTCGCTGGTAGACGTGGTACGCAGCGGCTCGGGAGTGAGGTGCTTGTATTTGACGCCGAGGGCCCGGCGCTCGGCATGCACCGCTCGGGCGATTTGCTCGCTGTCGGCGCCGCTCCTGCGCAGCTCATCCGCGCGGCGGCCGAGATTGCGGACCTCCCGTTCATAGGCATCGCGGCCTGCCCGGACGGCGCTCGACGCCGCGGAGTCCGCCGGCTCTTGCGTTCGATTCGCGGTACGCCTCGTACCTGCCGGCGCCGAGTGCTCGGCACGGTCCCCCGCGGCAGCCCCTCGCCTCGACGCTCCGCCCGCGCTGGGGTTGGACGCGGGGCGGTAATGCCATCGACACCTCCGAGCCCGAACGCGCCGGCCCTCACGACGCGCAGGTCGCCATCGACCAGTCGCTTCGCGATCGCGCGGGTGACGTCCGGAAGGCTTGCCGCGTACGGCGCGCGGCCGTGAAGCTCGTGGTACAGTCGACAGAATGCCTGCCGCCCTAGCTCATCGGCGGCGACCTCGCCCAGGAACCGCAGCGCGTCCGTCTCCCCGAGGAAGGGGATCGTTTCCGCGCCGCCGATGCCAGCGGCGCAGGAGGCAAACACGACATAGTGCTCGCCGTAGGCGTCGCGCAGTCCGGCCTCCGATCCCACTACGGAATCTCCCTTCGCGGAGCCCCAAACATGAACTGCGGGACCGCCTGGTCAATGGCCACGCTAGAGGATTCGCCCCACCCACTCGCCGACGTAGTATCCGACGACGGCGACTCCGAGACCGACGACGAACATGTCGAACCCGGACCGGAAGACACTCCGTCCGGTGAACACGGAGCGCGCGGCGCCGACGAGGAAGTGCGAGAGCATGGAGACCGCGAATGCGAGGACGATCGCTGCCGCGCCGGTCGAGACGAGGAATGGGAAGACGGGGATGAGCGCCCCAAACGCCGTCGCCACGCCCGTCACCCAGCCCTCCCGTAGCGGAGACATCGCCGCCCCGCTGATTCCGAGCTCCTCGTGCACCTTCTCCTCGAGCATCCGCTCGGGGTCGGCCATGACCTGCGTCGCGAGCGCCTGCGCCTCCACCGCGCCCAGGCCCTTCGCCTCGTAGATGAGCGCGAGCTCGTCGCGCTCGACCTCGGGCATCAGCGCGATCTCGTCACGCTCCATCTCGATCTCGTGTTCGTACACCTCCTGCTCGCTCTTCGCCGCGAGGTAACCGCTCGATCCCATCGAGAGCGCGTCCGCGATGAGCCCTGCGACCCCGGCGACAATCACCAGTTGATGCTGCTGCGCGGCGCTCGCGCCGACCACCCCGGCGACGAGCCCAAAGTTGGCGGTCAACCCGTCGTTGAAACCGTAGACCACGTTGCGCAGGAAGCCGCCCGACCGAGCGCGGTGCCACGGCTCGGCGTTGCGGCCGGCGATCCCGGCGAGCGTCGTCGCGTGGTCCGCCGACTCGCGGGCCAGCGTCAGGGCCTCGCCCTTACCGGCCGCTCCCACCGCCGTCGACCGGTGCAGGTCCAGGTAACCCTTCACCTCGCGGCCTTCTTCGGCGAGCAGGATCGGCAGCAGGAACCGCGACCCGAATCGGCGGCCGAGCCAGGCAAGCAGCCGTGCCCGCGCGCTCGGGCGATGCGGTGCCGGTCGGCGCCCGTGCCGGGCGAGCAGTTCCGCCCAGATCGCGACGTGCCGGTCCTCGACCGCCGCGAGCCGCCGATACACGTCGCGCCTGTGCTCGTCCCGCTCCGTGCCCGCGAGTGCGCGGTACAGGTACGCCGCGTCCGCCTCGTCCGCGAGGTGGTGCTCGAACTCGTCGAGCGACCGAGGCGTGGGCGACGTCAGAGTCGTCAACCCCCGCTCGACTTTCTTTGCCATGGAGCCAATATGCGTCCGCGGTCCGCCGTCCGCCCGGAGCCCGCAGCGCGCGGCTGGCAGGCAACCCTCCGGGTCCCACTCCGTGTCTGACGCTACGAAGGACCCTGCCCTGACAGACCCCCACCGACATCCCTACCGACCGCTCGAGGACATATGAGAACCGTCTCACTCGTCGCCGTGACCCTCATGACCGGCGGCCTCGCGCTGCAGGCCGACGCGCAACGCGAGCGCGACGACCGCCGCGATCGGACACCCCGCGCACTCGCCTTCGCCGGATTCGACTCGCCGCGCGCCGTGCTGGGTATCTCGACCGGCACGTCCGGCAGCGCGCGGGACACGCTCGGCGTCCTGATCACGAGCATCACGCCGAACGGACCCGCCGAGCGTGCCGGGCTCGAAGAGGGCAACCGGATCCAGGCGGTCAACGGCGTCAACCTGCGCCTCTCCCCCGCCGACGCCGACGATCACGAGATGAGTAGGCTCATGTCGCGCCGCCTCACCCGGGAGCTCAATCGGGTGAAGCCGGGCGACGAGGTCGAGCTGCGGGTCTACGGTGGCGGCCAGACGCGCGCCGTGCGCGTCCGCACGGCGGACGCCGACTCGCTCTACGGCCGCCAACGGCGGCTGCGGTTCGACTCGGACAACCGCGCGACGCTCGGCATCAGCCTCGGTTCGACCGGCAGCGTGCGCGACACGCTCGGCGTCCTCGTGGTCGGCGTCAACGACTCCGGCCCCGCCGCGCGGGCGGGCATCATCGAGGGTAACCGCATCGCGGAGATCAACGGCGTGAACGTCCGCGTCAGCCGCGAGGACGTCGGTGACGATTGGGTGGCCAACACCCGCGTGCAGCGGCTAGTGCGCGAGATCCGGCGCCTCGAACCTGGGAACGAGGTCACGCTCCGCGTCTGGCAGGACGGCCAGTTCCGCACGATCCGCCTGCGCACCGTGCGCGCGTCCGACCTGCCGCGGCGGCGCGGCGGCTTCTTCATCTCCGGCGACCACATCGGCATCATGCCGCCCCTAACGCCGCTACGGACCTTGCCGCCACTGGAGCTGGAGCGGATCGGGCCGGACGTCCGCCTTCACATCGAGCGTGCGCTGGAGGGCGCCGGGCGCGTGATCGAGGCCGTCGGCCGCGGCATCGGCCGCACGCGGATGGACCTCGACCTGGACGAGGACTTCGACCTCGACGAGGACTTCGACGTGGATTTCCGCAACGGCGTTCGGATCTACAAGGCTCCGCGCCCGGCGCCACCGCCGGCGCCGGTCCCGCCCGTGAAGGTCACGTCGCTGAGGAAGGTCTAGTCGCCGCCGTAGGCGGCGACGCTATCGGCTATCGGCTATCAGCTATCAGTAGCAGGGACGGCGGCCCGCCGGGCCGCTCATTGGGTGCGGAGGCGTTCGCAGTAGCGGGAGGAGCTCCACAGAAAATGCAGTCAAAGCCCCGCCTCGCGCGCAGCGCGGGCGGGGCAGTCCAAAGTACTGATAGCTGTTAGCTGATAGCCGATAGCGTCCGCGCGAAGCGCGGACCGATAGCTGATAGCCTCGCGCGCATCGCGCGCGCGATCAATACGCCGGCCCGAGCACGATCGCGTTCAGCACGAGCCGGTCGAGTGCGCGCCACCAGCCGCGGAACATCGGCTCGTTGGCGAAGACCACGACGTGTCCGTCGCCGACTGGCTCCTCGATCAGGAAGGCCGTCCCGCGGAGGAGACGCTCCGTGTTCCCTGGCCAGACGAACCCTGCGCGGTGCAACGCGCCGGTACTCGGGAAGACGCCGACGTTCGCGCCCTCACGCGAGAGCTTGAGGAAGGTCGAGCCCTCGAGCATCACTGTGATGCGCGGCTCCTCGTAGCCCTGCGTGAGCCAGTGCGTGCGATCGAGCACGACGTCGAAGTGGCTCCCCGGGAGCGGAACGGGTGACGCGTCCGACGCCGTCGGACTGGTCGCCGCGAGCAGATCCTCGGCAAGCTGCGCGCGGTCGGTGGTGCGCTCTCGGCGCCGCGCGCCCGCCCCCGTGGTGTCGGCGCTCGGGCGTGCTGACGCCGCGGCGGCCGCCGCCCCCGTGTCCGGCTTCGCGTCCGCGCCGACGGCGCGTGCGCTCGTCAGATTCACGTTCTCCCGCGCCGCCCACGCGGAAGCGCCGCCCATCGTGACCAGCGTCCCGCCGGTCTGCACCCACGCGCGAATGCGTTCCGCGCCGTCCCGGCCCAAGATGCGGTTGAGCGCCCCGGATGACGCGTCCGGGATGACGATGACGTTGAACTGCGAGAGGTCGCCGCCCGTCAGCCATCGCGTCGCGATCGGCGTGAAGCGGACCCCGTAACGCTGCTCGAGGCTCCACCACATGGCGCCGTACCCCGTCTGGCTGACTCCTTCGTCGCCGACGAGGGCGACGCGCGGCACGCGCAGGTCCTGGATCGACTCGCCGCCGATGCCGTGCTGGCCGCCCGCTTCGGTGAACGCCGTCGTGACTCCCGTCACCTCGACCCCGCTCTCCCGCGCGAGCTGGTCGATGCGCCGGTGGAGCGACGTGTCATTGCGTGCCGTGCGTACGACGTATGTCCCGCGCGGCCAGCGACGCCCCCCGGCGTCGATCGGCTGCGACGCCGCCGCCACGCGGTAGCCCTCGGCGAGGAGATGGTAGGCGAGGCGCGACGCGCCATTCCGCTCTGCGGTGAACACGTACGCCGACCGCGCCGGTCGGGCGCCGACGACGCCACTCGGCACGCTCACCGGAAGTGCACCCACGCCGAACTGGCCGGAGAGCGGGCCACGCGGGGTCGCCGGGACGGGGCTCGTCCCGGCTCCGTCGGCCGCCGCGACGACCTGCTCCGCCGGGAGCGTCAGCAGCGGTCCGGTTACCGGCGCGGCGTCCTCGGTCCAATACGCCTCGACGCCGAAGGTGACCGGTAGTGACCACGCGGTGACGTCGTAGAACTCATAGCCCTCGCGCGAGACGTTCCCGCCGCGTCGCGCGTTCCGGAGCTGCTTCTCGATCTGCGTGCGCGCGAACGCCGTGTCGAGCGCCGGCGCCGGCTCGAGAACGGCACGCGCCGCACGGCCCTGCGGCTGCGCCAGATCGACGACGTACGCGCCGGCATCGAACCGCCGCGGGCCGGCGGCGTCGTTCGCGTACGCGTGTGCGCGCGCTGACGCGAAGCCCGCACCGGCGCGCCTGACCTCGACCCCCGACCGCAGCAGCGTCGCCGCCAGCTCGGCGGCGCGGCCGGGGTCGCGTCCGGGGAGGAACACGACGCGCCGCATCCGGCCGGTGCGCCCGTCGGTGACTGCCGCCTCGCGGAAGGCGTACCAGTCGCGCACCCGCTCGGCGCGGCGCGCGGCGGTCGTCTCGATCGTCGCGATCGCCGACACGAAGTGCTTCGCGATGCCGTCGCGGAACGAGCAGAGGGATCCGTCTTCGCGCCGCCAGAGGACCCCCTTCCACCCGCCACAGTCGGTCTCGTACGTCATCCCGATCGCGCCGGTAAGCGACGGCCAGCTGTCCCAGTAGAACGGCCCGTAGAAATCGAAGACGTCGCGCGAGTAGTACATCCACCCGTACCGATCGAACGCCGCGGCGTTGCCCCGCCCGTAGATTTCCATCCACCGCTGGAACGAGCCCCCCGCGCGCAGGTTCTCGTTCATCGGCGAGGCCGTCGGCGGGAAGAAATAGTTCGTCGTCTGACCGTGCTGGTCGATCGCCACCATCGGCGGCCAGCGGAGCATGTGGCGCACGAGCGCCTGCGCCTCCCGCTGCGTCGTCGTCATGACGTCCCGGTTCATGTCGAACCGGTAATGGTTGTAGCGGCCCTGGATGCTCCACGGCTCGTTGTGCTCCATCGCGAACGGCTCGGGGGCGCGCACGTGGATGGAGTTGTACCAAACGGCGAACCGTTCGTGCCCGTCCGGATTGGTACTCGGGTTCAGGACGACGAGCACGTTCCGTAGCGCGTCGACCGTGGCCGGCTCGTCGCTCGCCGCGAGCTGGTAGAGCGTGTGCATCGCCGTCTCGAACCCGGGCGCCTCGTTCCCGTGCACACTCTCGTTGATCCACACGACGGCCGGCGTTCGCCCGAGTAGTGCGTCGCGCTCCCCAGCCGTCAGCGTCCGCGGGTCAGCGAGGCGCGCGAGGTCGGCATGGATCGCCTCGAGTCTCGCGATGTTCTCGGGCGACGAAACGAGGTAGAGTCGGATCGCGCGCCGCTCGTTGGTCCAGCCGATCTCCTCCACCCGCACCCGGTCGCGCGCCGCGCCGGCGACGGCGAGCAGGACGCGCTCCTGAAGCGCGAACTGCGTATTGAGGTCGCCGATCGTGTAGCCAAGGATCGCCTCGGGCCGCGGCACCGCGGCGCGGTACGGTCCACGGCTATAGAACGAGAAGTTGCGGTCGTCGCGCCCGATGCTGTCGCGGCTCGCCGGCGCCATCTGCCCCTCGATCAGGCCAGGCATTCCGCCGACGGCAAGCGCGATCGCGAAACGAAATCTCATATCGATACGCGGTTCAGGTCGCTCAGAAAGTGCGCCGCGTACCGAGGCGGTTCAAGGGCGAGGGCGTTCTTGGTTTCGGGGAGGAGCGGAAGGGCGCAGAAGGGCGCGGAAGCGCGCGCACGCGGACGAGCGGATCGGCGAACGGCGCGAACGCGCGGATAGTCCCTCGGCTCTCGAGCCTCCCCGCGCCGGCCCGAGAAGAGACCTTGGCTACACCCCCGGGACGCTACCGGGCGAGGACGGTGGCTCCCTCGGTTAATGGCGTCCCGGGGGTAGCCAAAGCGTCGTCCGGGCTCGTGGCGGTATGAAGTCTAGAGCGCCGAGGAGCGATCCGCGGCCATCGCCCTTCATCGATCCGCGGCCATCCGCGTGCGCTCTTCCCCGCTCTCCCCCGCTCTTCCCCCGAAACGCCCTTCCCTACGACTGCAAAACGATCGCCCCCCGCCGTCCGTCCAGCGTCCACCGCGTCGCGCGCAGCCGCCGCGTCACCGGCTCGGCGGCGAGCGGCTCTCGCCGCCCCCTCCAAACGACCCACGCCTCCCGCGGCTCGAGCAGTAGCGGGACGCGCTCACCGCGCAGCAACGACGACACCTGCCCCGAGCGCCGCAGGACCAACCGTCCGTCGCGCGGATGGAAGGTCGGTGAGAAGCGGCCGAGCAGATCGATCCCGATGCGCGCCCGCGTGGGCGACCCGAGCGGCTCCAGGCTCACGGGTAGGTTGGTGAACGTGAGCGCGCCCAACCGCGCCTTCGCGAGGACGGCCGGCACGCCTGGCACGCCGGCCTGCACCGCCGTCGGCGGCGCGGTGAAGACGCGGGTGCTCGCGCGGTTCGCGCGGCCCGTGTCGAGCACGAGGCCGCGCACGGTCGGGTCGATTTCCGCGATGACAGACTGTCCATCGATGAGGAGGTCGATCGTCCCGAGCACGGTCGCCGTGTCGCCGTCTGGCGGCGTCATGGCGACCGTCAGCGACTCCGGCCCGGCCAGGGTCGGCGCATTCTTCGCCAGCCACTCCGCTCGCGCGCGCTCGCTCGCGCTCAGGGGCGCCGCGGGGAGAAGGGCCAGCGCCTTATAGTCGCCGAGACGCGCGTAGAGTGGCGCGAGGTGTATCGCCGCCAGCGCCGGGTTGGCGCCGAAGAAGCGCGCCTCCTCGATCAGCACCGCGCCGACGCGCGTCGCGCCGCGTGACGCCAGGTAGCGCCCGAGCGCCAGCCGCGCCGCCGGGTCACGCGGCCGCCGGCGCACTTCGCGATAGTAGAGCGCCTCCGCTGCGTCGACGCGCCCCGCACGAAGCAGCGCGTCCGCGCGCGCGAGGTCGCTCCGCCCCGTGGGGATCGCGATCGCCCTTTGCGCGGCGCCGGTCGCCGGCGCGGCGGCCAGCAGTAGTGCGGTCAGCACGCGGAGCGGCCCGGGGCAGCAGTCGGTGAAGCTCGTCATGCTCAGACGACGGCTTCCGCCGCGCCCGGGTCACGGCGCGCGGGTCACGGACCGTCGAACCGCGCCAGCAGGTCGACGTCGGGGTCCGGCATCACCCGCGTCGGGCGCGCGGTCACGGCGAAGGGGAGAGGGACGGTCGTGCGCGGTTGCGCGGGCACCTCGATCATCACGCGCCGCACTCCGCCCGACGGCTCGTGCACGGCGAGGTTGAGCGGAAACCGGTAGGCGCCGAAGGGCGAGCGCGCCTGGTCGATCGTGACGCTGACCCGCGCCGCCGTGCTGTCGTAGTCCCACGTGAGCGTCGGCGTCGCGTAGCCCGGGCGGCGGAGCCACTGGTCGAAGAACCAGTCGAGCGGCCGGCCAGCCGTGGCCTCGACGGCGCGCCGGAAGTCATCGGTGACCGCGGTGCCGTGGCGGTGGGCGCCGTAGTAACCTCGCACGCCGCGGAAGAAGGCGCTGTCCCCGACGAGCCGCCGCAGCATGTGCAGCGTCCACCCACCCTTCTGGTAGCTGTTGACGTTGAGGAGCGCCGTCAGGTTCGTCTCGAGCGTGTCGATGACCGGCCGCCGCGGGACGGCGACCGGGTCGGCGAGGATCTGCGCCCGCGTCGCGGCCATCCGCGCCCGGAACGCGCTGTCGCCGACCGAGCGCTCGATCCACAAGGCGCTGAAATACGTGGCGAAGCCTTCGGACAGCCACAGATGCGCCCAGTCCCTGCTCGTGACCGCGTCGCCAAACCATTGATGCGCGGTCTCGTGCGCGATCAGGTCGACGCTCATCGCCCGGTCCCGGAAGAGCCGCTCGTCATAGAAGATCGCGCTCGCGTTCTCCATCCCCCCATAAATCGTGGACGACTGCACGTGCGCCAGCTTCTCGTACGGAAACGGCCCCACGAGCCGTGCCATCCATTCGACGATCCCGCGCGCCGCCGCGAACGGACCGGGCATGTAATCGCGCACCTCGGGCGTGACGTAGACCGCCTGCTCGACGCACCGCTCGACTTCGGCCAGGCCGCAGGCCGCCACGCCGAGCTCGTGCCGCACGAGCGGCGCCGCCGCGATCACCATCGCGTACGTCGGGACCGGCCGGTCCTCGCGCCATCGGTTCGTGACGCGCGGCTCCCGGTACTGCACCTGGATGCGACCCGGCGGCAACAGCCGGCCGTTGGCCACGACGGTGCGTCCGGGCGGCGTGCGTACCGTCCACGAAACCGTCGCCTTGTCGCTCGGGTGATCGATGCTCGGGATCCAGTGGCGGGCCCGGTTCGGCCAGTTGTCGCCGAACGCCGTCCAGCGTCCGAGCGAGTCCGTCCGGATCACGAGGCCGTCCCGGACCTCGCCGCCGTAAGTGACCTCGACGCGCATCGTGTCCGAGCTCGCGGCCGCGAGTGGCACGCGTACCGTCTCGGGCGTCCGCGTGAAGGCGACCGACCGTCCGTCGACGTTCACGCTCGATACGTCGAGGCGCACGAGGTCGAGGACGAGTGTATCGCCCCCCGACCTTCGCGGATCGGTGGGCGTGCGACGGACAGTGAGGACGGCCGTGCCGCGAATCACACGGCCGCTGTCCGGCAGCTCGATCGTCAGGTCGTAGTCCAGGACGTCGAACCCGGGGCGGTACTCGCGACGCGCCGTCCCTTGCGCCGCCGGCCCGGGCGGGCCGGCGGGGCATCCGACGAGAACTGCCGCCGCCGCCTGAAGTATCAACCGAACCGGGTATCGAGTCATCGCGCCATGACGTCGTACACGACGGTGTGCGCGTGCATCTCGTGCGGCTTGGTCTCCGCGCGCGGGACGAGCGCGACGATGAACCGGCCTCCCGCCGTCGCGGCGAGGGGAAGCCCGGGCCCGACCGCGCGAATTTCGACACGGCCGTCCGATGTTCGCTTCGTCACACGTATCGATCCGTCCAGCACGTCGATCGATCCGCCGTCGATCGCGAGCGTTCTGCGACTCGTCAGATCGACCGGAGTCGCGCGCTCCATCGTCGGGCCAGTTACCCACGCCACGCGCGCGAAGCCGCTCGAGTCGGTCGTGCCGCCGAGTGAGTCACGGAAGATCGCCCACCGGCGGGGCCGCACGAGCACCCAGCGGGCCGGCGGCGCATCGTCCTGCACCGAGCGCGGCTCCGCCCCGACGGCCAGCGTATCACCGGTGCGTGTCCAACGCACCCGCCAGCCGTGCAGGCTATGCGTCGGAGCCGCCCGCGTCAGCTCTCCACCGGCGCCGAGTCGGTCGAGCCAGAGTACCTGCGTCAGACCGAGTCCCAGCATGAGGCTCATGCCGCTCACCGGGAAAGCGTGCACCTTTAGGTACGCGGAGAGTTGCTCGATCGACGGCTCGCCGACGTCCTCCGGAAGCTCGGCCTCCACGCGGCGCCACTCCTCGGTGGGCATCGTGTCCCGCTCACCCGCGCGCAGCACGTACGCCCGCCCAAACGCGAGCCGTGTCCAGTCCGGTGACGGCGCAACGTCCCACACGCTGTCGATCTGGCGTACAATCCCCGTCGCCTCGCTCGCGTACAGAAACCCGTCGGGCAGCGCCTCGGCCTCAACCGACACCGCGTCTTCGACGACAACGACCGAGCGGCGGTCGGGAGAAAGCACCCAGCGCACCGTCGCCCGCATCCCCGGCGTGCCACGGTTGACTGGCCGCGCCTCGACGCCGGCCGGTCCCACGTCCGGCCTCGGCGGCGTAGGCGGAGACTCGGCGGAGTCGCGGCGGGCACCAGCCCCTTGCCCGCCGCACGCGGCGCACACGGCGGCGAGGACCGCGGCGGCGACTTCTCTGGCGCGCACCTAGCGGCGGAACAGCCGCGCCAGCAGCCCCTCCGGCCGACGCGGCACCGCGGACTGCGCGGCCGCGAGCGCGGCCGCGAACTCCGGAGCCGTCGCGAACCGGTCATCCGGGCTTCGGTGGAGCGCCTTGTCGATCACCGCCTGCACCCCGTCGGGCAGGTCGAGGTCCGGGCGTAGCTCGCGCATCGGAACCGGGCCGCCGCGCAGGCGCGCCATCATGATCTCCTGCTGCGTCGCCCCGAGGAAAGGCAGCTTGCCGGTGAGCATCTCACACGTGATCAGCGCGAGCGAGTACACGTCCGTCCGGCCGTCGAGCTGCCGGCCTCGCAACTGCTCGGGGCTCATGAACTCCGGCGTCCCGAGGATGATGCCGGTCCCCGTGAGCTTCTGCAGCTCGGCGCCTGCCCGCCGCTCCTTCGCCAGCCCGAAATCCATCACCACGGCGTACTCGCTGCCGTCCGCACGGCGGCACACCATCACGTTCTCCGGCTTCAGGTCGCGATGCACGATGCCCTGCTCGTGTGCCACCTGCAGCCCGGCGGCGATGTCGCGAACGAGCGACACGGTGAGGGCGAGTGGAAGCTGCCCGGCCCGTCCCGTACGGTCCGACAGCAGCTCGCCCTCCACGTACGGCATCACGACGTACACGAGGCCGTCCGCCGTTTCCCCGAGCCGGATGATGTGACAGATGTTCGGATGGATGAGCCGCATGCCGAACGTCGCCTCGCGCCGCAGCCGCGCCATTGCCTTGGCGTCCTGCGCCAGTGACGCGGAGAGGAGCTTGATGGCGTATCGCTCGCCGGTCGTGACGTCGCGCGCGAGGTACACGAACGACATCCCCCCTTCCCCGACCTTGATCTCGACGCGGTAGCGGCCGTCGAGGACGGTGCCGATCAGTCCCGGCGGCTCGAGCGGCGTGCTGCCCGCCGGGGGTACACCCGCGCCGCCGCCGGCGCCCTCCGCCTCCCGGTCGCCGGGGTGGTCGACATCTTCCGCCCGCCCCCGCGCCGCCGACCCACGGCGTGACGGCGGGGCGACAAGCCGCATCCCGTCGCGCGGACAGAAGACGGCGTCGTCGGCGTAGATCGTACCGCACGCCGGACAGCGGTTCACGCGCTCGGCCATCAGGTCCGCACCTGGTTCCGGCCGCCGGACTTCGCCCGATAGAGCGCCTCGTCGGCGCGAGCGAAGAGGTCCTCGGTCGAGTGCACGTGGGGCGACGGGAACGTCGCCGCGCCGATGCTCGCCGTAAGCCGCAGACCGGCGCCCCCGCGGCCGGCGAAGCCGTGCCGCTCGATCGTCTCGCGCAGCCGCTCCGCGAAGACCAGCGCGCCCTCCAGCGGCGTTTCCGGGAGAATGATCACGAATTCCTCCCCGCCGTAGCGCGCTACGACATCGACGGCGCGCACGCTCGCGTGCAGAAGCGATCCGATCTCGCGGAGGACCGCGTCGCCGACGAGGTGACCGTGACTGTCGTTGATGTTCTTGAAGTGATCGACGTCGACCATCAGCAGCGTCAGCACGTCGCCGTAGCGCAGGGATCGGTCGACCTCGCTCGACAACCGCTCGAGCAGCGCACGGCGGTTGAGCAGGCGCGTCAGCGGGTCGGTCGTCGCCAGCGCCTCGAGCCGTCGGTTGTCGGCGCGCGTCGACTCCAGGATGTAGGTGCGCTTGATCGCAGCCACCGCGGCGTTCACCACGACCTCGGCGAAACCGACGTCACCGTGCGTCAGGGCGCGTTCGCCCGGCCGCGTGCGAAGAAAGAGCACGCCCGCACGCCACCGGTCGAGCGAGAAGGGCAGCGCGAGGACCGAGCGCACCTGCACGTCCGATCCCTCGCTGCGCCAGCGGGCGACGACGTCCGCGAAGAGCGGGTCCTCCCACGCATCCTCGACGAGGACGGGCTTCGCGGTCTCCAGCGCCCGCGTGATCTCCGGGTAGCGCTCGAGGCGGATCTCGAGGTTGCGGAGGGACGGGTCGTCGTACGCGACGGCCACCGTGCCCACAGCGTCGCCCGCGCTGGCGAGGACCACGGAGCAGCGCGAGATGTCGAGCGCGCGGGCCACGCGGCGCGCGATGATGCGGTAGATCGACGTCGTCGACAGCTCACCGGCCACCTCGTGGACGATGTCGACGAGCTCCTGCGTGCTCGCGACGTCCTCGCGCGCGCGCTGCAGCTCCACCTCGCGGTCCCGGAGCGCGGCCCGCGCCGCGCGGAGCTCGCGCGCGAGCCGCAGCTGCGCTTCGACGCGCGCGAGCAGCTCGGCAACGCGAAGTGGCTTGGCCACACAGTCGGCGGCTCCGTCGCGTAGCGCGGCCGCGGCGGCCTCCGCCGACGCGCTCGCGGTGGTCACGAGCACCGGCACGTGCCGCCACCGCTCATGCTCCTTGATGCGCCGTAGCAGCTCGCGCTCCTGGAGGTCGAGAAGGACCAAGTCTACGACGGCCGCGTCGCCGATCTGTTCCGGCGCGTTTACGAGCAGCTGCGGGTCGCCGACGCTCGTCACGGCATAGCCCCGCTCGCGGAGCAGCCAGCTGAGGGCGCTCAGCTCGGTCCGGTCGGCGTCGGCGACGAGCACGCGCGCTTCGGCCGCGGGCCCCTCAGCCATCGCCGCGCGCCCCGTCGGAGGCGCCGAGCGCCTGCCCGAGCCCGGGCCATTCGACGTTGCCGCCGCTCAGCACGACGACCGTCGGTCCCTCAGGCCGCACGGCACCGTCCATCAGCGCGGCGAGCGTGATCGCGCCACTCGGCTCGGCCACGAGCTTCGCGCGGTCGAGCAGGAAGCGCATCGCCGGCGCGAGCGCCTCGTCGGGCACCGTGACGACGTCGTCGAGGAACTGTTGGTGATGCGCGAAGGTGAGGCGCCCGATCTCGACCGCGAGCAGGCCGTCGGCGGCGGAACTCGACCGCTCGAGGCGCACGGGTCGCCCGGCCTCGCGCGCGCGTGTGAGCTTCGGCGCACCCGCCGGCTCCACGCCGATGACCCGCGCGCCACGCACTCGGAGCTTGACCGCGGTCGCGACGCCGGCGCTCAGCCCGCCGCCGCCAACCGGAACGATGACCGTGCGCACGGCGGGGAGATCGTCGACGATCTCGAGCCCCGCCGTAGCCTGCCCGGCGATGATGATCGGGTCGTCGTACGGCGGGACGAGCGTTTGCCCCTCGTCACGCACGATCTCCATCGCGCGCGCCATGCGCTCGGCGGTCGTCGTACCGGCCAGCACGACGCGGGCACCGAGACGCTCCGCGCCCGCCCGCTTCGCGGCAGTGACCGTCGTCGGCATGACGACGGTCGCCGGGATGTCGAAGAGCTGCGCCGCGAGTGCGACCGCCTGCGCGTGGTTCCCCGACGACGGCGCGACGACACCCCGCTCGCGGCGCGCCGCGTCGAGGCGCGCGAGGTAGGCGTAGGCGCCGCGGAGCTTGAACGAGCCGCCGCGCTGAAGCATCTCCGGCTTCAGCCACACCGGCACCCCGAACCGGTCGGACAGCGCGTCGACCGGCAGCAACGGCGTCCGCACGGCGACGCCCCGCAGCGTCCGCGCGGCGGCCTCGAGGTCGTCGAGCGTAACGAGGCCCGGCGGGGCGACGGTCGTGGCCATGGCGCCGAAAGTTACAGAAAAGAGGAAGGAGGAGGGAGGAAGGAGGGGAGAGTCCGCAGCCACTCCCCTCCCGCCTCCCTCCTCCCCCTTACTCCTCCTCCTCGTCCGGCGCTACGCCGGCCGGCTCCGGGTCACCGTCGGCCCCCTCCGGCCGGTCGTCGTCCGGCACCACGCGCGCGACATCGATCACGAGATCGCCGTTGTCGAGGTTCACGAGCCGCACGCCCTGCGTGTTGCGGCCCGAGACACGAATCCCCTTCACCGGCATCCGGATCACGACGCCGTGCTTCGTGATCAGCATCAGCTCGTCGCCGGGGAGTACCTCCTTGATCGTCACCGCGTCGCCCGTCTTCTCCGTGCGCGCGAGCGTGATGATCCCCTTCCCGCCCCGCTTCTGCACGCGGTACTCGTCGATCGGCGAGCACTTGCCCATGCCCTTGGTGGTCACGACGAGGATGTTCGCCTCGCGCTTGATCACGACCATGCCCACCACCTCGTCTCCTTCCGTGAGCTCGATGCCCTTCACGCCGGTCGTGTCGCGACCCATGTCGCGTACGTCTTGCTCGTGGAAGCGAATCGAGAGGCCGTGCCGCGTCGCGAGCACGATGTCGTTGGTGCCCGTCGTGATCTGCACGTCGATGAGCTCGTCGTCCTTCTCGATCTTGATCGCCTTGATCCCGCTCGCGCGCGGGTTCGAATACTCGGAGAGTCGCGTCTTCTTGACCGTGCCGTCGCGCGTCGCGAACAGGAGATAGGCGTCGTCGCGGAACTCGCGCACCGGGACGACGGCCGAGATCCGCGTGTCCGGCGTCACGTTGATCATGTTGACGACCGGCTTCCCCTTCGCCGCGCGGCCCGCCTGCGGGATCTCGTGCACCTTGAGCCAGAAGCAGCGCCCGTCGTCGGTGAAGAACAGGATGTACTCGTGCGTCGACGCGACGAAGAGGTGCTCGATGAAATCCTCGTCCTTCAGCGTCGCGCCGTTGTTCCCGCGCCCGCCGCGCCGCTGCTTCTTGTAGCTCGAGACCGACGTCCGCTTGATGTAGCCCGAGTGGGAGATGGTCACGACCATGTCCTCCTCGGCGATCAGGTCCTCGATCGTGAACTCGCCCTGGTCGCTCGTGATCTCGGTGCGCCGCGGGTCGCCGAACTTGTCGGCCACCTCCTGCAACTCCTGCTTCATCACCGCGACGCGCTTCGGCCGCGACTCCAGCAGCTCGCGCAGGCTCTTGATGAGCGCGCGGACCTCCTTCAGCTCCTGCTCCAGCTTCTCGATCTCGAGGCCGGTGAGCTTGGCGAGGCGCATGTTGAGGATCGCTTCCGCCTGCCGCTCCGAGAGCTTGAACCGCTTCTGGAGCTGCGCGCTCGCCTGCGGCGTATCGGCCGCCTTGCGGATGACCTTGATCACCTCGTCGATGTTGTCGACGGCGATCTTGAGACCTTCCAGGATGTGCTCGCGCTCGACCGCCTTGTCCAGCTCGTACTGCGTCCGGCGGACGATGACGTTGTGGCGATACGCCAGATAGTGCTCGAGCGCCTCCTTGAGCCCCATGATCTTCGGCACGAGGCGGCCCGTC
>JBHELH010000362.1:0-4838 GCA_046263215.1 Gemmatimonadaceae bacterium | reverse complement strand
CCAACTTCGGCCGCGCGCGTCGTCGCAGGAACTGCTCACCCTCGCGCCCGGCCTCGTCATCGCGCAGCACGCCGGCGGCGGGAAGGCGGAGCAGATCTTCCTGCGCGGGTTCGACGCGGACCACGGCACCGACGTCGCCCTCTCCGTCGACGGCACGCCCGTCAACATGGTGTCGCACGCTCACGGGCAGGGCTACGCCGACCTCCACTTCCTGATTCCGGACGTCGTCGAGCGGGTCGACGTCCGCAAGGGCCCCTCCGACGCGCGCGACGGTGACTTCGCGACCGCGGGCTCGGTGTCACTCACGACGCGTGACCGCGTCGCGGAACGCTTGCTCGCCGTGCGCGCGGGCTCGTTCGCGACCGAAGAGCTGGTCGCTCTCCTGCCGTTCGGCGGAGATGCGGCACAGTCCGGCGGGTACCTCGCTCTCGCCGGCCGGTCGTCGCGGGGTCCGTTCATCGCCTCGCAGGACTTCGCCCGCCGAAACGTCTTCGCCAAGTGGACGGCGCCGCTCGCCGGCGGCGTCCAGCTCGTCGCGTCGGCCTCGGGCTTCGCCGCTGACTGGAGTGCATCGGGGCAGGTGCCCGAACGCGCGGTACGGTCCGGACTCATCTCGCGCTTCGGCGCCCTCGATCCGACGGAGGGCGGCGCGACGAGTCGGTGCGATGCGGCCGTCGGACTGCGGTCCGCCGAAGGCGACGGCGCCGCATGGGAAGCGCGAGCGTTCGTCACCCGCTACCGCCTGCGTCTCTACTCCAATTTCACCTTCTTCCTTGCGGACACCGTCGATGGCGACGGCATCGAGCAGGATGACAACCGCGTCGTGCTCGGTGTCGACAGTCGCTACAGCGCCCCGCCGGGCGCGGCACTCGGGTACCACGTGGCGTGGACCGCGGGCGCCGGCGTTCGAAGCGACGCCGCCGACGTCGGGCTCTATCACCAAAGCCATCGGCGGCGCCTCAGCGTCCGCGTCGACGACCGGATCTCCCAGCAGCACCTCTACACGTGGCAGCAGGTGCACGTCCAGCTCGCGCCGAGCACGCGACTCCAGCTCGGCGTTCGGGGCGACGTGTTCCGATTCGGTGTGCGTGATCGGTCGGCCGACGGCGCCGACAAGGGCCGGAACGAGGCAGCCGAGCTGCCACACGCCTCCGGAGTCGCCTGGCACGGTGTCGTAAGCCCGAAGGCAAATCTCGCTGTCGACGTGACGTCGGCGACGACGTTGTTCGCCAGCGCGGCGACGGGCTTCCATTCGAACGACGCTCGCGACGTGCTGCTGGCACGCGCCGAGGGGCGCGCTACTCCCCGCGTCCTCCCGCGCGCCGTCGGCACGGAGCTCGGCGCCCGGCGCGGCTGGCGCGGCGGCTCCATCGCGGCCGCGCTCTGGCTGCTCGACCTGCAAAGTGAGCTGATCTACGTCGGCGATGAGGGAACGACGGAGTGGAGCGGCCGCACGCGACGTGTCGGCCTGGACTTGGAGAGCCGCGCGCGCCTTGCGCCATGGCTCTGGGCCGACGCCGACCTCAACCTGGCGCGCGGCCGCTTTCGCGACGCGCCGGCCGGCGAGGATCGTGTGCCGCTCGCGCCGACCGTCACCTCCGCCGGCGGGCTCACCGTGCGTGATGCCGGGCCATTCGGCGGCGGCATCCGGTACCGCTACGTCGGCCCCCGCGCAGTCGACGAACGCGCCGAGGTCACAGCGCACGGAGCAACGATCTGGGAGCTCGTCGGCTCCTGGCGCCGGGGTCGCACCATCGTCACCGCGACCGTCGACAATCTCTTCGACCGCGCGTGGAACGAAGCGCAGTTCGCGACCACCTCGCGTCTGCGCGGCGAGCCAGCGGGGGTCACGGAGCTGCACTTCACACCCGGCACTCCTCGCAGCGTGCAACTCGGCCTCGAGTACCGGTTCTGACACAGAGATCCGTTTTTCACCGACCGTCGTATCCATCCACGCGAGCAGTCCGCAGTCGTCAGTTCGCCACCCACAGGAGATCTCTATGAAGCGCATCAAACTACTCAGCTCACTCGCGGCCTTCGGCTTCGCGGCGAGCGTCACCGTCACCGGGACGATGCTCGCGTCCGACCACCAGGACACTCCCGAGGTCGAGCTCAACCCGCGCATGGACGTGAATGACGTCTACGCCTTTCCGGGGGCGTCTGCGGGCCGCATCGCGCTGGTGATGACTACGTCGTCGCCGATCACGCCCGCCCAGGGCGCGACTGCGTCGTTCGACCCCAACCTCCTGTATCAGCTCAAGGTCGACAACACGGGCGACGCTGTCGAGGACCTCGTCTTCCAAATCACCTTCGAGGGAATGGGCGCGTCACAGCGCGTTACAGTGCGCGGCCCCGTTCGGCCGGGGGAGACGGGAACGAGGAACTCGCTCGTCGAGGACGGCCCGGTCGTCTCCGGGGCGATCAACTCGAGCCTAGGCTCCGCCACGGGAACACAGGTATTCGCCGGTCTCCGCGACGATCCCTTCTTCCTCGACCTCGAGCAGTTCTTCCGCATCATCCCGGACCGCAAGCCGGTGACGGGCGAGCTCGCGCGCCTCCCCGACACGCCAAGCGCCTCCGCGTTCCGCAACCCGGGGATCGATTACCTCGCCGGCATCAACACGCTCGCGATCGTCATCGAACTCCCCGCGTCGCAGCTCGCCGGATCCGGCGGCGGCCGCATGGGGGTCTGGGGGACGATCAGCCGCTAGACGCACCGCCTACGACATCAACCCAACGACACACCGAGGTTCATCTCATGAGGCACTTCAGAAACTTCCGGGCGCCGCTGGCGGGACTCGCTCTCGTCATCGTCGCCGGCGCCTGCGACAACGAGACCCGGACGATCTTCGGGCCCGACCCGAACCGGGTATACGTCCAGGTCGAGCGGCTCGGTAATCCGCTGGTGAGCGAGGTGATGTTCCCGAAGCGCAACCACGGCTTCCACAACAGCGGCCAGCCGGCGAGCGACGTCGCCGACTTCAAGGACGACGTCGAAGCATTCGTTCGCGACGTCGCCGGCCGAAGCGCCGTCGTGCAGACGACCCTGTCATCGGTGCTGCTGCCGGACATGCTCGTCGTGCAGACCCAGAAAAGCCCCAGCACCGCCGGCTGGCTCACGTGGGCGCTCGCTGACGGGTACGGCGGCCGCAAGCTGACCGACGACGTCGTCGACGCCGGCTTGATGGCGATCTTCGGCAGCCTGCTCGATTCGCAGAACGTCTCACCGGGTCTCACGACGGACAACGTCAACGCCAATGACCGCGCGTTCTCGGCGACGTTTCCGTACCTTGCGGAGCCACACCGCTGATGCGCATCTCGACCCGCACGACAGCGGTGGCGTCCTCCTTCGCCGCGCTCACGGCCGTCGCCTTCTGGGCGGCGCGCCGTGAGGCCGCGGCCAATCCGCCCGCGCCGATGGAGCTCGAGGTCCGCAATCTGGACATCGCCTTCTACGAGGGGCGAGCCGCGCGCGACACGCTCGGCGCGGCTGACCGCGCGCGGCTCGCCGCGCTCTACCTTCAGCGGGCCCGCGAGACCGGCGACTATGAGGACTTCCGGCGGAGCGAACGGGCCGCTCGCGGCGCGCTCGCGCTGCGCACGGCACACAACACACAGACGACGCTCGTCCTCGCTTCGAGCCTGCTCGCGCAGCACCGGTTCCCCGAGTCGCTCGCCGAAACACGCGCTCTCGTCGACGCGCGGCCGGACGTGCCGGCCTACCGAGCGCTGCTCGGGGAGCTCCAGCTCGAGATGGGAGACTACGATGCGGCTCGCGTCACCTTCGCCTCGCTTGCCAGGCATGCGCGCGATCTCGCCGTCGCGTCGCGGCTTGCGCGCTGGGCCGAGATCAGGGGGCGCACCGCCGACGCGCGCTGGATTCTCATGCGTGCCGTCGCCGACACGCGCGCACGCACCGACCTCCCGCGCGAGCAAGTGGCGTGGTTTCACCTTCGGTTGGGCGACCTCGAGCTTCGCAACGGTCGGTTCGACCGCGCCGAGGCGGCGTTCGAGGCTGGCCTCGAGGCCAACCCGGATGACTACAGGATCATCGCCGCGACGGCGCGGCTGGCCGCGGAACGGCGTCGCTGGCGCGAGACGATCTCGCTCGCCCGGCGCCTAGGCGACCGGGCCGACATCGCGACGCTCGCGCTTGCCGGCGACGCGTCCGCGGCGCTTGGCGACACGGCGGCCGCCGAGCGTTGGTATGCGCGCGCCGAGCGGCAGGGGCGCGAGAACCCGGAGCCCTTCAACCGGCAGTGGACTCTCTACCGGCTCGATCACCGCCGTCACCTCGACGAGACGCTTGCGATTCTGCGCGACGAGATCCGTGTGCGCCGGGACGTCTACGGGTACGACCAGCTCGCATGGGCGCTATACCGCGTTGGGTCGTACGCGGCGGCGCGAGAGGCGATGGAACGTGCGCTGCGCATGGGCACTCAGGACGCGATGCTCTTTCGCCACGCCGGCCTGATCGAGCAGGCGCTGGGCGCGCCCGAGCGGGCGCGCCATTTCCTCGACCGGGCGGAGCGCGTGAAATCCGGCGGCTTGTAAGCTTATAGGCTTGTCGTGACGCCCTTCACGTGATCTGGATCTCCACCCCATTGCCGGTCCCCTAACTCCCCGCGATCTCCCCGCGGCGCGCGAGCTCCCGGATGCGGTCCGCCGTCCGCGCCGCGAACGCCTCGATCGTGAGTGAGGGATTCACGGCGGTCCCGCTAGGGAAGACCGAGCCGTCGCAGATGAAGAGGTTCCGGACATCGTGCGAGCGACAATCGGCGTCCACGACCGAGTCCCGCGGGTCCGAGCCCATCCGGCACGTCCCGAGGAGGTGCGCC
>JBHELH010000361.1:0-12758 GCA_046263215.1 Gemmatimonadaceae bacterium | reverse complement strand
GTTGCCCTTCTCTCTGCCCTGGGTCTCGCGCCCGGGCGGATGCGCCACGCGGGACCCACTCTCAGAGCGATCGGCGCGCTGGCGTCCGCGTTGGCGCTCGCCGCTCCTGCCGCCGTCGCCGGCGCCCAGCAAAGGGTGAGCCTCGAGCGCTGGCCCGAGGCGCCACGCCCGCGCGCGCCCGTCATCCGGAATGGCGCGTGTCCCTTCGAGTGCTGCCGGTACGGCCGGTGGACGCTTCGCGAGCCCGCGGTCGCTCGGCGCCGGCCGAGCCGCAGTGCGCCGGTGGCCTACCGGCTCGCGACCGGCGCCAAGCTCGTCGCCGATACCGGCTTCGTGCGGATCGATACGATAGGCCTCATCGTGCTGCGCGAGAACTATGTCGACCGCATGAACGGCATTCCCTACGTCGCCGGTGACACGCTGCTCGTCCTCGACTACGTCGGCGAGAACGTGTTCAATGCCTGGCTCCGCGGGCGGGCGATCCAGACGGAGGTCTTCTGGCTGAACGACGACCCCGAGCGCCCGCGCGAGCTGCCCGGCCGTGTAGTCCGCGACCACAGCTCGCAGTGGTGGGCGCGCGTCCGTGATCGGCGCGGCCGGACCGGCTGGGTCGACATGGCCAAGACGGCCGTCAGCGGCTCTGACGGCTGCGGAGGTTAACGCTCCGCAGCGACTTCTGTGGTTTCCGTCACGGTTGCCGCGAGCGCTGCGTGTCGCGATCGGCATCTGCGGTGACGCGACGGGTCGTGGCCGAGGCCCTCGCGAGCCCCTTACCAACGACCGACGGCAAAACCCGCTCGCCGAAGGCGTTAATGAACTCTCGCTGGTTCCGGTTCACGTTGAAGAGATAGACCGTGTCGATGCCGAGGTCGATGTAGTCCTCGAGCCACGCGACATGCTGCGCGAGATCGGCGGAGACGCGGAGGACCCGCGCGACGTCGTCCGGTGTGACGAACCTCGACGCCGCGTCGAACTGCCCCGGCGTCCGCAGCATCGGCAGCACCTCGCCGCCGAGCGCGCTGAACCGCCACTGTTCGTGTGCGGCGCGGCGCGCGTCGTCCTCGGTCTCGGCCCACGAGAGGCCATGCTGCACGAAAACCGGCTTCTCTTCTCCGCCGCCGCGCCAGAACGCCTCGAGGATCTTCTCGATCGAGTCGCGGGGAGCGCCCTGGGTCATCAAGCCGTCCGCCCAGCCGCCTACGAGCTCCGCCGTCTCGGGGCTGAGCGCCGCGCCGAAGAGGGGCGGCGGAACGTCGGGCAACGTGTACAGGCGTGCCTCCTGCACCGTCACACGTCCGCGGTGCGTGACCGTCTCGCCGCGCCACAGCGCGCGCATCACGTCCGCGCACTCCTTCAGCCGCGCGTTGCGCTCCGGCTTCGTCGGCCATGCCTCACCGGTGATCGCCTCATTGAGCGCTTCGCCGCTCCCGATAGCGACCCAGAGTCGCTCCGGGAACATCTCGGCGAGTGTCGCCGCCGCCTGCGCGACGATTGCCGGGTGGTAGCGACTCCCCGGCGCGTTGACCGTGCCGAACGACAGGAAGGTCGCCTGGAGCGCGGCGCCGAGCCAGGACCAGGCGAAGCCGCTTTGCCCCTGCGCGTCCGTCCAAGGATGGAAGTGGTCGGAGCACATCGCGGCCTCGAACCCGGCCGACTCGGCGAGCGTGACGTACTCGAGAAGCTCACTCGGCCGGTGCTGCTCGTGCGAGGCGTGGTAGCCGAAGCGGGTCATGGCCGGAGAAGGGGCACCGGGCGTGCCAGCGGCTGCGGGTTTGCGGGGCGCCGCCGACGCAACAAGATTTACACGGGCGGGAGCGTTCCCCAGCTGACTTATGTCCTTGCACCCTGACGTCAGCCAATCAGAGCCGAGTGACCTCGCAACTCGCACGACGCGAGAGGACCTCGTGGCGCTGGCAGACGTCTACGGCCGACTCGCGCGGCGCGCCGATCGGCTCGGCGCGGCCGGCGTCGTAGGAGGCATAGGTGTCGGTGTTCTGCTACTCGCGATCGCGGGAGCGCTCGGATGGCCGGACTCCGTGGGTCCCTGGCTCTTCGGCCTTGGATGGGTGATCGCCCTCGGCTCCACGGCGGTCGTCTGGCAGTGGTTCCGGAGGGGGGTAGCCAGGTACAACTCCCGTTGCCCGGCGTGTGACGCTCGCGTCCTCGAGTCGACTTTGCGGCGTGCCGAAAGCTCACGCGTCCAACTCGCCGTCGCGATGGGGAAGTGTCCGAGCTGCGGCGCGGACCTCGTCACGGAAGGGGCCGATGACTGAACCGAACGACGACCTTCAACCTGTCGGACGAGGGAAGTCGCTGCCGTGGGTCGGAGGGTAGAGGGGTGAAGGTAGAGGGTGGAGGAAGGCGTTGCCGATGCGCTCGCGACACCCTCCGCCCTCCGACCTCCACCCTGCGCCCTGATTGATCACCGCCGGTTCGCGATCTCCCGCACCGCCGCCGCCATCGCGCGCACGCGAGTCGCGTCGTTGGCGCGCGCTGCCTCGGCCTCGAGCTGCGACGCCAACGTCGTCAGCGCCGCACGTTGCTGGTCGCCCGCCATTCGCTCCGCGCGCTCGAGGTCCCGCGCGATGGCGGTCAGGCGCCGCCCGGAGAGGCCGCGGTTCCGGCGCAGCTGATCGAGATACGCGCGCGCCACGACGAAGCTCGGCGGCCACGTGATCCGCTGCTGATCCTGCGCATTGAAGTAGTCCCACCGCACGAGCTGCGCGGCCGCGATCTCGTTCGCCGACAGGTGCGCGCTCGGCCGCAGCTCGAGCACGTCGAGGCCGCGCGCGATCTCCGAGGCGTAGATCCGCCCATTGTACCAGTAGGCCGACCAGTGCCCGCCGAGCATGAGCTGCGTCTCGCTGAGCGGGCCGCGGTCGAAGAACGCGATCTCGACCGGGCGCCTCGGGTCGGTGAAGTCGAAGACCGAGACGCCGCCCTGATACCAACCCTGCACCATGATATCGCGGCCGGGGACCGGGATCAGCGAGCCGTTGTGGGCGACGCAATTCTCCTGGGCCGTCTGGGGCGCCGGAAGCTTGTAGAAGCTCTGGAACCGCAGCTGGCCGTTCTCGAACGTGTAGATCGCGTTGGCGCCCCATTGCGGCCGGTCGGTCGCGCGGCACCGCGGCGCGGTGCCGCCGCCCCACTCGTCGGTGAAGATCACCTTCCGGCCGTCGTTGCTGAACGTCGCCGAGTGCCAGTAGGCAAAGTTCGGGTCGCTCACCTCGGCGATCCGCCGCGGGTTCACAGGGTCGCGGATGTCGAGCAGGATCCCGTTCCCCGAGCACGCGCCGGCCGCGAGGCCGATCGCGCTGTAGGCGGTAATGTCGTGACACTGGTTCGTCTGCGCCGTCGTCTGCGTCCCCTCGCCGTGCGCCCCGCCGGGCCAGAGGCCGGCAATGTTGCCGGCGGCGTTCGCGAAGATGCGCGGCATGTTGACGATCCGCGCCTCCTGCGGCGCCGCTAACGGCACGCGAATGACCTCGATCCGGAAGAGCGACGTGTTCGGGTCCTGCTCCGGCGGGAGTCCGGAGCAGCCCGCGAGTTCGGCGCCCGGTCGCGGGGGGCTCGTGCCGGCGACGTAGACGTACAGGTTCGCCCGATCGGCCGGATGGCTCACGATGGTGTGCGTGTGCGAGCCGCGACAGGTCTGGACGGACGCCACGGACTTCGGGCGGTCGATGTCGCTGATGTCGAAGATGCGGACGCCGCGGAACCGCTCGGCGCTGACGGTGTCGGTCACGCCCTGCGCTCCGCAATCGAGCCGGCCGCGCGTCTCCTCGACGGACATGAAGAGCAGGTTGCGGTAAACCGACGGGTCGCCCTGTCCGCCCGGGCAAATGATGGTCGAGCGAATCCGCGGATTCCTCGGGTCGGAGATGTCCCAGACCTGGATCCCGTTGAAGCCGCCCTGGAAGACGTAGTTGCCGCTGAAGGCGAGGTCGGCGTTCGCGAACGCGAAGCTCCCCGGCTGCGCCGGATCGAAGAACCGCTCCGGGCGCGGGCGGTGGGCGACGAGCTGGAGATTCCAGCTCGCTTGCGCGGCGTCCAGATATCCCGCACGGAGCCCGATGCGCGGGTCCGGCACGGGCGGGCCGGCCGGCGGCATGCCGGCCTGCGTCGCGACCGCACACGCCGCCGCGGCGAACGTCAGGGAGTAGAGCAGCGTTGCGCGGAGACTCGTCATGTCGGACCTCATCGTTGCAGAAGTGCGCGCATCCGCGCGATCTCGGCGCGCTGGTCGGCGTCGACGTCGGTGGCGAGGCGATAGGTCTCGGGCTCCTGGGCGGCGCCCGGAGTGCCGAAGAGCTCCGCGACCATCCTCAGCGCGCCTTCGTGGTGGCGGATCATGAGCTGGAGGAACAGCCGCTCGAACCCGGTCCCCGTCGCGTTCGCGAGCTGCGTCATCTCGGCTGCGGTCAGCATCCCGTGCGACGGCATCTGATGGCCCGCCGCGGCGTGGTGCTCGTGGCCCGAAGTGACGCTCGGCACTTGCTCCCCCCGCTGCTCCAGCCACTGCCGCATCAACGCGATCTCGTCCCGCTGCGAGACGTCGATTCGCTCGGCCAGCAGCCGCATCTCGGTGCGCGTCGTGCGGGCCGGCACCAGCGCCGTCATCGCCAGCGCCTGCCCGTGATGCGCGATCATGTCCTGCACGAACCGCGTGTCGGCCGCGGTGTGGCGGCGACGGCCGGCATCAGGTCTCGTCTCCGGGGCTGAGACGCGCGCAGGCTCGTGCTGGACCGCCGGTCGTGCGCGGCACGCGGCGATACAGATGATCGCGGCTAGAGGTAGTGCGTGCAGGCGCCTCGACGGTCTCTTCACGCGTCCAGCTCCGCTGGTGACTCGACCGGAGCCAGGCCAGGTCAGTGTCGGCATCCGGGAGCATTCCGATCACTCCGCGAGGAAGCTATCGGCCGCGCCGTCGGGTTGGAACGGCGGACAGGAAGGGGTACTGGACCTCCTTGCCTTCCGAGCCGTCGAGGACTTCTACCTCGAGCGGCTTGTGCGCCCTAGCGCGGCGGCGCCGGAATGGCCACCTCCGACATCCGCTGGACCTGGCCGTTCGGCAGGATGACCTCGCCGTACACCATGTATGGCGAGCTCTCGGTGAGGTACCACGTCGCGAGCAGCTTGCGGTCGGCGTGGCGCCACTCCTCGACCTTCCACGCCGTGACCTCGGTTCCTTCCACCGTGACCGGACCGCGGCCGACTACGGTGAAGACGCGGAGCTCCGAGGCAGTCATCGCCGGACCCCAGACCGGCGCCGTCATCACTTTGCCTTCTTTCAGCCCCGCCGCGAGCGGAACGAGATCGGAGGCGGAAGCGACGAATCCCGGGCGATCAAGCGTGAGGTCAACCGGCCGGTCGGCCGTGTCGCCCGGCGCCCGCCTCGTGCCGCGGACACGACGACCGTCGAGCGTGAGTCGCGTGAACCCTCCGGTGCTCGAGGTGGCTGCGTACCCATACGGGGCGAGCGTCACCGCGTCGTACGTCTGACGGATCTCCCACCTCACTGTATCGCCGGCCGGGGAGAAACGCGTCCCCCTCGTGATCCAGCGGTGAACTGGCCGGCCCGCGGAGTCCCCCACCGTCAGCTCGTTGGTCCACTCGGCGACCACTCGGCCCTCACCCTCGCCCACGCGTACGCGCACGCGCGCGGCGTGTGGCGCGTAGACTCGGCCGTCGACCTCCGGCGAGCCGACCTCGAGGCGGACCGTGTCGGCTGCGTTCGCGACCGGCGACGCCGCAGCCTGGGAGTACGACGTGGCGAGCAGAATCCAGAACGCGGCGATCATGGCTGGACCTCGCAGATTGATGTTGGCCCGAGGGCGCAGCTCGAGTCTCGGTTCCGGACCAGCGGACGGCTAGCGGTATACGGAAGCCTTGCACCCGGCCGACAGAACCATCACATCGGCGCGCCGGTCGGCGGGACGTTGACGGAAGGCGTCGTCGAGAGCAATGAGGCGGTTCCGCACGGCGAGTGACTTCGGGGGCACTCGACTTCCGGCGCGCCGCGTGAAGATTGAGCGCCTCAGCCATCGGTGGTGAGGCGTTCGTGCGAGGCTTCGACTGGCTACGCGGCAGGACGCGTGAGAAGAACGGCGAGCCCGTTCGGCCGAAGGTCCTGAGTGGCGACGACCAGTACTCACCATTCATCGTCGTCGAGGTCGAGGGCACGACGGTCGTGATGGACCGGGATGCCTACGACTACGCCTACGGCGACTCGAAGGCGCCCGACCCCGCGCAGCGCGACCTCGATCAGATACTTCCGCGCATCGATCGCGTCGTCGCCAAGGTCGCCGGGATCTTCCGCGGACAGGCCATGGGATCGGAAGTCGTGATCGACACCAGCGACGCCGAAGCGCTCGCGGGCTTCCGGCAGACGCTGCGAATCGTCGAGGACCCCGCGACGTTCCACCACTGCGGATGCCTTGGCGGGCCGACGCTGGAGCTCTACGACCGGTACGACCTCGTGGCCACGATCGGGCTTCAACACGGACACTCCATCCGCTGGAGCCGGTGGAAGCACGACGCCCGACTGGAGGACGGCGAGCTCCTCAGCGATTGGCTGACCCGCTACGGCCTCGAGCCGGCGCTGCTGCACGTTCTCTTCCACAACCAGTACGGCGCCGGTGGCTTGAGCCCGGTCGGGTTCCAGCGCAGCGGGCCCGTTCCGTTGTCGCGGGCGGAACAGCGCGTGCGGCTCGCGGAGCTCCGGCGCGCGCAGGGCGGAGACCCGAGGCAGGCGCTGATGGACTGTCAGCGCGAGCTCGACCAGGAGCCGGAGATGGCGCTCGGCTATGCGGTGCGAGGGAAGATCCGACACCAGCTTCAGGACTACGCCGGCTGTGTGGCCGACTGCTCGGAGGCGATGCGGCTCGGACTACACGAGCCGGAGATGCTGTACACGCGCGCGGTTGCGTACGACCATCTCCAGCGACCTCTCGACGCCATCGCCGATTGCACGGCTGCGCTAGAGATCGATCCGAAGCTCGCCAGTGCCCTCAATAGCCGAGGGGCAATTCGCGGCCGACTGGGCCAGCTCGACGAAGCGCTGCGGGATCTGAACGAGGCGATGCGCCTCGCGCCGAAGTGGGAGCTGCCTTACTTGAACAGGGCGCAGGTGCACGCGCAGCGGGCCGACTGGGACGCTGCGGTCGCCGATTGCGACCGCGTCATCGAGGCGCTACAGGAGTCGGGGGCGGCGAACGACCGCGCGGTGGCCGGGACAGCATTCTGGCAGCGAGCGCAGTACCACCTCCAGCAGGGCGAGGACCTTCGAGCCGCCGCTGATTTCGCCGAGGCGGTTCGACGGAGACCGGACCTGGCCGAACGTCGGAGGTAGAAGTTGACGGTGACAGACCCGTCGGCACTCAAGGCCGAACTCCGGCGCGAGCTGCCGCGATCGCATCAGCTGCGTGGGCTCGACCTCGGAGCGGTCGCGCGCCGCGACGGCCGCGACGACGTCCTCGTTCGCCGGGCTGCGGGCGGCGCGACCGTGTACGCTGTGCACCTGACGTGGAACGTAGAGACGGACCCAGCGTGGCCGTTCACGATCGCGTACGCGAGCGTCGACGAGTTCTGCGAGAGGTCGGCCCTCGAGGAACCTGACGAGGCGTAGCCGCCCCTCGCTCGCTCGCCGAGCCGTGGCCGGATCGTGCGCTCGCTCGTCTCCCGTGTATGAGATCCCTACGACGCGCGCACGAGTGGCTCGGTCGGTACCCGGTGACCCGATTCGGCATGTACTGCGGTGCTGGGTGCGCGGTCACGTTGTCGCTCATGCTCGCCGTCCTCGTCGTGCGGCGCGGGCTACATGGGGTTTCCCTCTGGTCTCCGCGGCTCACGGGGTTCGCGTTGCAGGGCCTTGTGCCGATCATGGTCATCACGCTCATGGGTCTCCCCATCGATTGGGCGGCGCGGCGGAAGGCATGGTGGGCTCACGCGATGGCCGGTGCGGTCGTCGGCCCGGCGTGGGCGCTCGCCGTCGGGCTCACGCCGGCGCCTCTCCAGCATGCGGCCATCGGCGTGGCAGTCTTCGTGTTGCTTGGCGGCTTCAGAGTCCGCCCAAAGGCGCGACACGCCTCGCCTGCGCGGCTTGTGCCGGACAAGCCGGCGCCAGTGACCGAAGGCGAGTTCACCGAATGGACCCGCTCTTGGCAGGCGGCTCGCCGCAAGACCGCCCGGCCCATCACGCTGATGCTCCGGGCCATCGCGGTGGGTGCCGCCGCGCTCAACGCGTGGTTGCTTCCGCATTACATGTCCCGGGGGTGGTCTGCCGCGTCGATGCTCGTGATCGTCATCGCCGGTGGGATCGTCTCAGCGCGGATCGGCGCTCGGCGCTACCGTCTTCTGGTCCGCGAGGTCGGGCGCTTTTGCTCCGGGTGCCGGTCGACGATCAACGACCCACAGGCCGTCATCCGGAGTGGAGGCCGGTGCATGAGCTGCGGAACGGCAGTGTACACGCCGGCGGCTTGACCACCCTCGTCTTCATCGTCGGCCCACCCGCCGTCGGGAAGATGACCGTCGGCCACGAGCTCGCGAAGCGCACCGGGCTCAAGCTCTTTCACAACCACCACACGATCGACCTCGCGCTCCGCTTCTTCCCGTTCGGGACGCCGCCCTTCCAGCGTCTCGTGGGGGAGTTCCGGCGCCGTATCTTCGAGGAAGTCGCGGCGAGCGATCTGCCCGGCCTGATCTTCACCTACGTGTGGGCGTTCGACGACCCGCGGGACGCGGCCGCGGTCGAGGAGTACGGGTCGATCTTCCGCGCGCGCGGCGGTCGCGTCGTCTTCGTCGAGCTCGAGGCGACCCAGGACGAGCGGCTCCGCCGCAACGAGACCGAGTTCCGCCTCGCCGAGAAGCCGTTCAAGCGCGACCTCGAGCGGTCGCGGCGCCAGCTCCTGGAGCTGGACGCGAAATACCAGCTCAACTCGAAGGGTGCGTTCGACGCGCGGCCGGATTACTTTCGCGTCGACAATACCGACCTGTCGGCGGCCGAGGTCGCGGAGCGTGTGATCGAGCGGTTTGGGCTGCCGCGGGAGGTATCGCGCCGAGGCGATCCCGCTACAGATTGAGATCGGGTGCGGGTGGCGGCGGTGGGATCGTCATTTCCGACCGAGGTGCCATGAGCGAGAGCGAGGAGCCGAGAGAGACCCCGATCATCCGCGCGCTTCCGGGCGGCGGGCGCCGCTCGGCCCAACCGCCGGACGCGCGGCAGCGCGCGCGCCTGCTGGGCGGATTCGCGCTGATCATGCTCGCCTTGGCGCTGATCCCGTTCGCCACTCACCGGCTCGCCGATTGGCTCTGGTACCGCGACCTCGGCTACGAGCGAGTCTTCCTCACGAAGATCGCCGCGCAGTGGGCCCTCGGGGTGGCCGGCGGCCTCGCCGCGTTCGCGATCCTCTTCGCCAACGTCCGGGTCGCGCTCCGCGGCGCCGCACTCGATCCGCTCCTCACGGAGAGCCGCTTCGGCGCCGAGGCCCGCGTCCGCGCGGCCGTGCTTACGCGCCTCGCGCAGGTGATCGCGACGCCCGCGTCGATCGGCATTGCGTTCCTCGCCGCGATCGCGGCGGCGTCCAAATGGCGCGACGTGCTGAGCTTTCTCTACCGCACACCGTTCGGCGTCAGCGACCCGATCTTCGGCCGCGACGTCGGCTACTATGTCTTCACGCTCCCGGTCGTCGACGGCGTACTCGAGTTCGTGCGGACGCTGCTCGTGCTCGGCGGCGCGCTCGCGCTGCCCATCTACCTCGCCCGCGGAGTGATCCTCGCCCGCCCGAGCTGGCGCGTCGTCGTGGAGCCGGTCGCGGCAGTGCACTTCGCGGTCATCGTCGCGGCGCTGCTCGCGCTCTCCGCCGTGCGCATCCACTTCGTGAGCATTCCGTCGCTCCTGCTCAGCCAGCACACGCCGCTGTTCGGTGCGAGCTACACCGACCTCCACGCACGCCTACCCGCGCTGCGTCTGCTCGGCGTCGTCGGCCTCCTTTGCGCGGCGATCATCGTCTGGGCGGCGTTCCGCGACCGCCTCGCCCGCGTCGGCGTGCGCGCAGTCGGGGCGTACTTCGCGCTCGCGATCCTCGCCGCGCTCGTCCCGAGCATGTACCAGCGCCTCGTCGTCCAGGCGAACGAGCTGACGCGCGAGTCGCCGCAGATCGTGCACCACATCCGCGCGACGCGCCAGGCGTGGGGCGTCGACGCCGTCGAGCGCCGTGAGCTCGGCGGCGAGTCACAGCTGACACCGGCCGACATCGCGGCCAACCGCGCGACGGTCGACAACGTCCGCCTCTGGGACCGCGAGCCGTTGCTGCAGACGTTCGGGCAGATCCAGTCCATCCGCACGTATTACGACTTCGAGGCCGTCGACGACGACCGCTACCGGATCGGCGGGCAACTCCGCCAGGTGATGCTCTCGGCGCGCGAGTTGAACACCGAGGCGCTGCCGACGCGGACGTTCATCAACGAGCACCTCACCTACACGCACGGGATGGGCATCACGCTCGGCCCGAGCAACGCGGTCACCGCCGAGGGGCTGCCGGTGCTCTTCGTGAGGGATCTGCCGCCCGTGTCGACGGACACGGCGCTCCGCATCACGCGCCCGCAGATCTACTTCGGGGAGCTGTCGAACACGTTCGTCCTCGCGCCGAGCCGGCAGCGGGAGTTCGACTATCCGGCGCGCGAGGGCACCGGCGAGGCGGTGGTCTACTCGTCGTACGGCGGGCGGACCGGCGTGCACGTCGGGTCGTTCCTCCGCCGCGCGCTCTTCGCGCTCCGGTTCGGGTCGCTCAACATCCTCCTGTCCCGCGACCTCACCGATAGTACGCGGATCCTCTACCACCGGAACATCCGCGAGCGCGCCCAGCGCGCCCTGCCTTTCCTCAGCTTCGACCGCGACCCCTACCTCGTCGTCACGCGCGACGGCCGCCTCAAGTGGTTCCTCGACGCGTACACGCAGAGCGACCGCTACCCGTACTCGCAACAGACAACCGACGGGACCAATTACCTCCGCAACAGCGTCAAGGTCGTGATCGACGCGTACGACGGCGACGTGCAGGCGTACCTCGCCGACCCGAGCGACCCGATCATCCGGACGCTGGCCCGCATTTACCGCGGCCTGCTGAGGCCAATCGACTCGCTGCCCGCGGATCTACGCGCGCACCTCCGTTATCCGGAGGACCTGTTCCGGCTGCAGACCGCGGTGTACGCGACGTACCACATGAGCGACCCGGAGACGTTCTACCACCGTGAGGACCAGTGGCAGATCCCCGGGTCGTCCGCGGCGCCGGAGGGCAACCGAGCGGCGGCGTTCATGCGCCACATCGTGATGCGGCTTCCGGGCGAGCGCGACCCCGAGTTCATCCTCATGCGCCCGTTCACGCCGCGCCAGAAGGACAACCTCGCGGCGTGGATGGTCGCGCGGAACGACGGCGCGCATTACGGGAAGCTCATCGTCTATCGCTTCCCGCGGCAAAGCCTCGTCTTCGGCCCGACGCAGATCGTCAACCGCATCAACCAGGACACCGAGGTCGCGCGGCAGATCTCGCTCTGGGGCCGTGGCGGGTCGCAGGTGAATCGCGGCGAGCTTCTCGTCCTGCCGATCGAGCATTCGCTGATCTACGTGCAGCCGCTGTATCTCCAGTCCGAGGGTGGACGCATCCCCGAGCTGAAACGAGTGATCGTCGCGCACGAGGGGCGTGTCGCGATGGAGGAATCGCTCGACGCGGGGCTGGCGCGGCTGTTCGGGACGAGCGGCCGGACGACGACCGCAGCGACATCGCCACAAGTTCCGGAGGTTACGGCGGCACGACCCGACACCGCCGGGATGGCGCTCCTCCAGCAGGCGATGGACCTCTACGACCGCGCGCGCGCCGCCCAGCGGAACGACGACTGGGCGGCGTATGGCACGGCGATGCGGCAGCTCGGCGACGTGCTCCGCAGGCTGAACGCCGAGCGCGCCCCGCGCTGAGCGCGCGTGGAGCACGCGGTTCAGATCTTCGCGGCGGTCAACTTCTTCGTCGTCGGCCTCTCCCACCTCCTGCAGCTGCAGTAAGCAATGCTTGCCGGTCGCGGCGGAAGAAGGACAGACCGCGCGTGACCGGCCGCCCGTCGCCGGGGTTCTGCGGTGTGCGGAGGTAGACATGCTACGCTCGTTACGCACCCGTCCCGTTGCGCTCTTTGCCCTGCTGACCGCGTCCGGCTGCGACGCCGTAACTAGTCTCGGGGTCGCTCGCGATCGCGACGTCGAGGGCATCGTCGTGACGCTCACCGTTTCGTCATCGGTCGCGGAGACAGGCGACGAGGTGCGTCTGACCATCGCCGCGCACAATGCGACTGACCAGCGCATCGAGCTCGGCGGACCGTGCGGGCCTCCACTCGATGCGATCATCACGCGACCGGACGGCAGGCGGAGCTCGGCGCTGCTCGAGATGGTCGGCGAAGACGCAGTGTTTACGTGCGAGTTGAGGGAACATCACATCGCCGATCCCGGCGAGACCGAGACGATGGAGCTAGTCTGGCGCCCTCCGCCGCAGCGCGGCACCTACACGGTCGTAGGCGGGGTGCGCGCCACGTACCGCGAGATCTCCAACCCGAGCGCTCCCGTCCACGTCGTCGTTCGCTAGCGTCGACGGCGCGGGTAGTCCGCCTTCTTGGAGGGTGGAGGGTAGAGGGTGGAGGGTTGAGAAGGCGTTGGCTGTACCGAGGCCTGCCACACCTAGTGCCCGGCAACGCTCCCTTTACCCTCTACCCTCCAC
>JBHELH010000360.1:0-3049 GCA_046263215.1 Gemmatimonadaceae bacterium | reverse complement strand
TCGGTCACGCGGTCGGCGCGGCGCTCGAGGGTGATCGGGTACGGCATGATGCCCGGCTGCGTCATCTCGTGCTGGCCGTACTGGACGACCACCGTCCCGCCGCGGCGGGCGAAGTCGAGGACGGCGGCGGCGTTGGCGACGAGCGTGTCGTTCGCCTCGTAGGCGCGGGGGCCGATGACGAGGACGGGCGTGCGCGCGGGGTCGAGGCTCGGGAGCGCGGCAGCGTCGATCAGCGTCACCGGAATCCCGAGCTGCTCGATGGCCGGCGCGACGTTGTCGCCGACGCCGCGAACGTAGGCGACGCGCAGTCCCGCCGGCACTCGCACGTCCACGGCCTCGACGTCCAGTACGGCCGGACGATAGATGCGCTGCGGCCGGATGTGCTCGTACTCGATGAGCTCGTACCCCTGCGCGTACCGCTCGCCGCCGCTCTCGGCGAGCACCGCGATCCGGTGGCGGCCGGCCGGGAGAACACCCCGAAGGCGAACCGTGACGTCGCGCTGCCCTCCGGGCAGCACGGTGACGTCTCGCGCGGGAGCGTCGGACGTGAGACCGGCCGGAAGCGTCACGCCCACGCGGACGTCGCGCGACGCCGCGTCGGCGGACCGCACGCGAACGCGCAGGATTCTGTCGAGGGGCGCTCCCGCCCGCACGTATTCGACGCCGTGATCGACCGTGACGGAGATTGCCGGGGCGCCGGCGATCGGCCGTCGAATCTCACCACGGACCGGGTCGGCGAACTGGTGCACGACGGGCTCCGCGACCTGCACCATCGTGCCGAAGCCGTGGCCGCCGAGGTCGACTGTGTAGTGAACCAAGGGCAGCTGGAGTGCGACGTTTTCCGCGCCGCCGGTCGCCGGGGTCGCGAACAGGTCGCCGTGCCGGTGCTGGCGCAGCCACGCGGGCTGCGAGACGCTGTCGATGCCGACATCGACCGTGTCCCGCAACACGCCGCCCGGGGGCACGTATCGTGTAGGAGATATCGCCGGCATGGGCGTGCGCCCGTCGGCGACCCACGGCCCGCCGACGGCAACTGTGTCGGGCCAACGATTGTAGAACGCCGTCGCCACCCGCGCGGTGCTGCCAACGCTCCACACCTCCCGACTCGCCGTGGCTTCGGCGGCGACGCCGCTCGCCAAACGGAGCGTGCTTCTCAGGCGCCACCTCGCGATGTAGAGGCTCCAAGAGAGGTCCGAGTCGCGAAACGTCCGCAAGAGGCCGCGCCGGGCGCTGTCCGGCTCGATCCGCTCGCACGCGTTCTCGCGCGCCAGCGGGCAGATGGCGCCGAGCAGCACCTGCACGCGTGTCAGGGGCGCGATCAGCTTCTGCGGGGCGAACGCCTCGAATGCGGCGCGGAGCGCCGCGAACGCCGCGGGCAACGAATCGAGCGCGACGCGCGCCCTCGGGTCGGTCACGCTCACACGAAAGCGCGTCCAGCTCGTGTCGATTCCGTCGAACAGGGATGCCTCACTGCTTGGCGTCGGCGTCTGCCCGCGCGCCACCTCCAGCCGGAGGTGGTCCAGCACCGGTCCCCGACGCTGCAACGACCCGAAGCCCTGTGACTTGTGCTGGGAGCGGCTCTCGCCGGCAATTTCGGCGTACGAGCGTCCCACGAGCGGCGAGTACTCGCCGACATCGATGCGGAGCGTCGCTTCCGCCGGTGCGAAGCGTGCCGACCGGTAGAACTTGAGCGGCGTCCACGGCGGCAGCCGCGAGGGGTTGATGCTCGTTGGCATCCGCACCGTATCCCCCGCCACCTCGTACGCCTCACGCGCCAGCAAGCCGGCCACCTGGTGATGTCCGTGTCCGTCTCGCGGCGTCCCGGAGAAGACCGACACGATCACGTGCGGCCGGAACGCGCGCACGACCGTCACGACGTCCCGCAGGATCGAGTCCTTCGGCCAGTGCCGGTACGTCTCTTCCGCCGACTTCGAGAACCCGAAGTCGTACGCGCGCGTGAAGTACTGCTGGCCGCCGTCGATCCGCCGTGCGGCGAGCAACTCCTCCGTGCGGATGACGCCGAGCGCCTCGCCCAGCTCGTTGCCGATGAGGTTCTGGCCGCCGTCCCCGCGCGTGAGCGACAGGTACGCCGTCTCCACCCCCCGCCCGCGCGCGAGCCACGTGATGAGCTGCGTGTCCTCGTCGTCGGGGTGAGCGCCGATCATCAGCACGCGCGCCGTCACGCCGAGCCCGCGAATCAGCTCGCCCAACGCGGCGGCGCCGCGCTCCCGATCCGCCTGAGCGGTCACGATGCGCGGCGCCGCAACGAACACCGCGAGGGCGAGGACCACTGCGCGCTTCACCGAAGCGCGCCTCACACCGCGGACGGCCGCTTCGCGTCGCCCGTCGTCGCCGGTGCCAGCACCTCCTGGATGATGCGCGCCTGCTCGACGTCGTGCGTGTTCTTGTACCCCTCCGCCGGGCTCGCCCGCTCCGGACGCCCGATGTAGCGCACGCCGAGCGCGTTCCCCGTCGAGACGCGGAGCCGGAGCGCGACGTGGGTCCACGCACCCATGTTCTTCGGCTCCTCCTGCGCCCACACGACTTCGTCGATGGCCGGGTAGCGGTCGAGCACCGCCGCGACCTGCTCGTGCGGCCACGGGTAGAGCTGCTCGACGCGCACGATCGCGACGCCGGTATTCGCGGCCGACTTCGCCGCGGACTTCGCCGGCCTTCCTCCGCCCTCCGTCCTCCGCCCTCCGCCCTGCGTCGTCTCGGCGCGTGCGCCGGCGAGGTCGTAATAGATCTTCCCGGTGCAGAAGACGAGACGCCGCACCGCCTCGCGCCCGATCGACCCGGCCGCCGGGTCGTCGATCACCGGCTGGAACGTCCCGCCCGCGAGGTCCTCGAGCCGCGACGCCGCCTCCGGCAAGCGCAGGAGACTCTTCGGCTGCATCAGGATGAGCGGTCGTCGCTCCGGGCACTTCATGTGGCGCCGCAGGATGTGGAAGTACTGCGCCGGCGTCGACGGGTACGCGACCGTCAGGTTCCCTTCGGCGCAGAGTTGAAGGAACCGCTCGAGCCGCGCGCTCGAGTGCTCGGGGCCCTG
>JBHELH010000359.1:0-3414 GCA_046263215.1 Gemmatimonadaceae bacterium | reverse complement strand
GCCCTTCCCGCCCTTCCCCTACCAACCCGCATCCAGCTTCAGCACCGCGTGCAGCAACACGTTCGCGCCGTTCGTGATGTCCTCCGGGCGCGAGTACTCGCGCGGCGAATGGCTGATCCCGCCCACGCTCGGCACGAAGATCATCCCGACGGGACCGAGGCGCGCCATGTCCTGCGCGTCGTGGCCGGCGCCGCTTGGCAGCACCCTCGTGGTGAGGCCGAGCTCGCGCGCCGCCTCGGCGATGACCTGGCGAATCCTCGGGTCGGTCGGCGCAGGGACGTTGACGTTGATCTCCTTGAAATCGAAGGTCGTTCCGCTCGCGTCCACAATCTGGCGCGCCTCGGCGCGGATGCGGTCGTAAAGCGCCGCGATCTTCGTCGCGTCCAGATCGCGCAGCTCGAGGCTCAGCACCACCTTCCCCGGGATCACGTTCGGCGCGCCCGGCAGGGCCTGGATCCGGCCGACGGTGCCCACCTGCCGGCCGGGGACGCTCGTAACGACGCGATTCACCGCCTCGATGAACTTCGCCGCGGCGAGGAGCGCGTCGCGCCGGCGGTCCATCGGGGTCGTGCCGGCGTGGTTCGCGAATCCCTCGATCGTCACATCCCACCAGTTGATGCCGACGATCCCCTCGACGATCCCGATGTCGACTCGCTCGGCCTCCAGAACGCCGCCTTGCTCGATGTGCAGCTCGAGATATGCCGCGATATCGCCGCGCTTCCGCCGTACGCTCGCCAGGCGCGCCGGATCGCCGCCGATGAAGCGGATGCCGTCCCGGATCGTCTTGCCGCTCCGGCTCACGAGGTCGAGCTCGCGTTCCGTCAGATCCCCGCTCAGGGCGCGGCTCCCGATCAATCCGCCCTCCTCGTTCTGGAAGACGACGACTTCCAATGGGTGGCGGGTGACGACGCCGCCCTCGGCCAGCGTCTGCGCGACCTCGATTGCGCCGAGCGAGCCGACGTCGCCGTCGTAGTTGCCGCCTTCGGGCACCGAGTCGATGTGCGAGCCGAAGAGGAGCGGCGGCAGCCGCGCGTCCCTCCCGCCGCGGCGGCCGACGATGTTACCGGCCGCGTCGATCTGGACCTCGAGTCTGGCACCCCGCATTAGGCCAAGCACATACTCTCGCCCCTGCCGGTCGGCTTCGGAGTAGGCGAGCCGGCTGACGCCGCCTTGGGGGTTCTTGCCGAATTCCGCGAGCTCGGCGAGGTGACGGTTGAGACGAGCGCCGTTGACGCGGAGAGGTGCGGGGTGAAGGGGGAGCACCAAACCGGTGCCCCGGGCCAGCGTGATGACCCCGATAGCGCGAAGCGCGGTGACGCTGAACTCACGACGGTGCATGGGGAACTCCGGTCGGGGTTCGCCGACGATACGAGGGTCAGGTGTCAGGGGCCAGGTCCCTAGGTGTCGGCTGCCAGGCGTCGGGTGCCGGGCGAGCCGCTGACACCTACCCCTAGCGCTAAACACCTACGCCTAGGACCTCCCGTTGCCTTCCCGTAATATTTCAGATCGCATCTCACCCGAGTCACGCGTATGCCGACCGCCCAGCTTCGTAGCCGCGTCCCCGTCGCAAGCGTCGCCCTCTTTGGCGCGCTCCTACTCTCGGCGACAGCCTCCGCCGCGCAGCAGCAACAATCCCAACGTGCGAGCGCCGCTCCGCGCGCGATGACCTTCCTCGACATGCAGCACATGCGGCAGATCGGGAGCCCGGAGGTGAGCCCTGACGGCCGGTGGCTGCTCTACACCCTCTCCGTTCCCGACTGGAAGAACGCGAGGCGCCAGACGGACATCTATCTCGTTTCGACGGAGCAGGGCGTCGCGTCGACGAAGCAGCTCACCTTCATGAAGGAGAAGAACGAGATCTCCCCGCGCTGGGCGCGCGACGGCTCGTTCTTCGTCTTCGCCTCGAACCGCGACGCGCCGGCCTCGGGCAGCGGCGGTGCTCAGGGACAGCCCCCGGCGGGCGGTCCCGGCGGGGGGGCTGGCGGCGGCGCGGGCGGCGTCACGCAGAACCAGCTCTACGTCATGCGGCCCGACGGCGGCGAGGCGCGCAAGATCACCGACGCGCGCGACGGCGTCTCCACGTTCGCGATCAGCCGCGACGGGCAGTGGCTCGTCTACCGCAGCGGCAAAGCGGACGAGGAGCAGCTCTACGCGCTGCCGATCGCGCGCATCGACTCCGCGACGCCGGTGCAGCTCACCAAGCACCCGACGGGCGTGGGCCTCTGGCAGTGGGCGCCTGACTCGAAGCGGATCTACTTCGTCACCGCGGACACGGTGGACAAGGACGAGAAGCTGCGCACGGAGCGGCGATTCAACGTGTCGATCCGCAACATGGAGACGCCCCTCTCCAGTCTGTGGGCACTCGACGTCGACACGAAGCAGACACGACGCCTGACGCGCGACTCGACGATCACCGTCGGCGACTTCACGATCTCCGAGGACGGCCGATGGGTCGGCTTCCGCGGGACGTCGGCCGACCGGTACAAGCGGAATGTCACCGAGCAGTTCATCAACAGCGACCTGTATCTCGTCGAGACGGCTTCGGGGCGAATCGAGAGGCTCACGAACAACAACGAGGTCCCGGAGGGGCAGCTCAGTTTCTCGCCGGACGGCCAGTGGGTCGCGTTCTCGGCGCCTGACGACCTGACGCAGTACAGCATGAAGAACAACCGCGTGTACATACGGCGCGCGGACGACCGGGGCGGCCAGTGGCGCAAGCTCGGCGCCGGCTTCGACGGCGACGTCGGTGTCGCCTTCTGGTCGCGCGACGGGCGGACCATCTACTTCAATGAAGGCGTGCGTGCGACCAACCAGCTGATGGCGGTCGACGTCGCGAGCGGTAACGTGCGACAGGTGACGCGCGAACGGGCGTCGATCTCGGCGAGTCAGGACGAAGACTCGAAGCGTATCCTGATCAACTACGCCGACCCCAAGACGCCGCCAACAATCTTCACCGTCGCGTCGGTCGACCAGCTCGGGACACGCGCCGCATGGCGGCAGCTCACCGACGCCAACCCGCAGGTGCGCAGCTTCCAACTCGGCGAGGAAGACGAGATCACCTGGCGCTCGACCGACGGCAAGACGGTCGGGGGCGTGCTCGTGAAGCCTGTCGGGTACCAGCCAGGGCGTCGTTACCCGCTCATCGTCGCCATCCACGGCGGTCCGGCGAGCGCCGACGTTCTCGGCTTCAATGGCGGCTACGGCGCGCAAGTGTACGCGGGCGCCGGCTACGCGGTGCTGCGCCCGAACTACCGCGGCTCGACGAATTACGGCGAGGCGCACAAGACGGACATCGTCGGCAACTACTTCCAGAAGGGGTACGAGGACATCATGACGGGCGTCGACCACCTGATCGCTCAGGGGATCATCGACAGCACGAAGATGGGCGTCCTCGGCTGGAGCGCCGGCGGCCAC
>JBHELH010000358.1:0-11007 GCA_046263215.1 Gemmatimonadaceae bacterium | reverse complement strand
GCGCGCTCGGGTTCACCGTCAACACGTTCACCCTCCTCGGGCTGATCCTCGCGATCGGCATCGTCGTCGACGACGCCATCATCGTCCTCGAGAACGCATACCGGCACCAGGAGGAGCTGAAGAAGGATCCCGAGACGGCGGCGATCGACGGCACGCGCGAGATCACGACGGCCGTCATCGCGACGACGATCGCGCTCATCGCCGTCTTCTCGCCACTGCTCTTTCTGACCGGCGCGACGGGACGGCTGTTCAACGAGTTCGGCGTCGCCGTCGGCGGGGCGGTGCTCATCTCCGGCATCGTGGCGCTCACGCTCACGCCGATGCTGTCAGCGAAGATCCTTCGCGTGTCGGCCCGGGAATCCCGCTTCACGCACGCCGTGGGCGTAGTGCTCAATGGCATCACGAAGCGCTACGAGCGCACCTTGGCGCGGGCGCTCGCACGTCCGTCGCTCGTCATCGGCGGCGGCGTGGCGCTCACGGCGAGCGCGGTCCTGCTCTTCACGGCGCTCGAGCGGGAGTTCGTCCCGCCGGACGACCGCGGGTTCTTCTTCACCTTCGTCGTCGCGCCGGAGGGGGCGACGGTGGAGTACACCGACGGCTACGTGCGGCAGCTCGAGGAGATCGTGCACCGCACGAAGGGCGTGCGATCGTCGTTCGCCGTCGTCGGCTTCAACGGCCCGCCCAACTCGGGGGTCGTCGGTCCCATCCTCGAGGACTGGGACGAGCGCGACCGGTCGGCGCAGGAGATCATCGCCGAAGTCCAGCCGCAGTTCTTCGGCGTCCCCGGCGTGTTCGCGTTCGCGATCAACCCGCCGGCGTTCGGCGGCTTCGCGCCGCCGGTGCAGTTCGTCGTACAGAACCGAGACTTCGAGGCCCTCGTCAATGGGATGGACGCGCTCGTCGCGCGTGCCAGGACCATTCCGGGGCTGCTCAACGTGGACACCGACCTCCGCGTCACGAAGCCCGAGCTCGTCGTATCGCTCGACCGTGACCGCGCGGAGGACCTGGGCGTACCGGCGCGCGAGATCGCGACGACGCTCCAGACACTGTTGGGCGGGCGTGACGTGAGCCGCTTCACGTCGGATAACAAGCTGTACGACGTCATCCTGCGCCTCGATCCTGGGGACCGCTCGACGCCGTCCGACATCACCGGACTTCAGGTGCGCGGACGCAACGGCGCTCTCGTGCCGCTCGACGCGGTGACCAGGGTCGAGGAGCGCATCGGGCCACGTCAGCTCAACCACTACAACCGTGTGCGGTCGTTCACCCTCTCGGCGAGCATGGCCCCCGGCTTCACGCTCGGGCAGGCGCTCGATTCGCTGAGTGCCGCGGCCGGCGAGGTGCTGCCTCCCGGGAGCACGGTCGACCTGGCCGGGGAATCACGTGAATTCCACGAGAGCGGGAGCGCGCTCTACTTCGCGTTCGCGCTCGCGCTGATCTTCGTCTTCATGGTGCTCGCGGCGCAGTTCGAGTCGCTCGTGCACCCGTTCACCGTCCTGCTCGCGGTGCCGCTCGCCGTGACCGGCGCGCTCGCGGCACTCTGGCTCACCGGCTCGACGCTCAACGTGTATAGCCAGATCGGGATGATCCTCTTGATCGGGCTCGTGTCGAAGAACTCGATCCTGCTCGTCACGTACGCGAACGATCTGCACCAGCGTGGGCGCGACGCGGTGTCGGCGATGCGCGAGGCCGGGCGGATTCGCCTGCGGCCGATCCTCATGACTTCCGTCGCGGCGGTGTTCGGCGTGCTACCGATCGCGCTCGGCCTCGGCGCGGGCGCGGGGAGCCGGCGGCCGCTCGGCTACTCGATCCTCGGCGGCTTGGTCGTGTCGACGCTGCTCACCCTCTACCTGGTACCGGCCGTGTTCGTGGTGCTCGAGCGTCTGCGCGAGCGTCGGGCATCGGCGGCTGCGTTGCCCGTACGGGCACAATTGGAGGCATCATGACAAGGCACGCGCGGCGGGTCGCCGGACTCGCCACGATCGCGGCGATCGGCCTGTCGGCTCCGTCGGTGGTGAGCGCGCAGGCGGCGACCGACACCGCGCCTGTGGTCACGCTCGGCGAGGCGCGTCGTCGCGCGTCGGCGGCCGATCCGAGCGCGGTCGCGGCGCGCGGTCAGATCGAGACCGCCCTCTGGGAGCGACGCGCCGCGTTCACCGATCTCGTGGCACCGACGGTGACCGGCGAGTCCAACTACACGCGCTTTTCCGACCCGTTCTTCAACTTCGGCACCGGCGCTGTCAGCTCGAGCGCGACGAGCGCCACGCTCAACGCGAGCTACACGCTCCTCGGCGCCGGGAAGACGGGAGAGCTCAAGCGCGCGCGGGCCTCGGTGCAGGCCGCCGAGGCGAGCGAAACGGCGACCCGGTTCGGCGTCGCGCTTGCGACCGACGCCGCGTACTACGCCGTGCTCGCCGATCGCGAGCTCGCGCGCGTCGCTGCCGACCGGCTGCGTCGCGCCGAGGAGCAGCTCGGCATCGCGCGCGTGCGCGTCGTCGCGGGTGAGGCGATCGCGTCGGATTCGCTCCGGCTCCTGCTCGAGGTGAATCGGGCGCGGCTCGCGGTGCTCCGCGCAGATTCAGCGCTCGTCACGTCGCGGCTGCGACTCGGGCGGCGCATCGGGCTCGACGGCCCCGCCGAGGCGGCGCCGGTCGACGCCACCGCGCCGGCGCAACTGCCACTGACGCAGGCTGACGCGATGGCCGAGATGCGCCGGCGGGGGCCGGAGGTCGAGGCGGCGCGGGCCGCGGAACGGAGCGCCGCCGCCGCGCTGAGCGCCGAGCGCGAGGCGTATCTCCCCGAGATACGGATCGGCGGGACGACGGGCGCCTACGACTCGCAGCTCTTCCCCTCGGCGCTCCGCCGGAGCCAGATGACGGTGACGGTCTCGCTGCCGATCTGGAACAGCGGGCAGCGTGAGATCTCGGTCGCGCGTGCGCGTGCCGACCGCGACGTGGCGAGAGCGGCGCGGGCGGACCGCGAGCGGGCGAGCGCCGAGCGGATGGCCGAAGCCTACCAAGGCTACGAAACGGCGCGCGCCGCGACCGCGTTGGCTGTGGTCGGCGTGACCGTCGCCGCCGAAAACTATCGCGTGCAACGCGCGCGCTACGCCGAAGGCGCGACGACGATTCTCGATCTGCTCGAAGCGCAAGTCGCTCTCAGCGAGGCCGACGCGGCCTTGGTGCAGGCGCGGTACGCGACGCGGCTCGCGCAGGCGCAGATCGAGGCGCTGCTGGGACGCCGGATCTTCGATACCGCCGGAACGACTCCGGCTCACCGCTGAGAGGGGACCGATGAGCACTCCACTGCAAGGACAGGACATGCGGGGGTTGGCCCGACAGCGCCGGATTGCCATCGCGGCGACCGTCGTGCTTAGCCTCGTAGGAATCACCGCGCTCGCCAAGGCTCGCAATGGTGGCGCGGCCGCCGCGCAGACCGGCGGCGGCGCGGGTGACGTCGCCGCGATGCCCCCAATGCCGGTCGACGCCGCGACGGCGCAGCATCAAACGCTCGTCGACGGCGTCCGCGCGACCGGGCGAGTCGAAGCCATGGCGGCGGTCGAGCTCCGCCCGGACGAGCAGGGGAGGATCACGGCGATCCTGTTCCGCGAAGGGCAGCACGTCACGCGCGGAACGCCGCTGATCAAGATCGATGACGCGATGTTGCGGGCGCAGGCGGAGCGCGCGGTCGCCGATCGCGATCTCGCGAACCAGCAGCTCGAGCGGGTCCGGCGTCTCCGCGCGCAGAACGCGGCCTCGGCCGCCGATCTCGAGCGCGCCGAGGCGGCGGCACGTAGCGCCGCCGCGTCCGTCGCCGTGCTCGCGCTCCAGATCGAGCGGACGACCGTCCGCGCGCCGTTCAGCGGCGTCGTCGGCCAGCGCTTCGTGAGCGTCGGCGACTACGTGACGCCGACCGCGCGACTCCTGACGCTGCAGACCGTGGATCCGCAGCGCGCGGTGATCGAGGTCCCGGAGCGCCACGCCGTCCGGCTGCGCGAGGGGCAGACAGTCGAGTTCACGGTCGCCGCCATGCCGGGTCGAGTCTTCCGCGCGCAGGTCGACTTCATCGACCCGGTCGTGCAGAACGAGCTGCGCACGATCGTCGTGAAGGCGCGCGCGCCGAACCCAGACCGGGTTCTCCGACCCGGGATGTTCGTGGAGGCGCGGCTGTCGACCGCGACCCGATCGAACGCCATCGTCGTGCCCGAGGACGCCGTCCAGCCTTTGCGCACCGCCAACGTCGTGTGGGCGGTGGCGAACGGGAAGGCGAGCCGTCGTGTCGTACAACTCGGCGCGCGCTCGCAGGGCGTCGTAGAGATCGTGAGCGGCGTGAGAGCCGGGGAACAGGTCGTCGTCGCCGGCTTGGAGCGCATGGCGGAAGGCATGCCGATCGCGCCGCGACCGCGCACGATCCCGAAGGACGGCCCGGCCACCGTGTCGCCGGCCGGCCGGCCGGCGCCGTGATGCGCCTCGCACGACATGATGCGCTCGATGCTCCCCGGCCGTGGCGCGCGGGCCCCGCGACGCGGCCAAGCGAAGCAGGTGCCTGACACCTGCCACTCCAACCGCGGACTCGTCAGGAGCGCAGTCAGTTCCGCGGCGTAACCCGTTCTTCTCGAAGAGGAATCAGTCGTATGTCGACTCGCACCGTAACAACCCTCGTCCGCCGTACCGTTCTCACGGCGCTCGGCCTCGGAGGCCTGCTCGTCGCCACCGCCAGCGCCGGAGCGCAAGACGAGGTGCTCACCACTCGCAGCGCCCGCGCCGCGTTCGAGCTCCGGCCGTACGTCGGCGCCTACGTCCCGACGGGCGACCAGCGGGACCTGCTCAAGGACGCCGTCCTCGTCGGCGCACAAGCGTCGTGGCGCGTCATCCCACAGCTCGCCGTCACCGGAACCTTCGGCTGGGCGCCGAGCAAGGACCGCGCGACTGCCGGCGACCAGACGCTCGATCTGTATCAGTACGACGTCGGCGCCGAGGCGCGCGCGCCGTCGTGGTACAGCCGCGGCTCGTGGGACTTCACGCCGTTCGTCGGCCTCGGCATCGGCGGCCGCACGTACAACTACCGGGACCTCGACGACGTCGATGCGAAGACCAACGTCGCCGGCTACGGGGCGCTGGGTGGCGAGCTCGGGTTCGGCCGCCTTGGCCTCCGCTTCGAGGCCCGCGACTACGTCTCGCGCTTCGAGCCGCTCGTCGGCGATGCCGATGCGAAGACGCGCAACGACGTCACGCTCGCCGCGGGACTGACCGTCCGGTTCTGAACCGGAACCGTCATCTAAGCACACGCCGCCGGCGCCAACGAGGCGCCGGCGGCGTGTGCTTATCGGCTACGTTTCATCCGCTTCACGACTACCCGGGCGCAGACGATCGCGAAACGAGCAACCCGCGAAGCTCGACCGGCAAGCCGAGAAACCTGCCAAGAGCCTCGGCGGCTGACGCGACGGCCTGCTCCTCGACCGCCGTCAGGCGGGCCAAGAAACTCGACTCGATGACGACGCGCTTCTTCTCGAGCGTCCGCTTCCACCTGCCGACCAGCTGCCCATCGACGACGATGACGTGGGTGGTGAGGGCATCGCCACCCGTGACCAGCTCGGCCGATTTCAGCCGCTGCGCGATGGCGCCGCGATCCTTGAAGCCGATGAAGTACTCGTCGTAGTTCGGCAGCAGGTGCGCCGCGGGCGACGGGGTGGTGCGTGACCTCAGCGACGGATCGGACCAATACGTCTGGCCCTCGATGACCTCGCGCTCCAGCGCCGGACCGGCCAGCTGAATGCCCTTCGCGGCGTCGGCGACCGTCAGCCCTGACCACCACGCGAAGTCGTTCGCGGTCGCCGGAGTGCGTGTCGCGAAGTAGCGCGTTGTCAGCTCGAGCAGTGCCTCATCCCGATCGAGCACGGCCGCCGGCGGCACGCGTTCCTCGAGCAGAGCGTAGGTGAACTGCTTGCCGCGCCGCGCCCCGCTGCAGACGACGCCGTCCAGCTCCGCCTGCAGCATGAGATGACCGAGGCGCTGTGATCCTTCGGCGTTGACGCGCGCCCGCCGCAGGGCCGCGGCGAGCTCGGCGCGCGTGAGTTGGTTGCCGCCGCGCAGCGCGCGCGTCAGGGCGGCGTTGCTGCGGCGAAACACCGCGGCGTCCAGCTCGAGCTTCCGGTTGTAGTGCGTCATCGCCGCGCTCACTCGTGGCGCGGTCAGCGCGAGCATCCAGCGTATATCAGCCGGCCCAACGAAGTGCCACGTCGGTCGCAGGACGTGCGTGCGAATGATCGATCCGTCGGTCACCGCCTGCTCGACGTCCGCGTCGACAGCGCCGCGCGTCCGCAAGCCGACGGCCCACTTCGCGCCGGCGTAATCCTGCGCCTGGATCGCACCGAGCCGGCGCACGACCTCCGCCGGGACCGCGATCGTAGGCGAGGCGAGGTGCTGGTTGACGAGTCGCCGACGAGCGATGTCGGCTGTCATCGTCCCCGCTCACACCGGCGCTTCAGGCTCTCCGGCTCCGTCCGCACGTACCGGCGCGCGAGCCTTCCGTAGAACAGACGGAGCGCCGGTGCGAGCCACCCGCTCCAGGCGAGCGTCAGCGCGATGCGAGATGCGCCGGCTCCGGCGAGCTCGATGCGGTGACCGGCCACGCTCCTCACGCCCGGCGCCTCGCTCTGCCACTCGAAGTACCAGTCCGGCTCCGGCGCCGTTACCGTCCAGGTCGCGACCGGGAGACGCGGCTGCCGAATCCGCACGCGACTTCCGACTCCCAATGGCCCACCGTCCAACCGCTCGATGCTCGTCACGGTCGGAGTCCACTCCGGCCAGCGCTCGACGTCCGTCATCACAGCCCAGACGTTGGCCGGCGGCGCCGCGACCTCGATTCTCTGCTCGACGTCCATGCGGCAATATTACCGGATGCAAGTGAGGACACGATGATCCGCGGCCGGGCGCTCTCCTTCCTGCTGCTCCTCGTCGCCGTCGTCATCTGGGGGAGCACGTACGTCGTCACAAAGGCCGGTGTCGACGAAGCTCCGCCGATGCTTTTCGCGCTCCTCCGCTACTGCGTCGCCTCGCTGCTACTCGTCGCGATCGCGCTGCCCCGCGGTGGGACCGCGAGGCTGCCGCGCCCCGCGCCGTGGGCGACGCTTGCGCTGATGGGGTTGACCGGCGTCGCTCTGTACTACACCGGCTTCAACGTCGCCCTCACCTACACGACGGCGTCGCAGGGAGCGCTGGTGCAGAGCTCCATCCCCGCGGTCACCGCGGTCGTCGCGGTGGTGATGCTCCGCGAGCGGCTTCCGCCTCGACGCATGCTCGGGATCGGGCTCGCGGTCGCCGGCGTCGTGCTGATCGTCGCCCGCTTCGGTGGCGAAGCGAACGCCCCGGCCCCGCTCCTCGGCAACCTGTTGATGTTGGGAACGGTCGTCGTGTGGGGCATCTACACGGCGCTCGCGAAGCGCGTGGCGGGCGCCGACCCGATCGCCGTCACGGCCGCGATCTCGGTGCTCGGGACCGTCATGTTGGTTCCAGGCGCGCTGCTGGAAGCCGCGATCGGGCCGACGTCCTCGATCTCGGGAGCGACCTGGCTCAGGATCCTCTATCTCGGGGCGCTCCCCTCGGGGGCCAGCTATCTGCTCTACAATCGCGCGCTGCGCGACCTCGACGCGAGTCAGGTCGGCGCCGTCACCAACCTCTCACCCGTCATCGGCGCGGTGAGTGGCGTCCTCCTGCTCGGCGAGTCGATCACGGCTACGACTATCCTCGGCGGCGTGCTGGTGCTCGCGGGTGTGTGGATGTCGTCGCAGGGCGGTGCGTCGGCCGCGAGCGCCGCCCGGTCACCTCGTCGGCTCCATGGTCCGCAGGCATGAACCGACCTTCTTCCTTACACCGGCTGACTTCCGGAAATGGCTCGAGAAGCATCACGACACGGCGGCCGAGTTGCTGATCGGCTTCTATAAGAAGGGCTCCGGGAAGCCAGCATCACGTGGCCGGAGTCGGTCGACGAAGCACTCTGCTTCGGCTGGATCGATGGCGTGCGTCGGACGATCGACGAGGAGAGCTACACGATCCGCTTCACGCCTCGCCGTTCTCGAAGCAACTGGAGCGCCGTCAATGTGAAGCGCGTCGCCGAGCTGACGAAGCTCGGTCGCCTGCACCCGTCGGGCTCCGCGCGTTCCAGGCACGCGACCCCGAGCGCTCGGGCACGTACTCGTACGAGCAGCGGTCGCGCGAGGAGGAAGGAGGAGGGAGGAAGGAGGGGAGTGCTGCGTCCTCTCCCTCCTCATTCCTCCCTCCTGATCTTCTACGACCCGAGCGCCGCCAGCAGCGCCGTGCGCTGCACACTAATGGACGGCAGGCGCTCGATGGGGCGAGACGCCTCGGCGGCCCTCGACGCGAGGGCGACGCGCGGATCGGTGTAGCGACCGTTGACTAGCATCTCGAAGTGGAGATGCGGGCCCGTGGAGAGTCCCGTCGAGCCGACGTAGCCGACCGTCGTGCCGGCGCGGACGCGGGCGCCGGGGCGCGCGACCGCCGCGTAGCCGCGCAGGTGCGCGTAGCGCGTCACGAGGCCGCCCGTGTGCCTGATCTCGACGAGGTTGCCGTAGCTCCCTCGCCACCCCGCAAAGATGACTGTGCCATCGCCGACCGTGCGCACCGGTGTTCCCGCGGCGGCCGCGTAGTCGATGCCGCGGTGCTCGCGCCACGTTCGGAGAATCGGATGGTACCGCATGCCGAACGCGCTCGACATCCGGCGAAAGCTGAGGGGCGCTCGCAGAAACGTGCTGCGCAACGACCTGCCGCGGCGGTCCACGTAGGCGCCGCGTCCGGAGCGCACCGCTTCGATCGGTGAGCCGGCGACCGTGAGACGGGCCGCGAGCAGCTTCGTAGCGTATACCGTTCCGTCGGGGCGCAGCGCGCGCTCGAGCAGCATGCGAAGCTCGTCACCCGGCTCCAGATCGCGGCTCATGTCGACGCGGTACTCGAAGACGTCGGCGAGACGCCAGGCGATCTCCGCGCGACCGGCTTGGGGGAGCGTAGCGCGTGCGGCTGCGTCGACGGCGTCGTAGAGCGTGGAGCGAATCACGCCCCGAACGAGCACGGTGTCCGCGAGCCGCGGGACCCGTACGTCGGCGCCCGGATCCGTGCTCGGCCACTCCTCCGACAGGTGCTCCGCCGCCGTGCGGCGCGCATCGTCGTCCTCGAGCAGCGGGGACTCGAGCACAAGTCCCGCGCACGCGATGACGGCGAGCACGACGCTGAGCACGCGGCTCAGAGAAAGCTCCGTGAAAGGCCTCAAGCTCCGTGGCATGTTCCTAGCCCCTCATGCAGCCTGCGTTCCGCGCCTTAGGCAGACACGAAGCTGATGGCGCATCAAGACTTAGGGCTGCAGCGTCCGCTGCGATCACAGGACGTTTCGCGCACAACTACGGTGCGAAACGCCCTGATACTGTGCGTTTCATCTGTTGTGCATCACATGAACATAATCGGAGCCGGGCGGCCCATGATGCCGCTCGCGGCTGTCGTCATCGGTGACAGTCCCGGAATGCTGGACGTTATCCACGCGGCGCGGCGGGTCGCGGGCACGACCGCGAGCGTCCTGATCCAGGGCGAGCGTGGCACCGGCAAGGAGCTGCTAGCGAGGTTCCTCCACGAGCGGAGTCGGCGGCGGGCGGGGCCGTTCATCGCGGTCAACGGCTCCACGCTCGACCTCGACGCGTTCGAGAGGGCGCGTGCCGGCACGCTTTTCCTCGACGACGTTCAAGAGATGAGCCCGGTTGCACAGGCGAGCCTGCTACGGGTGATCGAGGAGCGCGTGGTGGAAGACCTTAGTGGCGACCGTCGAACGCCGGTCGACGTGCGGCTCGTCGCGGCGGCCGAGAGAGAGCTGGCGGACGACGTCGCAGCCGGACGCTTCCGGGCCGACCTGTACTACAGCCTGGCCGTCATCGTGCTGGCCCTCCCACCGCTCCGCGACCGCGGCGATGATGTGCGTATGCTGGCCGAGCACTTCGTCGGCAGCTTCGCGTGCGGCAATGGCCGGTACGCGTTCGCGATTGCCCGGGAGACGCTGTCGCTCCTGCGGGGGCATCCGTGGCCCGGCAATGTTCGGCAGCTCAAGGAGACGCTAGAGCGCGCCGCGTCGACCGCGGCGGGTCCCGTGCTCATACCGAGCGACCTCCCGCCGGACATCCGTGGGGAGCCGCTGGCGCTGGCTCGGCGAGCCGGTGAAGACGACGTCGTGTCGCTCGGGGAGCTCGAGCGCCGGCACATCATGCGCGTGCTGCGATGACCAGCGGGCACATGGGACAGGCCGCGGAATTGCTCGGGATTCCCCGCCTCGCACTGTGGCGAAGGCTCTCCGGCTACCGGCTGTCGCTCCTCGATCTCAACCGAACACACTGAAGCTGGAATGGGTGCCGATGCACCGGCCAGGTGCGCCGGCGCCAGCGTGGTCGCACACCGTTTTGGTGCACCACATGCGTGCATGAGTCTGCCGCAACGCACCAGTCTTGTGCGCATCGGCTCCGTTGCTTCAGGCGCAAGTATTGGCGTAACCGTTGGTAGCGTAAGCGTTTGAATCTCGCAGACCGCTTCGGTATGTCGGTTGCCCCGAACCGACGCCGGCAGGGGTTAACCCGGGTAGGCAGAACCGAACCGAATGAACAGGGATGTGCTCGTGACTAGCGTCTCGCCTCAGCAAGATCGTCAGCAGGATCGACCGCCAGTGGGCTCCGCGCCTGGCGCCGGCTCACCGCCCCTGATCATCGGCGAGTGCTCGGGAATGCTCCCCGTCATGAAGACCGCCAAGCGCGTGGCCGACAGTAATATCACCGTGCTGATCCAGGGGGAGAGCGGGACAGGGAAGGAATTGGTCGCTCGCTTCCTCCACGAGCGCAGCCGGCGGCACGAGGGCCCGTTCGTGGCCGTCAACTGCGCGGCGATCCCGGAGCACCTGCTGGAGTCGGAGCTCTTCGGGCACGAGAAGGGCGCCTTCACCGGCGCGGTCGCCCGGCGCGCGGGG
>JBHELH010000357.1:0-4090 GCA_046263215.1 Gemmatimonadaceae bacterium | reverse complement strand
CGGTGGCGTCATGACGCTCCGCCTCGCGCTCGCGGCGTCGCTGGTCGCCGCCGGCTGTGACGGCGCAACGGGACCGGGGGATCAGTCCGACGGGCGTCCGATCGTCTACGTCCGCCTCGACAACGGGCCGGGCTGGACGCTCTACCAGGTGAGCAGTACCGGGGGCACACCGACGCGGCTGAGGCCCTCGCTCACGGGGACGTTGTACCCGGCGGTGTCCCGCGACGGGTCGAGGCTCGCGTTTGTCTCCGAGAGCGACCCCGCAGGCGTCTACGTGAGCGCGGCCGACGGCTCTGGCGCGCGACTCGTTTACAATCGCCGCGCGGTGGAGCACATCGCCTGGTCACCCGACGGGACGAGGCTCGCGCTGGGCGTACCGCGGTGGGCGTCGTCGACCGGACACGGCGAGATCGTCGTGGTGGGTGCGGACGGCACGGGCGAGCAGACGATCACAGAGACCGTCGCGATCGACGCAAGCTACCCGTCCTGGTCGCCGAGGGGACGCATCGCGTTCACCTCGGCCGAATTCGGCTTTGTCAGCGACATCTACACGATGGCACCCGACGGGAGCGACGTCCGGCGCATCGTCGACGGCGAGGGGAACGAAGCGCGCGACCCGGCGTGGTCCCCCGACGGCTCGCACCTCGCCTTTGCGCTTGGCAGGTTCGGGTCGAGCTCGATCTTCACCGTCGACGCCAACGGCAACGACCGCCGTCGCGTGACCCCGGAGCCAGAGTGGGGCTTCGGGGCGACCGACCTCGGACCCGTGTGGTCGCCGAGCGGGCGATGGATCGCGTTCCAGCGCGAGCGTAGCGTGTGCGAGGGCGCGCAGTGCCAGCTCCGGTACGACGTCTACGTGGTGCGCTCCATCGGCGGCGAGCTTCGGAACATCACGGCCGGCTCGCCGTGGGGTGGCGTGCGGCCGTCGTGGTGAGGCGGAGCGGATGAGGTTCGGTGGGGGCGCGCGCCCGCGCGCGTTAGCCCGCCGTGGCCTTCACTCGAAGCGCAGCAGTCCCGCCAGGTCCGCGGTCGTCGCTCGGCGCGCCGGCACGTAACACGCGACAGCCGCAACCAGGCCGAGCACCGCGGCAACGGCGGCCAGCGTCAGCGGGTCGCTCGGCCGCACCTCGAACAGGAGGCTGCCGAAGACGCGTCCCAGAGCTAGCGACACGACGATCCCGGCGACCAGCCCAACGACGACCGGCGTCATTCCTTCACGGAGGACGAGTCGCCGCACGTCGGCCGGCCGCGCGCCGAGCGCCATGCGCACGCCCATCTCGCCGGTGCGGCGGGCCAGCGAGTGCGAGATGACGCCGTAGATGCCGACGCTTGCCGTCGCCAGCGCGGTGAGCGCGAACAGCGCGAGCAGCGCGACCTGGAACCGCCGCGTGGCGACTGCATCCGAGACCACCTGCGCCATCGAGCGCCTCTTCCATCTCCGCGGGGCGCGCCGACCCGACGAGCCGCCGCCACGCGTCGCGGACGGTGTTGAAGGGGTGTCGCATCGTACTTACCCCTCGGTCATCTGGAGCACCAGCTCGACGGCGCGCGAGAGGCGCCGCCACGCTGCACGCTCCTCGGCCAGCCGGGCGCGTCCGGCGGGCGTCAGAGCGTAGTAGCGGGCGCGCCGGTTGTTCTCCGTCGCGCGCCACGACGACGTGATCAACCCCTGCCGCTCCAGACGATAGAGCGCCGGGTAGAGCGAGCCCTGGCCGATCTGGAGCACGTGCTCGGACCCCCGCTCGAGCCGCTCGGTGATGCCCCAGCCGTGCATGGGCCCGAGCTGGAGCGCCTTGAGCGCGAGCATGTCGAGTGTGCCCTGCAAGAGATCCCCGCGTCCCTTGTCGGCCACCAGCTCTCCTTTCGATCGACGAAAGGAGTGTAGCGGGCGCTCCTTTCGACGGTCAAGGGGAGCCGTGATCGCGACTTGCCTACACTTCGGCGAGTGACAGCGGCCGGGGCTGACGTCCGTCGACGTCGGCGAAGCCGTACTCGCGCGCCAACGCGGCCGCTACCAGTACCTGCCCGCTCCACCGCATGACGTCGGGATCGGCCGCGAGCGCCGCGACGGCGCGGCCGAGGAACTCCGGGCTCTCCGAGTTACTGAGGTCGAAGACCCCGGCGGCGAGCACGGCCTCCGTTCGCACCAGGCCCGGGTACAACGAGATCGCGGCCACGCCGTGTGGACGGAGCTCGTGGGCGGCGTCCGCGGACAGCTTGTCCGTCGCCGCCTTCGCGATCCCATAGAGGACGTTGCCGATGTGTTTCTGCGCCGCCCAAGTCGAGACGTTCACGATTAGGCCGCGCCGCGCCGGCACCATGAGCTGCGCGGCGAGCTGACTAGCGACGAACGCCGCCCGCACGCCGGCCGTGATCATCGCGTCCCACCGCCACCGCGGCTGCTCCCAGAACGGAAGTGGCCACGTGAAGCGCCCGCCCTCGACCATTCGCTCGTAGCCGCCCCAAGCACTGTTCGCCAGGATGTCCAACCCGCCCGCGTCCGCGCGAATGCGGTCGAACAGCCGCTCGACCGCGGCGTCATCGGTGTGGTCGCACGCCACGCGTCGCACCGTGTCCGGCAAGTCCGCCCGCTCGACCGATCGACGACTCGCGTGGACGGTGGCGCCTGCGTGGGCCAACGCCGTCGCGATCCCGCGCCCTACACCGCGGCTGGCGCCGGTGACCAGTGCGACGTGCCCCTCGAGATGCATGATGCCTCCGTCTGTATCGTGCGTGGTGGGTCTTCGGTGGCGTCGAATGGTTCGACTGTCGCCCATCGGGCCTGTCTGAACGGCGAGCCGGCCGAGCGCCCTTTTCCGCGTTCCTCACCAGCCAGGCAGCAGGCGCCCGCCGGCGCCCTTCGTCCCAAACTCGCCCAGGGAAGGGTCTATGCGTAATCGACCGGTCGCACTAGGTCTCTGGCTAGTCGAATTCGGTCTCGTCGGCGTTCCCAGGCGGTAGTGAATGGCGTCTCGGTGCAGCTTGGCCAGGTAACGAGTGGCCGCGGCTTTGCCCCGGGAAGTAGAAACGCGCACACGTGACAGGACTGAAGTGCCCGTCCGCGACATCCGATACCAAGCCGCCGTCGTTCGCGAACAGCACCTTTTGGTCGTGCAGGTCCGGCTGACCGACGGCACAACGTTCTGGCTCCTGCCCGGCGGCGGGCGCGAGGCGAGCGACGAGAGCGCGGAGGCCTGCGTCTCCCGCGAGGTCCACGAGGAGACCGGACTCCACGTGACCGCGGAGCGGCTGCTCTCGGACGTTGCGGCGCATCCCGACGACACCACCTACGAACGGTGGCGCACGTACTTGTGCCGCGTGCGTGCGGGAGAGGCGCGGCCCGGTGCCGCGGACGGCGCTGCCCGTCTCGCCGCCGTCGCGTGGCTGCCTTTGAGCGACGAGGCGAGCTGGCCGCCCGCGATCCGGAGCGATCGGTTTCTCTATCCGCAACTCGTCCGCATCGCAACCGCGCTCAGGGACGAGGCGGCGACCGACGACGCCTACGAGCTGCGCGTCCCGCGCAGCGACGATGAGTGGGCTGCGTACCATACGATTCGCCGAACGGTCCTCTTCGAGCGCCGCGGCCGCTTCGGCGTCTACGACGCTGCCCACCCCGACGAGCATCAGCCCGGGCACTACCCCTTCCTCCTGTTCCACGACCGTGAGCCCGTCGGGACGATTCGGATCGACGTTGCCGACGACGAAGCGATCTTTCGCCGCGTGGCCGTTCACCAGGATCTCCAGCGCCAAGGCCACGGCCGCAAGATGCTCGAGCTTGCCGAGACATTTGTGCGCACCCAGAGTAGGAGCCGGATCCGCTCGCACGTCGATCCGGACGCCGTGGGGTTCTACGAACGCTGCGGCTTCAGGCGGGAACGCATCGACGACGACGGGGCAACGGTCCTCATGAGGAAGGATCTTCCACTAGAGGCTTCATGATGGAGGACCTGTCCTGTTCGTCTTTCACTGGCGGTGGCTGCGCCGACGCGTCAATGCGCCGAGCGCCGAGCGGTGAGGCCGCCCGCTCTCCGCTTGCCGAGCCACTGAGGTGCTCGTCGTGCCAACGTGGGCGATTCTATATCTGATCCTG
>JBHELH010000356.1:0-11484 GCA_046263215.1 Gemmatimonadaceae bacterium | reverse complement strand
CCTGCTCGACGGCGACGACGTCCTGCTCACCGAGCCGTGGTCCGCGCGCCGCTCCTCAACTCGCCCCTCGCCCCGCGCCCCTCGGACCGAATCGATCCCCGCCGCCCTCGAGCCCATGCTCGCCACGCTCAGCGACACGGTCCCCAAGGGCGAGGGTTGGACGTTCGAGCCCAAGTACGACGGGATCCGCGTTCTCGCGTACGTCACGCCCGGCGCGCCGCCGGGGGTCACGCTCGTCACGAGGAACCAGAAGGACAAGAGCAAGCAATTCCCGGAGGTGGTCGAGGCCCTCACGCGGCTGGCGGGGCAGGTGCGGCATCCGGTCGTGCTGGACGGCGAGATCGTCGCCGTCGACGACGACGGGAAGCCGGCGCGCTTCCAAGCGCTCCAGTCGCGTATGCACGTGACGCGACGCGACGAGATCGCCGGGCACGCGACCGACACGCCGTCCGCGTTCTACGCCTTCGACCTCCTGCTCGACGGCGACGACGTCCTGCTCACCGAGCCGTGGTCCGCGCGCCGCGGGCGGCTCGAGCGGCTGCTGCGCAACCGGACGACCGCGCGGCTTCGGCTCGCCGAGTCGTTCCCGAACGACGGTGAGCGGATGGTCGAGCACGCGCGGCAGCAGGGATGGGAGGGCGTGATCGCGAAGCGCATGACCTCGCGCTACGAGTCGGGCGGCCGTTCGCGATCGTGGCTCAAGCTCAAGGTGGAGTGGCGCCAGGAGTTCGTCGTCGGCGGCTGGACCGAGCCGCGCAACTCGCGCAAGCACCTCGGGGCGCTGCTCCTCGGCTACTACGACGGCGACCGTTTCGTCTACGTCGGTCACACCGGTGGCGGCTTGGACGCCGCCGCGTTGCGCGACATGGCCGAGCGTCTCGCGCCGCTCGAGCGCAAGACGTCACCGTTCGCCGCTCCGGTGAAGACGAACGAGCGGGCACACTGGGTCGACCCGCAAGTCGTGGTCGAGGTGAAGTTCAGCCAGTGGACCGCCGACGGTAAGCTGCGGCATCCGATCTTCTTGGGCGTCAGAGACGACAAGGGACCGCGCGACGTGGTGTTTGAATCTCGAAGCCTTCAGGGCGCGGCCGAGTCCGGACTGCGGACTGCCGACTCACGCCCTCGGGATGCTTCGAGCCCGCCGCCCGCTGCCCGCCGCCGGGAGAAGTCCGCACTCCGCACTCCGCAATCGATTTCGGAGGTTGTCGAACAACTCGAGGAGATCCGAGCCGACGGCGTACTTACCATCGACGGAGCGCCGCTCGAAGTCTCCAACCTCGGCAAGGTCTTCTTCCCCGAGGACGGTCTGACGAAGGGGGACTTGATGCGCTACTACGCGCGCATGGCGAGCTACGTCCTCCCCGTCGTCGCCGACCGGCCGCTCGTGCTCAAGCGGTACCCGAATGGGATCCACGGCAAGGCGTTCTTCCAGCAGCGGGCGCCGGAGGACGTGCCGGCCGGAGTCCGCGTTGAGACCGTGCGCGACGACGCGGGGGAGGAGATGGCGCGCATCGTCGGCGGCGATCTCCTGACCCTACTCTGGACCGTGCAGCTCGGCGCCATCTCGGTGGATCCGTGGCTCTCGCGGGTGCAGACATGCGACGACGCCGACGTCGCGGTCATCGACCTCGACCCGGGACCGGAGGCGACGTTTCGCCGCGTCGTCGACGTCGCACGGTGGACGAAGGAGGAGCTCGACGATCTCGGCCTCCGCGCGGCGCTCAAGACTTCGGGCGCCACGGGCCTCCACGTCTCCCTCCCGCTCCCGCCCGCGACCTCCTACGAGACCGCGCAAACACTGGCGCAACTCGTCGCGTCACGCGTCGCCGAGCGCCATCCGGAAGCGGCGACGCTGGAGCGGAGCGTGAAGTCTCGCCCGCCCGACTCGGTCTACGTCGACTACCTGCAGAACATCCGCGGCAAGACCGTCGCCGGAGCCTACGCCGTCCGCGCGCGGCCCGGGGCGACCGTGTCGACGCCGCTCGCCTGGTCCGAGCTCACCGACGACCTCGATCCGCGGGCGTTCACCATCGACAGCGTCCCCGATCGCGTCGCCAACGTGGGCGACCTATGGGCGAAGGCGATCGGGCAGGCCAACACGCTCACAGCGCTGCGGCGCGTCGCCGAGGGCAAAACGGGGAGAAGGTCAGCGGCGAAAGCGGAGCCGCGGCAAAGCCGGCGAGCCGGCCGCGCTCCGCGTCCCAGAGCTTGAGCTACCAGTTCAGCGGGGCGCGCCCGCGAGCGCTTCAAGCGGCCGCGTGACCGGCCACGGTGTCCGCTTCCGCCTGCCGCACCAGGAGGTGCACGCACTGAGCGGCGAGGTCACGCGAGGCGTACACCCGCTGGCCGCCGCCGTCCGCGTCCAACCACCGCCAGGCGGTCGTCTTGTCGGTGTCGGCGCGCAGCACGTGCTCGCGCAGCGGCGTCGCGCGATCACCGCGGGCGCGCGAGCTCCCCGGCTGCGTGATCGTGCCCTTCCACTCGATCACGAGCAGACTCGTCTCGGCCGGAACGCCCGGATCTGAACGCATGCGCGACACGCTCAGTCCCACAGCCCCGAGCTGCACGATGAGGCGGTCCGGCGTGCGGTAGACCTGAGGTGTGAGCTCCGAACCGCGCCGGCAACGCTCGGACAGCTCGCGCTCGATCTCGTCGATCAGCGCGGTGAACTCCCGCGTCGAAGCCAAGGTGCCGCCCGACGACCGCGAAAAGGAGCCGCGTCCCTGATCCGGTCGCCCGTCCGTCGTTGCGCCGATCTCAACCCGGGGCGATGGCTCGGGGCGTGCCGATCCGCCGGCGGCGACGACCGCGGCGACGACCGCCTCCACCGCCGCGTCGAGGCTGGCATCGCTGGCGTCGCCTCGTCCGACCGAACGCGGCATCCACGCCGGTGGCTCCGCTTCCTCGAGGGGGATCACGTGCAGAAACGTCGTTCCTTCGAGGGCCGCTCGCTGCTCGAGGACTTTCGCCTCGAGCTCTGTCGACGTAGTCTCGCCCCACAGTCGCTGGTGCAGCACGACAACGACGCGCGCCTCGCTTTGCAGCACGCGCGCTGCGAGGCCGGTGCTCCCGTCGCCGACGACGGTACCGTGGTGGTCCCAGGTATTGAAGACGGGGAGTGAGAGCCGCGGACGCAGGCGGTTGGCCAGGCGTTGCGCTGTGGCGGCATCGTAGCCGACGGCGGAAATGGCGGCGTCGTAGCAGAAGCTCGGCTTCATAGCCAACCTCGCCTGTCGGGGTATCGAATCGGGGCGGGGCGGATCGGCGCCGAGACTGTGTGGCGACGACGCGCGCGGCGTTGTCGCACGTAAGATCACCCGCCGCGGCGTGAGCCGGGCTGCTCGCAATTTAACCGATTGCATAGGCTCCCGCATGTGGCGCGGCGCACAAAGTGCACACAAGCTGCCCATCGTTACGTTCGACGTGCTGCGACGGAGCGTCGGCATATGGGTAGCTCGAGGCACCAGGGCGGCGCTGACATCCTCGCGTCGGCCGCCGATCTATACGTGGCGCTCGGCGTCCGGCTGCGCGAACGCCCCGGCGTGCGCTGGATGATCGAGATGCACCCGGCGACGGCGACCGACTTCGACCGCGAGGGCTTCGATCGCCTCTTCGGTCTCCAAGACGTGAAGTTCTACGAAAGTCCTACCGTGCGGCCGGGCGAATACCGACTCTCCCCGCGCGGCCTCGCTCCGAGCAGCGACAGCGGCACGCGGCACTAGCTCGGCGGGCGCTCGTCAGCGACTGAGGAACCGCTGGATCTCCTGCGCGGCGTGGCGGCGCGCCGCGGCCTCGGCGGCCAGCTCCGAGGTCAGCTCGGCCACGCGCTCCGCGGCCGACCCGCCGCGCTCGACCCCACGCTGCACGAGCATTTCCTCCAACACTGCGGCCGCGTCGCGCAAGCGGCGGGTGAGAAGCTCGCGTGCCGCGTCGCCGCGGCGGCGCAGCTCGTCGCCGCTCGCGCCGTCTGCCGCGCGGCGTGCGCCAGCGGACGCGAGCGCCGGCTCCCACAGCGCGGGCAACACCGCGTCGAGTCGCGCGTGCTCGCGCGCGATCTCGCAGCACGCCTCCACGAGGTCACTCACGTCGCGCGTCAGACGCCGCTCGTCGGCCTGGCCGGCGAACGTCTCGAGGAGAGCCCGCGCGCGGCGGACGACGTCGCCGAGGAGCTCGCGCGCGTCGCCAGCCGGGAGCGCGGCGAACGCTTCGGCGCTTGATCGCTCGAGCCGCGGTGGAAGTGGGGCGCCCGGTGAGCCCGCGGCGAATGCCACATCCCGGAGACGCACCGCGCGCAGGGCGGCGACGAACAGCGTTCCGGCGGCGATCGGTGTCACGGCCCACAGGGCGGGCATCGCGAGGTGCGCCGCGGCCGCGCCGGCGACGATGACGGCGACGATGACCGCCAAGTCGGCCGCCGACGCTCCACGCGTGCGCGTCTCCGCGCGCACCGCGACAGAAGACGTCGTCGTCACTGGCCCGGCTCCCGCGGCCGGCGCAGCTCGCGCCCGCGACCTTTCGGGTCGTCGATCCGCGCCAGCACCTCACGCGCGTTGGTCACCCAGCCGTCGCCGGCGCGATAGATGCCGAGGAACGCCCTCAAGTTCTTCCGCGCGATGTCGTGCTGGCCGAGCATGTACTCCGCCATGCCCGCGTGGTAGAGCGCCATGTAGTGATCCGGCACGTAGTCGACCACGAGCTCCATGATCGGGCCGGCAGCGCGGTCGTCGCCCGCGTCGGCCACCGGATGGCCGACCCCGAAGACGATGTGGGCGGCGTGCGGACGCGACTCCGTGGGGAGCGCGTCGATCACGCGCCGCGCGTCGTCGATCTTGCCGGCGAGCGCGAAGCACGCCGCGCGGAACCCCTGGCCTTGGACCGTCGCCGGGGCGGGTCGATTGCGGACGACGACGTCGACCTCGACCGAGTTGCAGTACGGGCGCACGCGTCGGAACCACACCGATGCGTCGGACGCACCAGGAACGGCCCCGACGTTCTGCGGATCGCCCGCGTCGGGTGCCCGCGCAGTGGGCGCGTGCGGCGCCGGCCGCGCGCTGCCGGCGATCAGCAATGCGCAGATGGCGACGTAACCCCAGCCGGCGATGTGATATGCGCGGTTCATAGAGAGGTGGGAGGTAGGAGGAGGGAGGAGGGAAGGACAACGGGGGGGGTCAGTACCCCTCCCCCCTCGTCCTCCCTCCTCCTTCCCTCTCATTATGAGACGACACACCCGCCGCGGCTGACACAGGGTCGGTGCGCCTGAAGGGCGGCGAAAAGACCGGCCGCTCGGTCGGTCAGTCCGCCGCGGTCAATCTGCCCGGTCGCGAACGCTCGAGCGCGAGGCTACGACCGCGCGCCGAACGCGAATACGGTGCGCGAGCGATACTCCGCACCCGGGCGAAGCACCGTTGTCGGGAAGTGCGCCTTGTTGGGGGAGTCCGGGAAGTGCTGTGTCTCGAGCGAGAAGCCGTAACGCGCGCCGTAGGTGCGCCCTGCCTTCCCGCGGACGCCGGCCCCGGCCTGCCCGAGGAAGTTTCCGGAGTAGAGCTGCAGGCCGGGCTCGGTCGTGTATACGTCGAGCACGCGCCCGGTGTCGGGCTCGCGGACGCGCGCCGCGAGCGTGAGCGCGCTGCCGTCGCGGTCGAGCACGAAGTTGTGGTCGTAGCCCCGTCCGTTCCAGAGCTGCTCGTCCGCACGGTCGATGCGCGCGCCCAGCGGCCTCGGCTCTCGGAAATCGAAGGGCGTGTCGTCGACTGGGGCGAGCTCGCCGGTCGGGATGAGCGTCACGTCGACGGGCGTGTAGCGCGACGCGTTGATCGCCAGCTCGTGGTCGAGCACCTCGCGCGCGCCGGCGCCGGCGAGGTTGAAGTACGTGTGCTGCGTGAGGTTGACGTGCGTCGGCCGGTCGGTCGTCGCATGATAGTCGACCACGAGCTCATCGCGGTCAGTCAGCGCGTACGTCACGCGCGCGATCAGTGTGCCGGGGTAGCCCTGGTCGCCGTCGGGGCTCGTATGCGTGAGGACGACGCCCGCGCCGCCTGGGCCGTCGAATGGCTCCGCCTTCCACACGACCTTGTCAAACCCGCGCGCGCCGCCGTGCAGATGGTGAGCGCCGTCGTTCGTCGCGAGCTGGTAGGTCGTGCCGTCGAGCGTGAAGCAGCCGCCGGCGATGCGGTTGCCGTAGCGGCCAACGATCGCGCCGAAGTAGGGCGAGTCGCCGAGGTACCCGTCGAGAGTGTCGAAGCCGAGGACGATGTCGTCGAGTCTGCCCACGCGGTCCGGCGCCCGGAGCGAAACGATGATGCCGCCGTACGTGATGACCCGGACCTCGAAGCCCCGCGCGTTCGAGAACGTGAACGCCTCGACCGGCTGTCCTTCACGCGTCGCGCCGAAAGGCTGCCGCGTGACGCGCGTCCGCGCTACCGGCACTCCCCCGACGGAACGACGACGGGCTGTCCCGCCGGGACCGGGACGCCGAAGTTCGGGGAGCCGTCGGCGTTCCAGCCGAACTTCTGTAAACGGATCACTCGGTCGCCCCACCCGGGAGTCGTAGTCGTCTTCGAGTGGTAGAGGATCCAGTCCTCCGTACCGTCAGGGGACTTCGCGAAGCCGGCGTGGCCGACCCCGTGGATCGTCTCGGTGCCCGTGAAGACTGGTCCGCTCTTGATCCAGCTCGCCGCGCTCAGCGGGTCCGCGTCCGGGCTCGCGAGTCGCAGCTGGCCCAGCTTGTACGCGGGCAACCAGGACTCGCGCGTGGAGTAGACGATGAACAGTTGCTGCCCCGGCCCCTCGAGAAACTCGGGACCCTCCTGCAGGTCCAGCTCCGTCCCGTCCTCCCAGCTCTCGACGGGAGATGAGATCTTCACGCGGTTGCTGCTGATCGTCATCGGATCGGACATCCGCGCGATGTAGAGGTGCTGCGGCACGCGGTGCGTCACGCTGTTGTTCTGCTCCCACCCCGACCACGCCGCGTACAGCTCCCCCCGAATGCGGCCCACGGTGAGGTCGATCGCCCACTTGTTGTCGGTGCCCCCCGCGAGGTCGTCGCCCGTGTAGAGCATCCCCTTGTCTTCGTACGCGCCTTGCGGGTCATCACCGACGGCTCGAAGCACGAAGCTGCGCTGGTTGATGAACTCGTTGTCCTGTGTCGGGCCCGACGGGCCGGCAGCGTAGTAGATGTACCAGCGCCCGTCGATGTATTGGATCTCCGGAGCCCAGATGTTCTCCCCGTTCCACCCGGTGTTCGGCGCCGACCACACGCGCACCTCGTTGCGCTTGAGGTCGGTCAGCTTCTGTGACTTGTAGACGTAGATCGAGCGGTCACGCGATTGGACGAGGTAATACCACCCGTCGCGCTGCGCGACCCACGGGTCCGCGCCCGGGCCGAGCGGATTGACGAACGTCGTCGGGCACGGCGCCGGCCCGAGCCCCGGGCCAGGGCCATTGCCGGCGCCGGAGCAGGCGATGGCGGTGAGGAGGAGAGGAAGGTAGCGCATCGAAGAATGCTATCAGGTCTCCGCTGCCGGTCGGGGTCGCGGACTTCGACCGGCAGCGGAGACCGGCTGGCGTGCTCACCAGCCGGGATTCTGGCTCACGCTCGGATTCAGATTCACCTCGTTCGTCGGGATCGGCAAACGCTCCGACTTGCCGGCCACGAATCTTGAGAAGTCGGGGTCGTGCGTGCGCAGTTCTGTCAAGTTGGCGAACAGGTTGTGTCGCGCCAGATCGTTCCACCGCGATGACTCGAGCCCGAACTCGAACATCCGCTCGCGGAGGATGATGTCGCGCAGCGCCGGGCCGGAAACGCCCGTGATGTCCGGCAGGCTGGCGCGCCGGCGCACCGTGTTGAGGTGCTGGAGCGCCGTCGTCACGTTCGCTCCGCCCTGCTCGTTCAGCGCCTCGGCCTGCATGAGCAGGACGTCGGCGTAGCGGATCACCCGGTAGTTGATCGGGTTATCCCACCGCTGGTCGTTGCGGATCTGGTGCTCCCCGTACTTGCGGAAGAAGATCATCGTGTCTTCCCGGACGTCGGCCGTCGCGGGGTTGTCCACGAAGTAGCTGGCGCGGGTGGCGTTGTAGACCATCTCGCTCCCGCGCGCCGGATCGTTGTAGAGGATGGTGACGTCGAGCCGCGGATCCACCCCGCCGGTCGTAGTTCGCGACAGCATGAACTGGTCGAAGTACCAGCGCGTCGGCCGGCCGTCGCAGAACGTCGGGTTGTAGTCCTGGAGCGGCGGCCCCGGGCGGTAACAGGGGCCGATCATCTTCGGGAAGCTGATCCCGACGAACGTCGGGAAGAGGTCCGCGGCGCCAACCTCGAAGAGCGATTCCGTGTTCCTGAGCTCCGTCGCCTCGACGAAGTTGTCGGCGTAGTTCGGCAGGAGGCTGTAGCGGCCGGACGCGATCACCTGCCCGAGGGCCTGCGACGCCTCCGCCCACTTCCCCTGCTGGAGCCGCGCCTTGCCGAGCATCGCGAGGGCGGCAAAGCGCGTGGCGCGCCCCGCCTCAGTCGCCGGGTAGGTCTCCGGGAGCGCCGCCGCGGCGTCCACGAGATCCTGCTCGATCTGCGCCCACGTCTGGGTCGGGGCCGCCGTCGCCGGCCGCTCCTCGGGCGAGAGCGTCTCGGTGACGAGCGGGATGTTCTCGTACAACGTCACGATGTTGTAGTACGCGAGCGCGCGCATGAACTTCGCCTCGCCGACGATCCGGCTGCGCAGCGTCGCGTCCATCTCGATGCCGGGTACGTTGTCCGTCACCAGATTCGCCCGCCCGATCAGATCGTAGTTGTGGTACCAGATGTGCCGGTTCACCTCGAAGTTGTAGTCGCTGAGCTCGAACCGGTTGAAGTTGGCGAGGTCGCCCCACGGGCTGTTCTGGGCCGTCCCGAGGTCGGAGCGGATGTCGTTGGCGAACGCCTGCCACCGGCCGAACACGCCGAGCAGCTCGAGCGCGTTGTAGACGGCGGTCAGTCCGCGCTGCGCGTCGTCGCTCGTCCTCCAGAACGAATCGCTGCTCTGACGCGGGTTGGTGACCTCGAGGTCGGTGCAGCTGGTGACGCCGCCGGCCAGTGCCACGGCGGTCAGCAGCGCCGCGACTTTTCTGCGATTTCGCATGTATCGAGTAAGTGAGCGCATGGGTATCTCCTGGATGGCGCGGCCGGTTACATCCGCAGGTCGACGCCGAAGCTGATCGTCCGGACGTTCGGGTAGATGCGGCCGTCGTCGATCCCGCGGCCGAGCGGGTGGCCGAAGCCGAGCGTCTCCGGGTCCCAGTTCGAGTAGCCGGTGAACGTGTGCAGGTTCTGCGCGTTCACGTAGACGCGCGCGCTCGTCGCCCCGCGGATCCACGCCGCCATCGACGCCGGTAGCGTGTAGCCCACGATGACGTTCTGCACGCGCAGGAAGTCGCCGTCCTCGATCCAGCGGTCCGAGAGGAAGCGCGTGTTGGCGTTCCCCGTCGCGAGCGCGCGCGGCGTCGTGTTGCTCGGGTTCTGCGGCGTCCACGGCGAGAACCCGCTACGGTAGTTGGATGGGTCGTCCATGCGGTCGGTCCAGTACCGAACGACGTTGAAGATCTTGAAGCCGCCCGCGCCGCGCAGGTTGAGCCCGAAGTCGAAGGCGCGGTACCCAGCGTCGAAGAACAGGCCGCCCGAGTACTTGGGCGTCCCGTTGCCGATCTCCACGCGGTCGTCGTCGTTGATCTGGCCGTCCTGGTTCGCGTCGACGAAGCGGACGTCACCGGGCTGCGCGTTCGGCTGGATCACCCGCGCCGACCCGTTCACGACCGTGGTGTGCGCCTGCACCTCAGCCGCGCTCTGGAAGATCCCGGCGGTGCGGACGAGATAGAACGTGCCGATCGGGCTCCCCACGGCCGTCCGCGCCGCGCCGGTGTTGTCGAAGAGCGGCTGCCCGCCGTTGCCGAGCGAGAGCACCTTATTCCGCGTCGTCGTCAGCGTCGCCGTCGTCGTCAGCCGGGAGACGCCCTCGCCGCGGCCGCCGTAGCGGTGCGTCAGACCGAGCTCGAAGCCGGTGTTGCGCATCGACCCGGCGTTGACGAACGGCACGCGGTTCGGGTCCTCGTTCTGTCCGAGGCTCGGCGGCAGCGGCGCCCGGACGAGCAGCCCGCTGGACGTCGAGCGGTACCAGTCGGCGGCCAGCGTCAGGCGATCGTCCATCACCCCGACGTCGAGGCCGATGTTCGTCTGCCGGTTCTCCTGCCAGCGGATATCCGGGTTGGCCAGCACGAGCTGCGTCGCGCCCGGCTCGATCGGGCCGGCCGGCCCGAACGGGTACCCGAGGCGGTTCTGCTCGATCGGCGCCGTGTAGGCGTAGTCGCCGATGTCCTGATTGCCCAGCGTCCCCGTGCTCGCGCGGAGCTTGAGGTAGTTGGCGCGCCCGAGCAGCGGCGTCGAGCGGAAGAAGCCTTCGTCGCTTATGATCCAGCCGGCGGAGATCGCCGAGAAGGTCCCCCAGCGATGGTTCGGGCCGAAGCGCGACGAGCCGTCGCGGCGCACGCTGCCGGTGAGCAGGTACCGGCCGAGCAGTGAGTAGTTGGCCCGCAGCAGGAACGACTGGAGCACCGTCTGCCGCGGGACGCCGGTGACGGTCTGCCCCTCCTCGCCGCCCGCGCTGAGGTTGCGCAGGCTCTCGTCGGTGAAGCCGCGCCGGAACCCGGTGATGTCGTCGGCGTTGTCCTGCTGCTCCATGTAGCCGGCGACCGCGTTGACCCGGTGCCGCTCGCGGGAGAACGCCGCATCGTACTGGAGCAGGTTCTCGGCGAGCAGCGACGTGAAGTTGTTGCGGATCTCCGTGAGCTCCGCGAACTGCCGCGGTGAGCCCATGCGGATCTGCGCGATGCTGTTGAACTCCGTTCGTCCGAACGCCTCGTAGTTGATGCCGAGGTTGAGCCGGTAGCGCAGGAACGGGAGGATCTGGTATTCGCCGTATGCCGATCCGATCACTTGGTTCGAGCGCACGGTACGCGGCTGCAGTTCGAGGAGGCCGACGGGGTTCGTGCCGAAGGTCGGGTTGGCCCCGTTGCCGTACCCGTATCCGCTCGCGTTGCCCGGGTCGCGCACCGGGATGGTGGGGAGCATCCGGACGACGTCGACCAGCGGGAAGCCGCTCAATTCCTGCCGCCGCGCGCGCGAGAGGGCGATATTCTCGCCGACGGTGAACCGCCCGCGCCGCGCCTCCGAGTTCACGCGCACGCTGTAGCGCCGGAAGCCGGTCGTGACGACCGCGCCTTCCTGGTCGAGATAGCCGCCGCTGATCAGGTAGTTGGCGTTGGTCGAGCCGCCGGAGACCGACAGGTTGTGGTCCTGGATGGCGCCGCGCTGGAAGACGGCGTCCTGCCAGTCGGTGGTCGGGACGGAGCCAGTGAGCGCCGCTGTCACGCCCGACGGCACCGCCGCGCCGACGTTGGTGAACGCCTGCTGCTGGACCGCCGCCCACTCCCGCGCGCTCATCATCTCGATCCGCTTCGGCA
>JBHELH010000355.1:0-3148 GCA_046263215.1 Gemmatimonadaceae bacterium | reverse complement strand
CACGTTGCTCGGCTCCCTTCTGAACTGGGCGGGTGCGACGCTCGGTGCACTGGGTGCTTACGCGCTCGCCAGACACCTGGGGAGTGACGCGGTGCGAACGTTTCTTGGCCCACACGCCGGCGCACTCGACGCTCTGACGTCGAAGGCCGACTTCGTGACGTTGTTTCGCCTCCGCCTGATCCCGGTCGTGCCCTTCAACGCACTCAACTTTGCCGCCGGTCTCGCGACCGCCCCATTCCGTGCGTACGCGCTCTCGACGGCGCTTGGCATTATCCCCGGAACGATCGTCTACACGTACTTCGCCGACAGCCTGGTGGCTGGCGTCACGGGGGCGCGGAACCGCGCCCTACTCCACGTGGCGATCGCCGGCGCGCTGCTTATAGCCGTTTCGTTCGTGCCGACGCTGGTGCGCCGCCTCCGCCGAAAGCGCCAATACGTCGCGATCGTCCTGGCTTCCCTGGCGCTCGGAGGCACGGCCCGGGCCCAGGGAGTAACCTCCGACCACGGCGTTTTCGACATGCTCCTCCGCCGGCACGTCGCGGACGGCCTGGTCGACTACGACGCCTTCGCGCGCGCGCCCGAGTTCCGGCAATACCTGGACGCACTCGCCCGAACCGATCCTGAGCGCCTCCCGCCCGCGGAGCAACTAGCCCTGTGGGTCAACGCCTACAACGCGTACACAATCCACCTGGTCAACGCGCACGGCGAGCGCGAGTCCATCCGGAACATCAACAGGAGCCTCGGCCTACTCCGCCTCAAGGGCCCCTGGAAGGAGCGCCTCGCGCGCGTGGGTGGCTGTGTGTACACGCTCGATGAGGTCGAGAACGCGATCATCCGGAAGCGCTTCCGCGAGCCTCGTATCCACTTCGCGCTTGTCCGCGCCGCGCGCGGATGCCCGCCGCTCCGCAGCGAGGCGTACCGCGGCGAGCGGCTCGACGCGCAGCTCGAGGACCAGGCACGACGCTTCCTCCTCGAGTCGCCGGAGAAGAACCGTGTGGATGTCGCGTCACGAACGGTCTACGTGAGCCCGATATTCCAGTAGTACAAGGAAGACTTCGGCGGCACACCCGCGGCGATTGGCCGATTCATCGCCGGCTACTACCCGGCGGGTGACGCGCGCCGCCTGCTCGAGGGGCGGCGGGTTCGCGCTGCGGGAGACGCCGTACGACTGGACACTGAACCGCCGGGCCGACGTCCGCGGCCGGCCCTGACGCTCCGCGTGGCGACAACACCGACCGGCGGGAACCTCCGGCCAGCCCTCGGACTTGCCACAGGAACGCGACGGAGGACGGTCCGATGGCTCGCGCCGTGTGGAAGGGAGCGGTGGTCGCCGAGAGCGACGACATCGTCGTGGTCGACGGGTACACCTACTTCCCGAGGGACGCCGTGCGTTGGGAGTATCTCGAACCCAGTGAGCGCACGAGCCACTGTTCGTGGAAGGGAGACGCGCGGTATTACACGTTGCGAGTGAATGGCTCGACCAACCCGAACGCCGCATGGTATTACCCGGCCCCGAAGCCCGAGGCGGCGCAGGTGCAGGGGCGCATCGGCTTCTGGCGTGGCGTCGAGGTCCAGCGTTGACGAGGATCTCGGATGAAGATCTCCGACATTCAGGTATCGGCCCGCCCGGCGTGACGACCGCGCTGCTCGACTCCGCGCTAGTCCGGACCGCCGGCGGGGCCCGCACGCTCCGCGAGGAGGTGCTGCGCGGCCTCCGGGGCGCGCCGAAGGTCCTCCCGCCGAAGCTCTTCTACGACGCCGAGGGGGCGCGGCTCTTCGAGCGGATCTGCGCGCTCGACGAGTACTACCTGACGCGCGCCGAGCTCGAGATCCTGGAGGCACGCTCGGGCGAGATCGCGGCGCTGGCGGGTCTCGGGTGCGCGCTGATCGAATACGGCTCGGGCGCCGGCATGAAGGTGCGTTTTCTGCTCGACGCCCTCGTGGAGCCCGCGGCATACATCCCCATCGACATCTCGCGCGAGCAGCTATCGCGAGTGGCCCGAGAGCTCGCCGCGCGCTACCCGCGCGTCGCGGTGCGGCCGCTGTGCGCGGACTACACAGGGCAGTTCCGGCTTCCCACCGTCCCGCACGGGGCTCGCCGGCTCGCGTTCTTCCCGGGCTCGACGATCGGCAACTTCCATCCGGCGGAAGCGGCGGCGTTTCTGCGCCGCATATGCCACAGCGTCGGGGCGGAGGGAGCACTCATTCTCGGCATCGATCGCCGGAAGGATGCGCACGACCTCGACGCGGCGTACAACGACCGTGCGGGCGCCACGGCGGCATTCAACCTGAACATACTGACCCGTCTGAACCGTGAGCTGGGCGCAGACTTCGACCTTTCCCGCTTCCGCCACCGCGCCTTCTTCGACGCACGGATTAGCCGCGTCGAGATGCACCTCGAGAGCCTCGAGCCGCAGACGGTGTGCGTGGCGGGCGAGGCGGTCATGTTCGAGCGGGGCGAGACGATCTGGACGGAGTGCTCGTACAAGTACGACCGCGCGCGGCTCGAGGAGCTGGTGACGAGCGCCGGCTTCACCACCACGCGTCTCTGGACGGACGCGCGCGAGCAGTTCTGGGTCGCGTTCCTGACGCCCGCGCAGGCGGCGCGCGACGGCCGGGAGCCATGAACGGGATCACGGGAAAGAACGCGCTGGTCACCGGCGGCAGCTCCGGTATCGGGCAGGCGATCGCGGTGCGGTTCGGGCGCGAAGGCGCGAACGTTGCGATCAACTACCGGCGCGACGAGGCGGACGCGGAAGAGACGGCCGCGCTGATCGAGGCGGAAGTCGACCGCTGCATCAGGGAAGTGCGGGAGTGCGGCGGGGCCACCGTCCTAGTGCAGGCAGACGTTTCGAAGGCGACGGAGGTCGCCTCGATGGTGCGAGAGACCGTCGAGGCGTTAGGCGGACTGGACATCCTGGTGAACAACGCCGGGATCCAGGTCGCCGGGGAGTCTCATGAGATTGACGTCGATGACTTCGATCGTGTCGTCGCCGTGAACCTTCGCGGCGCCTTCCTCTGCGCCCGCGAGGCGATCCGCCACTGGCTCGCCGAGGGCCGGCCCGGTGTGATCGTCAACATCTCGAGCGTGCATCAGATCATCCCCAAGCCGCGCTTCGTAGGCTATAGCGCGAGCAAGGGCGGCATG
>JBHELH010000354.1:0-6540 GCA_046263215.1 Gemmatimonadaceae bacterium | reverse complement strand
CGGCGGGGATTCCGGCGTACGCGGTGGCACTCTGGTGTGTCGGCCGGTGGCGGGTGCCGGCGCGGGTCGCCTAGCCTGTCATCCCGCGCGAGCGGAGCGAGTGTCGGGATCTAGCGCGCGTGTGCCGATGACAGACGTACTCGCGTGTGCCGATGACAGACGTACTATAGAGGAGATCTCAATGACCACGACCGTCCAACCCCCGCTCACGACGCAGTACGATGTCGCCACGATCATGGGCGGCCTCTACGGGGACGGCATCATCGGACTCAAGGGCGCCTTCGACCGCGGCTGGGTGCAGGAGCTTCGCGAGGACGTCGACGCCCTGTTCGCGGACGCGCTCCGGCGTCCCGGCGGCGCCGTCGGCCGCGGGCCCAAGCGTTATTACGTCGAGATCCACCCGGAGCGCATTCGCGGCTTCGTCGACCTCGTCTCGCACCCGTGGGTGGTCGCGGTCTGCGCATCGGTGCTCGGACCGGACTACAAGATCGTCGAGATCGGGTTCGACGTGCCCGGCCCCGGGGCCGAGCACCAGCCGTGGCATCGCGACTTCCCGTCGCCGGAGGCCACGCTCGTCGGCCGCCGCCTCAACTCGCTGGCGTTCAACGTCACCTGCGTCGACGTGTTCGAGGACATGGGGCCGTTCGAGATCGCGCCGGGCACGCAGTGGGACGCGCCGGACGGCTTCGAGCACGAGATGTTCCCGCCGAAGTCGCTCTACCCGCGCTACGAGGAGCGCGCGCAGCGGAAGATGCCGAAGATGGGCGACATCTCGGCGCGCTCCGCGCTCACCATCCACCGCGGCACGCCGAACCGCTCCAACAAGTCACGCCCCGTGCTCGTCCTTGGCGTCGACGCGCCCGACGCGCGCAACGCGGAGCGACACGACCTCCAGTTCACGCCCGCGTACTACGAGGCGTTGCCGGAGTGGCTGCACCGGCACCTGACGTGCCGCGTCGTCGACGAGCTGAAGCCGATCGTGCAGGCGCACACGATCGAAGGCCTCATGATGGGCGAGGCGTGACGGGAGGTGACCGACGAGCGAGGACCTGACCCGTCTGAACCCCTCGCCGACCCGGTCGCCGAGCTCGAGGAGTTCATCGCCGATACGGAACGCCGCGGCGAGCCGGTTCCCCCGGAAGCGCGCATGATGCTGGCGCGGCTTCGCGAGCTGATGAGCGCGCTGCACGGGCTCACGGCGAGCTTTGACGAACGCGCGCAGCCCCCGCCGTCACCGGATGCCGAAGAGGAGGAACCCCGCCCGTGACTGACCTTCGATACCCGTACGTGACGAACCTGAATGTGCTCTACGAGCCGCTCGAGAGGATCGACGTTCAGACCCTCGTCGACGCATGCACCGACCGCTGGTGGAACCAGACGCTCTGCAAAGTGAACGACTCGGTCGTGCGGCTGGGCATCATTCAAGGCGAGTATCACTGGCACAAGCACGACGACGAGGACGAGTTCTTCTACGTCGTCGACGGACGGCTGCTGATCGACCTCGAGCAGCCGGAGGGCCGCGTCGTGGAGCTCGTCCCGCGCCAGGGCTTCGTGGTCCCGAAGGGGGTCATCCACCGCACGCGCGCGCCGGAGCGGACGGTAATCCTGATGGTCGAAGGCGCCGGCGTGATCCCGACGGGGGATTGAGAGCGGCCCGCAAAGCGCACCACTGCTATCAGCTATCAGCTATCAGCTATCAGCTATCAGCTATCAGCTATCAGCTATCAGTACTTGGGACGGCCCGGCGCGGAGCGTCGGGCTTATTGCATTGGCGGGTCTGGCACAACCCGGCAGACCTTTCGCCCGGTGTCGAGACCTCCGACGCCCCACCCGCGTCTTACTCTCACAAGGGTGCATCGGATAAGCGGCCCGCAGGGCCGCCATCCCTATTTCTGATAGCTGATAGCTGATAGCCGGTTTTATGGGCATCTGGAGTGTCGACGGGTTCGCGAGTGATGAGGCGCTCGACTGGCTCCAGGGGCTCGATCCGAGCGCCGGCGCCGAGCCGGTCGTGCGCGCGCTGCGCGTGGCCGTCGAGTCGCCCGACCCGCACCTCGATACGCGGCGCGCGCAGGTGGCCCTCGCCGCCGCGGAGCTCGTCGCCGCGCTCCACGGGCGACCGCACCCCGAGCTCCCGGAGCCGGCGCTGCGCTGGCTCGCCTCGCAAACCGACCCGCCACTCGGGGCCGACGGATCCAAGGACTTGGACGCGCTCGTGCTCGCGACGCGCGCGCTCGACTACGTAGTCACGAGCTCCGAGCTCGCTGAGATCTGGTCGCAGCAGACCGACCAGCGGCCGTGGCAGGCCGCCCTCGACGACCTCCGCATGCGCCTCGCCGAGGCGGGCGGGGGGCCGACGCAACCGACTGCGGATTGAGGACTGCGGACGAGAACCCTCGGGACGCTACTCGCGCCACCTCGAAGCTTTCCGCCGGTGTGAGTCCGCAGTCCGCAGTCTCCAGTCGATCTCCACCGCCAATGGCAGATGGTCGGAAGCGGCTCGAACGTCGACGTCGGGTGTGCGGATGACTTCGCACGCGCTGAGCCGCGACGCGTAGCGCTGCGGCGTGAAGACGTAGTCCAGGCGGACGTGCGGGTCCCACGTCGGGAACGTGTAGCCGGCATCGCCTGCGCGGAGAGTGCGCCAGGCATCGACGTAACCCTCGTCGAGCATCACCTGGATCGTGTCGCGCGCGATGTCGCGGCCGCTGAGCCAGACCATCGCGCGGATCCAGCGCGGCATCCGCGCGACCTCGAGCAGCTCCCCGGGCGCGAGCGCGTTGAAATCACCGGCGATGACGTGGAAGCCCTCCTGGTGCTCACGGATGCCGTCGAGCAGTGCGCGGATCTCGCGCGCGCGCCGGCGCTCGCTCCAGCTCGAGAACCAGGCGCTGAGGTGCAAGCCGAAGACGCGAAGGTCCGTTCCCTCGAGCGCGACCTCGAGGAAGGCGTGTCGCGACGACCGCGGGTGGTGCCAGGCGTGGTGCGCGACGGGGACGCGGCTCAGGAAGCCGGTCGAGTAGCCCGGCCGCGATCCCCATGCCGCGAACGCGCCCGCTCCGGCGAGCCGCGCGACGACGCGCGGGTCGGTCGCCTCCTGCAGCACGACGACGTCCGGGGCCGCCGCGCCGATGACCGACGCCAGCGCCACCTCGCGGCCCGTGCCGCCGTAGCGGATATTGTAGCTGAGCAGCCGCCGCGTCACATCGGCATCACTGCTCGCCGTCGGCGTCCCGGTGGGCCTCGTCACCGTCGTCGTCGCGCGACTCCCGCCTCTCGATCAGCGTGACGTACGGCTGGTCGAAGAGCACGTCGCGCGCGAACTGCACCATCCCGGCCGATGCCTGGAGGTTCACCGGGCGGCCCGCGAGCGTGCACAGCGCGCGGCGCAGCGGCGTGAACGTCTTCGACGCGTCAGGATGCTCGTCACTCAGCGGCACGGTGTGCAACCCCGGGATGTAGAACGAGTCCCAGAACTTCAGCATCTCGCGCCCGAGGAACGTGATATCGAGGTCGCTCGTGCCTGGACCGTCGATGTCGAACGGCTGGCCGTCGGCCCAGCGCGTGCCGGTGACGGCGCTGCCGCGGAGGATCACCTCGACGTCGGGGGGTGTCACCTCCCGCAGCGCGGCGAGGAACTGCTCGTAGCGCTGCTCGTCGCTGCCGAAGGCGAGTCGGACGATGCGCGCGCGTGTCGCCTCGTCCGGAGGCCCGCCGCGCGGCGCCGTGTCGGGATTCGTGGATTCGTGCACGGTGTCGCCGGAGGCAAGATCGCGGCAGACGAGTGCAACCATGGGGCCGCCAGCGCGGACGCGGGTGGGGTCATCGCCTGCGATCATTTGTGTACTCGTGTGTACTCGCCCGCTGCGCGACGCTACCGCGGTGCCTACCCTTCGTAGCATGAGTCGTCGTCCGACGCTGGTTGTCGGCGTGCTGCTTTTGCTGGTGCCGCTGCCGATGTGCACGATCGCGGCGGCTCAGAGTCCGGACGCCGATCGCTCGCTCCGCCTCGCGGTTGAGCATGACCTGATCGCCCTACGAGGCGGCGGCCCGCCGCCCGACTACGACTACACGCACGGAACCCGCTTCGCGGCCGCGTGGCCCGGCGCTCCGCGGTGGGCTCGCCGACTCGCCGGCGGGAAGCCGCCGTGCGAAAGCGTCACCGCGCGCGACCGAGGATGTGTCGCCACGATACTGGAGCTTGGCCAGGAGATCTACACGCCGCGGCGCGACGCCGCGGTCCCCATTGCCGGCGAGCGGCCCTACGCGGGTTGGCTCTACGCGTCGGGAATCGCGCGCGCCATCTCCCCGCGCCGGGTTCGCTCGGTCCAGCTCACGTTGGGTGTCACCGGCCGCCCGTCGCTCGCCGCCGACGTTCAGAACGCGTTGCACCGCGTGCTGAGCAACGAGCGGCAACTCGGCTGGGCGCACCAGCTCGCGTTCGAGCCCGGCATCGCGATCCGGTATGACGACCGGCTGACTCGTGAGCGAGCCTTTGACGGCGCGCGCGCCGGCCGGCTGGGGCTGAGCTGGGGAGCGACCGTGGGCAACGTTCGGACGGCCCTGCACGTCGGCGCCGACGCGCGACTCGGCCTTCGCGGCATGCTGCCTTGGGTGCCCGCCGAACCGGAGATCGACCGACCTATGCGGCTGTACGTACTCACCGGCTACCGTCAGGACGTCGTCCTGCGCGACCTCTTCGTCGAAGGGAACACCTTGCGCGCGAGCAGCGGCGCCGAGCGCCGCACGATAGTCGGTCAGTACGAGCTCGGGATCGGCGTGCGACGGCGCGCGTACACGATCGAGTACCGACACGTCTCACGCGGGCGAGAGTATCGCGCCCAGCCGGGCTCTCACGCCTACGGCGTGCTGGCGCTCGTGCTGCACGAGTATTGATCGTGCCCCCGAGCTTCCTCCGCGTGACCGCGCGCGCGCTCGGCCTGCGCTGCCCGCGCTGCGGGAACCGCGGCATCTTCCGCACGTGGTTCCGGCTGATGCCGGCGTGCCCGACGTGTGGGCTCGCCGTCGAGCGGGGGGAGAGCGAAGACCATTGGTTCGGTGCCGTTGCCGTGAACCTGGTCGCGGCCGAGCTGCTCGGCGTCGGCGCAATCGTCGTCTGGATCATCGCGAGTTGGCCCGACGTCCCGTGGACGGCGCTGCAGTACGGCGGGCCGTTCCTCATGATCGCGCTGCCGGTGCTGTTCTACCCGTTCTCGCGCGCGCTCTGGCTGGCGTGGGACCTCCACTTTCGACCCGCGGAGCCGGGCGACTCGGAGGGACGACCGGCGCGGTGACGCGACGCCGAGCGGCGGGGTTGGGCGAGGTGCAGAACGCCATCCGCCCTTCCTAATCTCGCACCTACCCCATCGTCCATCCGCCGTGCGCAGGGTTACCGCGCTCGTGGGGACTCTGATCCTGGGGGTCGTGCTCTCCGGCACCGGTAGCTGCTCGGCGGGCGTCGGACCAGACGCCGAGGACAACCCCGGGACCGAGGGCACTGGCTCGGCGGCAGAGTTGCGTCTGCGCTTGACGCAGTGGCAGGCGTTGGGACCGCGCTCGTACAGCTACGACCTGCGGCGCGTCTGCTTCTGCGGCCCCGACGCCGTCACGCCGGCGCGGGTGGAAGTGCGGGACGGGCGGGTAGTCGACGCGCGTGCTCTGGTGATGCCACGGCCGCTGCTGCTCGAGCTGTTCGACACGATCGACGCGCTCTTCGCCCGAGCGATCGAGATGGCCGAGAGTGGTGGTCCGGTCGTTGTCTCATATCATCCGACGCTCGGTTACCCCACCTTCCTGGAAATCGGCACGTTGGCCAATGACGCCGGCGTGCGCTACCAGGTGTCGAAGCTCGTCGCGCTGCGCTGACCACCCGCCCCGGGTGCCGGGCGTACCTTTGCTCGGCGGCCGCGGCGCGCGTATGTTCGTCCCGCTCCTCGACAGCTGGTCGCCGTTACAGCACGTCCCCACATGGAGGGTGCGATGATGCGCCGCTTTGCGTTCATCTCCTGCTGCACCGCGATCGCCGTTCTCGCGTGCGCGAGGTCGGATGACGCCGCCACGGACACTGCCACGGGTGCTGTCGCGGCGACTGCCACGCCGCCGGCCACGATCTCGCTCGCCGACGTCGCCGGGCGGTGGACCGTGCGCGCCGTTCCCGAGACGGGCGACACCACCGCCGTCGTCTCGCAGCTCAACGCGAGCGCCGACACGTCGGGTTGGACGATGACGCTGCCGAACCGACCGCCGGTCCCGACGCGTGTCGTCGCAGTTGCCGGTGACAGCATCGTGACCGAGAACGGCCCGTACGAGAGCGTGCTGCGCAAGGGCGTTCAGGTGCGCACGCGCAGCGTAATGCGGCTGCGCGACGGCAAGCTGGTGGGCACCACGGTAGCGCGGTACTCAACGACCGGCGCCGACTCGGTGCTCCGCCTGCGCACGGAAGCCACGCGCACGCCGTAACACCAGAGCGGACGGCGCGTACGACGTTCGCGTCGCCACCAAGCGGGCTCGGCCGCTTGCTGTGAGGATGACGCGCGAGGT
>JBHELH010000353.1:0-2869 GCA_046263215.1 Gemmatimonadaceae bacterium | reverse complement strand
GAGAAGCGGGGCGAGGCGCGCCGCGATCGCCCAGCACGCGGCGACGGCGGACGCCGTTGCCGACGCGCGGGTGGCGAACGGCGTGTACGCGTAGGCTGGCCGCTGGCCGAGGAGGAGCAGCGCCGACACGCTCGCAGTGACCAGGGCGACGCCGCCGACCCACACCCACGAGTAGCTCGGCCAGGTGCGATTCGCGGCGAAGAAGACGATAGCGGTCGCGGCGACGGCAGCCGTGGTCTCGTCTCGCCTGTCGTTGCCGGCGAAGAGCACGGCCGCCAGCACGCACACGGCAGCCGCGAACACTGCCGCATCGCGTAGCGCGCCGGCGGGGCGGCGCGCCAGGATGGGAAGCAGCGCCAGCCCGGACGTGCCGGCGAGCGCCGCATTCGTCCAGCGGGCCGCATCGGCTGCCACCACCAGCGCGACGGCGAAGGTGAGCGAGATCCACGCGCCGTCGATCCACTCGGCGATCGTCGCCGTGTGCGGCAGGAGGCCGCCGAAGAGATCGTCCGCCGGCGCGTCGGCGGTCCGATCGAGCATAATGAGCCAGAGGATGCCGGCTGCGGCGATCGCGCCGGCGACGCCTTCGGCGTCGAGCGGCAGTCGCGTCGCGAACGCGGCGCGGAGCGCGGCAACGGCGGCGAAGAAGCCGAGGTTGCGGATCCGGGAGCGGTACGGGCCGATCGAGGACTGAGAACGGAGGACGACCACGAAGGGGAGTACGCCGACCAACGCAACTACGATGGGGAGTGCGACGGCGAGGAGCGGCCCGGCCTGGTTCTCCGGCATCCACATCAGCGCGCCGACGAAGAGCGCGGTCACGGCACCGAAGACGCGGCTCGCGATCGGCCACCCGCGGGCGGCGAGCGCGTAGCAGCCCGCGAGCAGCACGATCAGGCCGTACGTGGCGACGAGCGTGGCGCTGACCCGATCGGGACTCGCGACGAAGGGCGCGACGGCCGCGCCGCCGAACCCGACGCACCAGAGCGGCTCGTCGTGCTCGCGCTGCGCGAAGGCCGCGAGCGCGATCGACACCGCCGCCGCGAGAGTCAGCGCGACCCACGTCGGCACGAGGGCGAGCAGGGGCCCGGCCGCCCACGCGCAAAGCTGCGTCGTGGCGAGCGAGAGACCGAGCAGCGTCGCCCCGAACGAGCGCTCGCGTCGCCGTAACCTCAATCCTGCCGCGCCGAGCGCCCCCGCGACCGCGAGCCCCAGGGCAACGCGCGCGGACGGGCCGAGGAGCCCGTAGGTGATCGCCCATCCGAGAAACGTGCCGACTGCCGCGAGCCCGGTGAGCGTCGCGATGGCGAGCATCCCGTAGCGGCCGACGAGGGACTCCACCTCATCCGTCGTCCACACGGTAGGGTGGAGGGTAGAGGGTGGAGGGTGGAGAGAGCCCTCGGGAGGTTCCGCGGTGGCACGCCGAGGCGCCGTGTGAGCCGGCGTAGAGGTCCCATCGAGGCGCCCATCGGCCTGCGCGCTGAGCCTCCGGACCTCGTCCGTCAGGCTGGCAACCGACCGCTCGAGCGCCTCGAGTCGCGCCACCAATGCGTCAGGGTCGCGGCGTTCAGTCACACCGTTCTAGATGGGCATGCGGTAGGCCGGGCGCAATGGAGGGTGGAGGGTAGAGGGCAGAGGGTGGAGAAAGCACACGGGCCGGCGCACTTACGCCGGCCCGTCGGTTTTCTCTACCCTCCACCCTCCACCCTCTACCCTCAGATCCCTGGCCACCTCAGCATCAGCTGCTTGAGCGAGGCGGCGACGACCGTGAGGGCTGCCGCGGTGCGCGAGCGACCGAGGCCGCGGATGACGGCGGCGCTGCGGCGCACCCAGCCCGTCGCGCCGGGCGCGCAGGCGGCGAGCGCCTCGTGCAGCTCGCGAGCGGTCTGCCAGCGAGCCGTGCGCTCCTTCTCGAGGCACCACTCGATGACCTCGGCGAGCGGCTTCGGCACGTCGGGCGCGGCCTCGGCCAGCGGCTCGTGCGGCGTGGCGATGTGCTGCGCCGCGATCGCCTCGAAGCTCGGGCCGTCGAAAGGCACGTCGCCGGTGAGCATCGCGTACGCAAGCACGCCGAGCGAGTAGATGTCGCTGCGCCCGTCGAGGTCGACCTCGCCCGCGGCCTGCTCGGGCGACATGTACTGCGGCGTACCGAACGCGCGGCGCACCTCGTCCGGCGACGGATCGGCCGAGCAGATCAGCGCGACGCCGAAGTCGGTGAGCAGCGGGCGGTCGCTGCCGCGCTCGAGCAGGATGTTCTCCGGCTTGAGGTCGCGGTGGACGATGCCCTCGCGGTGCGCGTACTCGAGCACGAGCGCGAGATCGGCGAGCAGCTTGCGCGCCGGCTCGGGCGCGATCCGCCCCTCGCGGCGCAGCCGAACGCCGAGTGACTCGCCGTGCACGTAGCGCATGACGAGGTAGACGAGGTCCGGCGTCTCGCCGTACGTGTGCACGGCGACGACGTTCGGGTGCGTGAGCCGCGCGGCGACGCGCGCCTCGCGCCGGAAGCGCTCGCGGTGCTGCTCCGAGTGCGCGTACTCGTGGCGCAGCATCTTGATGGCGACGAGCCGGTGTAGCGCGACGTCGCGCGCGAGGAAGATGACACCCATCCCGCCGCGCCCCAGCTCGCGCACGACCTGGTATTGCTCGCCGAGCTGCGCCTGCAGCATCTGCCGCTCGACGTCGCTGCTCGACTCGAGCGAGTAATTGGAGGGAAGGATCGCGTTGGTGTTCATCGGAGAACGCTTCGTGATCGCGGGTGTCACCTGATATGACAGCGCAACCGCCCGCAGAGTTTCTATGGGGAAGAAGCGTTCCCGTACGGAGTTTGTACGGAAGTCATGCTCGGACCGTCACTTGAGATCGCGCGACG
>JBHELH010000352.1:0-5018 GCA_046263215.1 Gemmatimonadaceae bacterium | reverse complement strand
CGTCGGCGTGACGCCGTTCGACGGCGAGGATGCGTTCGCGATCCTGATGAACCACATCAAGGCCCCGGTGCCGCGCCCGAAACTGCGGACGGACGAGGAGCGCGAGGTCTTCGCCGTCATCGAGCGGCTCCTGGCCAAGGAGCCTGGCGACCGGTTCCAGTCGGGCGAGGAGGTAGTTGCTGCGCTCAATGAGCAGACCTCTAGAGCGAGGGTCGGCAGGGCGCGGACGCTCCTCGCGGCGGGCGTGTCGCCAACCCAACCGGCGCGCGCGGTGGAGGATCCTGGCGATCCGGACTCCCGCGAGCCGTTCGGGCCGGAGCCGTCAGTCGCACTCGACCGGGCGCTCCAGGCGGGGCTGGCGCTGATCAAGCAGCAGGGGCCGAAGCTGGGCCTGCGGCGCCGGCTGCTCGGGGCGCAGTGGCCACGCGCCAGGGCAGCCGTGGCTGCCGCGGGCTTCGGGGTCGCGCGGGTGAAAGCCTACGGGGCGGCGCGGGGCCGTCGATTCTGGGCCGGCGTCGCGGCGAGCTCCGCGCTCCTCGTCGGCTCCTACTACGGCGCGCACTTCGCCACGAAGCACCGCTCGCGCTGCGCTGTGGTCGACGACGCTCCGACGGTGGCTCTACAAGGGAAGAGCGACGACGAGCCGAGCCCGCGCGCGCCGTCTACGCGGCGGCGGCCCTTATCGGTGCTCGTCGACGCCATCGGGGAGCGCGAAGCGGGTGACAACCTGGACGTCTATTACGATGTCTGCGGGCTCGAAAAGGGGAGCGCGTACACGGCGACGGTCACGCTCACGAAGAACGAGTCCGGCTTCCGTCGCTTGCTCGGGAGCTCGGTCGAGCCGATCAGGATCACCTACGACGAGACGGCTCGTGGGCCCGCGGCGAGGCGACATCGCACGCTCGATCTCGGGGACCGGCCGCCGGGGTCCTACTGGCTGGACGTCACTGTCAGGGATGCCAACGGCCGGCGCCGATCGGCCGGCGTGGGGCTTCTCGTCTCCAAGCCGTAGGGAGATCGCGGCGGCAGCGGCTCCCACCGCATTCCACGGCCCCGCGCTCCGCTCGCCGTTGGATCTGCGCACGCCGACACTCTGACGCCGGCAGTCGGTCATTAGCGCTCCGGCGGTGGCGGCTCGCCGCTGCCGAGCGGCCCCTCGAGCGCGTCTGGCGCGTCCGGATCGGGCGTTGTGCCGGTGCGCTGGACAGCCTCAGCAGCCCGGCACATGAGCTCCAGGCGCTCGCGGGTCGCGTCCTCCCACCCGCGCGGGATCGGCGCCAAACGCCTGCGGCTGCCGGTGGCGCTCTCGAAGGTCAGCCACCCCGACCTGAGACTCTGGTCGTAGACCGAACCGACGCGCGGCGTCGTGGGCCACACGCGCCACCCCAGTCCTGCTGAGTCCGTGAACTCCCGCATCGCCACAGTGTAGGGCATTCCGGCAAGTGGGGTTCCAGTATGGGGCCCAGCATCGGGCGCTGTTCGGTTGCGCAACGCAGAGGAATGCACAACCCGCGCCGCAACGGCCGCGTCCGCTAGCCCGTAAATTGCGAGCATTTGCGCGTGGGGTAGCCCTGTGATGCTGGTCACATCCTCGAGCGTGAAAGGGGGATCATGGCGGTCCGAGAGTTCACCGACAAAAGCGGGCGCGAGTGGCGGGTCTGGGACGTCGTGCCGGAAGCCATCCACCCGCCGACGAAGACCGAGGACTACCTCGCGGCCATGTACCAGACGGGCTGGCTTGTCTTCGAGACGAAGGCCGAGGACGAGAAGCGCCGGCTTCCCGAGCTCCCAAAGGGTTGGAGCGAGCTGACCGACGAGGGGCTGGAGGTGCTTCTTGGGCGGGCCCAGATCATTCCGCCTCGAAAGTTGCGCTCGCTGCGGGAGGTGCGCGGTGAGGAGGCCGCCCGCCAGCAGGAGCGCGCACTCCGACGGGCGCAGGAGTTGGCCGACCTGCCGCCGGCTGCGCACGCTCAGGTCCCGGAGGAAGAGCGGCCCGACGTCACCGACCTGGGCGTTGTGCGCACGTTCCGCTACCCCGGCGGCCGGTACTGGACCGTCTGCGTGATCCGGCATCCCGAGATCGGCGGCCCGCCCGTGCTGCGCTTCACGGCCGGCGCGCGGGACATCGACATGAGCGACTGGCCGAAGGACTGGGCCGACTACCATGACGACCAGCTCGTCGACCTGCTACGTCGCGCATCGCCTCGGCCGACGGATCCATCACCGCCCCCGGGGACGCCCCGCCGTCGCTGGGACGACCCGCGCCCTTAACGCGGCGGTAGGATTGCCTCGATCGCGCCGACCGTCGCGCGGAGCACGGTGACGAGCTGCGCGCGCGTCTCCGGCCCGGGCATGACGCCGGACTCGAAGAACGTGGCCGCGGCGCGGAGGTTGATGGCCTGGAGGCGCGTGAGCTTCCGCCGGTCGCCGTCGGGCAGCATCGCGTTGCCGAGGGCCATGTCCATGTGCGCCGTGCTCGGCTCCCACAGCGCGGGTCCCGCGAGTGCCTTCTCCCACTGCTTGCGGGTCAGGGCGGGCTCGACTCGTGTCTTGCGCGTCATCATTCCATCCGCCTCCGCGTAGCCCGGCTGCGCACGGGCAGCACCCTCGTCCCGAAGTACTGCTCCGGTTGGTCGTAGATGCGGCACAAGAGCGACGCGACCGTGGCGGCGTTGACCGGCTGGCCCAGGCCCATGATGGTAAGCTCCAGCTGGTGCTCGTCGACGGCGACGACGTGCTTCACTGCGCGGTCGCGCAGCCTGACCTCGCCGCTGTCGGCGTCCCGCCAGAGCTCCAGCACGCGCTCGCCGTCGCGCACTTCCTTCGACTCGTCGAACTTCCGTAGTACCGCCTCGAGCGCCCGACCGACCATAGCGTCCCCGGATCGTCCCTATCGCAACTGTGCTGTCAGGGCAGGTACAGCGCAAGGCAGAGGCCGGCAGGTCCGGCAAGGAGAGGTTTGGCGACGGGCCGCCCCCTCGGGAGGCGCGCGCTAGCCTAGGGCAGCGACTCCGCGTACGCCGGGTATCCGCTGTCCCGCAGCAACCGCTCCGCATCCGGCACGAGAATCAGCTCGCGCACCGCCGCCCGCTTGTCCGCCGCGCGCTCGTAGTACTTCTTCGCGATCGCGTACCCGACCCAGTAGCCGATGTCCGTCGCGCCGTGGTTCCTCGGCGGCAGCACCGTTCCGTTGTACATCCACGTGCGCGTCGTCGAGTCGCTCAGCATCTCGTCCTTGAAGTCGAGCCACACCTCGCGCTCGTGTGCGCGGCCATAACGCTGACGCTCGCTCTCCGCGTGCCACGGCCCGACGACGAGCTCGGAGAGAAAGTCCGGCACCCCTTCACGGAGCGCGCGCTCGAGCAGCTTCCGCGGCGCACGGCTCGCTTGAAGCGAGTGCACGGCCTCGTGCACCACGAGCCCCGGTAGCTGCGCGAACGAGTTGGTCCGCGTCGCGGCCTGTTCCCACTGCGGCAGCTCGTCGCGCGGCGTGTCCGGGCCGCTCGAGAGCTGCTCGGTTCCGATGAGCATTCCGCTCGGCCCGACCGTCCCGCCGCTCGTGAGCTTGCCGATGAGGAAGTACACGTCGGGGTAACGCGCCTCGGGATACAGCTCGCTCAGTCGACGCAGCCCGCGGCGGATGGCGCCGGTCACCGCGGACGCCGTGTCGACGGCGAGCGTTGTCGCGCGTATCGCGGCGAAGTAGCGCGGGTACGCCGCGACGGTGCGCGCGAGCTCCTCGGCGGCCGAGTGCTGGGCGAGGGGAGTAGCCGCGCGCTCGAGGCTATCGCGCTGGGGTGTACCGCGCGGGAGTCTGCGCCACTCGTCCATGTGCTCGGCGGTCCAACCCGCCTCGATCAGTCGTCGCCGCACGACGTCGTTGTCCACGAGCCGCGCGCGGATCCAGTCGCGCAGCCCCGCCGAGCCCGGACGCAGATACAGCTCCTCGAAGATGCGAACGCGCTCGGCGCTGTCCTTTCCCGCGGCGAGATCATACGCGCGCCAGAAGTTCGGGATGTCGCTGGTGACCAGACGGACGGAATCCGCGAAGGCGTGGCGGACTCGCTCAGCTGTGGGCGGAGCAGGGGAGGCCGTCGACGGCGGAGTGACCACGGGTGGCCGCGCCGCGGAGTGGCACGCAGACGCTGTCATGAGGGTTACTGCGACGGCTCCCACGCAAGTGGGGCAGCGCACGTTGAACGCGCACATCGTGCGGTTTTGGGCTGGGAGTGCGAGGTCCATTAGCATGGCGCGCTACAGCGGCATGGCCGCACGAGACGGACGTACAGATGAAATCTGCCTCGCGGTCTTAAGGCCGGGAATCTCTCCTCGTGCAGCTGGACAGCAGCCGGCCGTTAGTCGGCTCGCTGGGCGAGGTTGCGCAGGCGACCGGCGATCCTGAAGGGGCAGGGGCCGCAGCCGCGCCCGGCTTCATCCCGGCACGCCCGTTGCGCCATCGTCAGGCTGCGCTCACGGAGCTCCCCTTGGAATCTGGCCAAACGAACCCTCTGCTCCCCGACCTGCGCGACGCCGAGCTTACGCTCGACCGCGCGCTCGCCGAGGCCTGCTCCGGCAACCCGCCGCGCAAGGCCGACACCGGGGAGCTCATCAGGATCGAGGAAGCCCTTCAGATCGCGAGCGACGCAGCCAAGCGCGCGATCTCGCTGCGCCGCCGTCGGCGCGCCGACAAGACGCAGCGCGCCGCGCGCTGGGCGATGGGCGACGCCGAAGTGGCGGCGAGCCTCGGCGCCACGCATCGAAACTTCACCGATGCGCGCGGCGTCTGGTGGGATGTCTTCGCCGTATACCCCGAAGTGCGGGTGTCACCCCACTTGCAGCTCAAGGGGACGTTCAAGGATGGGTGGCTCTGCTTCGACTCGGGTGCCGAGAAGCGGCGTCTCAGTCCGATCCCCGACGACTGGCGCACGATGAGCGACGCAGATCTCGAGCGGCTCGCCGAGCGCGCGGAGGTCGCGTCGAGCCGGCGCAGACGCCCGCCGCGCACGGATCCCGGGACC